>CAZLYM010000065.1:0-18657 GCA_964563475.1 uncultured Pirellulaceae bacterium
TCGTCTATCTACACACGGAGTTCTTGCCTCACAAAAAAGAGAATAAGGACAGAACAAGTCAGCTTGGACGTGAGTTAGCAAGGCAGGCACTCATCATCGCGTGTGAGGAAGAACTGGGCGTTGTTGTTCGTGATGGGAGCCTAGACGAAGCCATGCCCTCAGACGATGACGCTGAAGTTGTTCATCTTGCTGTCTTGTTGAGAAACATGACACCCAAAAGGAAGAGGATTTGGGTCAAGCTTTTTAGACGATCGCTAGATCCGAAGACGAATGAACCTACGCCAATTTCTGATGAACTCTGGAATAGCGAACCGCTTTGGAAGCACATTTATTTTTCCGAGACCAAGCGTCATCAAATCTACTTGACGGCAGCACCTGTTTTGGAGCAGGCGGCTAGGAGCGACTTTGTTGATGCACTGAAATTAGCAGGTGTTCGGCCCGCGAAGAAAAAGGCGGCTCAAGATGTCAAAGATGAACAAAAACTACTGACTTTGTCCCAAGGTTTAATGGAGGCTGATTTCGTCAAACTATTTGGTGCGTTGAGAAAAATTCATGGAAACGTTGCTGAGACAAACAACTCTGCTATTCGCCATGGATTACTAGCACGAGGCTACGCCCAACTGAATTCTCTGACGCGTCATCATTACTCATCCAGCGAGGCGGCATTTGCTGCCCGTGCGCTGCTGTTTGCCGAGCGAATGGTAAGTGCTGCCGATGGCCCCGCTGCCACGATGGAAGCGTTGTGGCATCGAGCGTACGTTCTTTCGGTAATCGGGTTGGATATCCATGCCTGGAGCGATCTAGAGCAAATTCGAAAAATTCAAGACGACGTGACGGGCGGCGACAAAGATCAAGCCAGCAAGTTTTCAAAAGCGGAGCGGTGGAAGCTACTGGTGGAACCCTTCACGAAATGGGACTCGCAGGCGCTGATCAAAGTGGGGGATCAGCATGAAGAATTGCGACCGTGGTCACGACGACTCGCTTTTCAGGTGATCGACGGCAACCGCTACCCTGAAAAAGTGCTCGAAGCCGTTACCGAATTCGTCTCCGAAATACCGGCTGACTATGGCATGTATGCCGAGATGGCAAAATACGGTGGGTTGCAGGTTCCTCGTACTGCTGCAAGCTGGGGACCGGCGGCGTTTCGGCAGTACTTGCCGGAAAGTCTTGATTTGCTCGAAGATCTTCCGGGCGACGTCAAGGAGTTCCTGCCCGTCGACAATCA
The DNA here is from genome assembly GCA_964563475.1 of uncultured Pirellulaceae bacterium. Classification (GTDB taxonomy): domain Bacteria; phylum Planctomycetota; class Planctomycetia; order Pirellulales; family Pirellulaceae; genus Mariniblastus. The sequence continues at coordinate 1,226 of CAZLYM010000065.1, forward strand.
AAGGCGCAAATTCGCTCAGAAGGTCATTCCCGATTTGGACCTGAATGCTCGATTCACTCCACTTGGTGCTCATATTTCCAGCGAGCTAGAGGATGAATCTAAGTACGACCAGACGAACGGTTTGTCTTGGTCGGTGCTGGGACGCTTGATCCAAGAAGAGCAATTCGTGCAGGCTGGGTATGTTTTGGAAGTTGCCCAGAACGCAACTGAATCCTCAATGCATGGGCTGGTCAATCAAGTGCTTCCATCAGTAAGCGAGCATCGCTACGCCGACTACATTCGCTCGTATCGCTACCGTACCGATACCCAAACCGACCAATGTTGGGAACACTTGAAAAAAATCAAAGTGCGGGATCCATCCTTGAAGATGGCTTCAATGATTTGGAGATACCATCGCTGTGCCGACCGGGTTGATCCGGAATTAGCAAAGAAATTCTGGTCTGGCATCGGACTTAACTACACGACCGTCGACTACAATCGTCGCCTTTTCACTACTGGGCCAAATGGTAGGGAGACTTCCAAAGCATATTACTCAAGGAAGGGAAAGGAATTCACGACGTTTACTAAGTTCAGTGAAGCGGGTTGGCGAATGTGTATCCGCAGTGGCATCGATCCCGACCAAGAACAACTGAAACGATGGGAAGAAAATATCAAAAAGGACTCGATGGCTTTTTGTTTTTTGGGGCAAGCGTATCAAGCAATAAATTTAAATGTCGATGCAGAACGATGTTTAAAAAAATCAGTTGACCTTCTTCCTGCTTTGACAAATGTAGAAACTCTGGCCGTACATTACTTTGATCAGAAAGATTACAAAAATTGGGAACAGACCTGCGTTGACTATTTGGAAACGGATCCCATCGGCTTGAGGGGAGCTCGGATTCATCAGTCTCTTGCAAACGGGCTGATGGTACAAAACATGTATCAGAAAGCTCTGCCTCATGCTCGCATTGCCGGAGAGACATATGCAGCGTGGGGATTAAAAACTGCTTGCGAATTGACCGAGCAACTGGCGTTGTGGGAAGAATCGGAGCGGTGGGCGCAAGCGCTTAGTACCAGCTATCCATCCCTCCGCTGGGAATATTGGTACTTGTGGTGTCGCCGCAATGGTCGAGGCGATTTGGCGGCGGCGCGAAAAGTCGCTGCCACGTTTGAAGCTCGTAGCTCCAAGGACCACCGCAGCCGAATCCAGTGGGTCAAAACGGCTGTTTTTCGGCTGATGGAAGACGACGTTGATGGTGCTTTGAAAGCGTATCGAAAAGCGTTGTCGTACTACATGTCATACACATGTTCGATCATGATTTCTCAGTTGTCGCGACAGTTGAAGGATGACGCCTCGTCCAGCAAAGCGTTGGATGATTTTATAAGTGACAAAGCTGCCGGCGAAGACAAAGAGGATTGGGTCGACTGCGCGATTGCGGTTGCACGTCTTGCACAGTCTGAACACATTAGTGATGAGCAACTGGCGGAAATTGAAAAGGAAATGCTTAAGATTAGACCAATCGACGTGAGCACCGGGGCGTACTTTGTTGGCAAAGAGTTACTGATTCGCGGGCAAGATAAGAAGGCGAAAGTGTGGTTCAGACGTTCGATGCTAACGCGACGCCCCGACCTTTACTACTATTCGCTGGCTGGAATGGAGTTGGCTCGATTGAACGGAGGCACGACCCGCGCTGACGATGAGGTCCTATCAAGAAAAGACATGTGGCCGCCGGAAGAAGAACTGCAACCGGAACCGTAGCAGTCTTTGCCATCACACGTTCATCAGCGTGTGATTAAGAAAACGATCAGCATGCAGGCCCAGACGACATCCAGAAAGTGCCAATAGCTGGCACAGTTGTCGACGGCCCAGTGACGTTCGTGGTCGTAGCGGTTGCGAAACGCCTGAAGGATAACGAAGCCCAAGAAGATCATGCCTCCAACTACGTGCAAGGCGTGAATAAACGATAGCGTGAACGACATCCCGTAGACTTTGGTCGATCCATCATCCTGACTGAAGTGAGTGGTCAGCAGATCGTACATCCCGAAGCTTTGCAGAACCGTGAACGCAATCGCACCGGCCATGGCAATCACAAGCCAGCGACGAAACAGATGCTGTTTTTCGCGGCGAACCATGCAGCAGGCACGGTGCAAAAAGACGCTGGTGAATACCAGCAGGATGGTGCTGACCCAGAAGGTATTGGGGATTCGCAGATCTCGGTAAGAGTCAGGCCCTTGGGTCAAAATCGAACCGGGGATCGCATTGGCGACCGGGTGAAATGCCTGATCCCGAACGGTGATGTAGGTAATTAGGCTGGCGACAAAGAACATGCCTAGCGAACCGATGAACAGATAAAACAGCAGCTTGGCCTGATAAAGTTCAGGCCTCGCCGGAATCAAACTGATCGATTGCTTCAGCATGGCATATCAACAATCGTTAAGGAGTTGCGACTTCTTCAGCGCGAGGATAAGCGTCGATCGTATTCTGGTACTCGGATGTGTCGGTAAGCGTCAGACCGATAAACAGGCTGACAAACAACACGGACGAAAGGAAGAACAGGATATTGAAGCTTTTGTCCCACATCATGTGCATGAAAAATGCGCACACCAGAAATGCTTTCCCGGTTGCAATCAACATCGCAACGGGAAACGCAATCGCAGGTGGAAGTCCAGCGAAGGACACGACCACAGTTAGGATGGTTAAACCAATCAGCGCGAAGAAAACTCCGTAGAGCAACTTCAACGGTGCCGGGTGGTTGAACGAAGGATGGTCAGCGTGATGCTCAGCCATGGTTTGAACTACTCAATCAGATACAGCAATGGGAACAGGTAAATCCAGATCAGGTCGACAAGGTGCCAGTACAGGCCAACGAAATCAACCGGACCAAAGTAATCGGGTCGCCAGTGAGCGGCCAGAGAACGCCAATACAACCAAGCCAACGCAATGATGCCACCGATAATGTGGATCGCGTGCAGCCCGGTCATGCAATAATAGATACTGAAAAACGTGCCGATGTCTTGGTCGAACTTCGAAGGATCCGGCCCGTGATCCATCGCGTGGGCATCGCCATGATGCTCGCCATCGTGGTGGTCGTGTGATTCACCATCGGCGTGATCATGCGAGTGATCATCTGCATGGTCGTGGCCTTCATGATCATGGTTTTCGTCTTCTGAAGCCGTCATCGCGTGCAACATCAGCGGTTGGGCTTCTGAAGCGTGGGACGCGTGGCTCCCGCCAGTGCCGCCTCCGGACATGCTCATGTAAGCGACGCCACTGCCGGCTCCCAAGAAAAAACCGGCGACGGTGATCGTCATGCCGATCATGAAGCTACCGAACAACGCTTTGTTGGTCAGCTTTCCGATCACGGCAGCGATAATACAACCAACCAGCAACAAAGTTGGGATCGCACACAGTTGGACCAAGTAGGGCGACAATCCAAACAGCCCGGACGTGTCATGCCCGCCGGTGTAAGCAAATTGGCTACGGACGAAAATGCCCATGTCCCACTTGTGGCTGTACTCGACCGCTTTAACGCCCAAGAACATTGAGGCACAGACCATCGTGATCAGCAAGTAAAGACTGCACTGCTTGTTCTTGCCAAGCTGAGCACTTCGGACGGCCAACGCCATTGTCAAACTGCTAAACAGTAGGACGACGGTGTTCAAACCACCGAGAATTTTGTCGAGGAAAACATGAGCCTGTTCAAAGACTTCCGGGTGGTGATTCCGCCAAAGCGTGTACGCCACGAACAGACCACTGAAGAACAAAACTTCGGTGACCAGAAAGATCCAGATCCCCAACTTTCCCGAATCGAACTGTTGTTCGGCCGAGTCAAAGTGATGAGCGATAAACTCACCATGGTCGTGGTGGTCATCGTGTGCGGTGTCGTGTGAATCGGCAACTGCCATCGCAAGGCTCCGAAAAACGGTCGGTAAACAGACCGGATCAAATGGAAAAATTGAGTTTCAGTAAATGGCAAAACGCAGATCTCAAACAGACTGCGATTTGCTTCAAACAAATAAGGTCAACAAAACGTTTGGCTCGTACGAGCGTTTAGTGTTTTGATTTTTCTGATACAGGTTCAGGCGTTTCCGCCGGTTTGGTCGGCTGAGCCAACTCACGGGGAACGTAGGTGTCTAATTCTTCGTCGTAAACTTGTGAGTCAAAATCATAAGGATCGTTCATGACGACTTTGTGAGTAAAGTTGTGGAAGTCAGGCGGTGAACTCGACTGCCACTCAAGCGAAGCCGCTCGGAACGGGTTACTTCCGCAGCGAGGGCCTCGGAAGGCGGCGTAAAGCAGTACGCCGTAAGCCATCACGATTCCGAAACCCAGAATAAAGGCTCCGATCGTCGAATACTGATGGAAGATCTGAAACTCAGGATCGTAAGTCGCATAGCGTCGTGGCATCCCGCGAGCACCCATCACAAACTGAGGGAAGAACGTCAGGTTGAAGCCGGCGAAAACAAGGAAGCAGGAAACCCGCCCCAAGAAGTCGTTGTACATGCGGCCAAATACCTTGGGCCACCAGTGGAACACGCCGCCCAGCAAGGCCGTCAATGTTCCACCCACCATCACGAAGTGAAAGTGAGCCACCACAAAGTAGGTATCATGCAAGTGAATGTCGACCGACAACGCTCCTAGGAACAGTCCAGTCAAACCACCGATGCCGAACAGGAAGATGAACGACAGGGCGTAACACATGGGTGTCGAAAGCAGGATGGATCCCTTGTACAGGGTCGCCAACCAGTTGAATACTTTCACCGCTGACGGAATCGCAACCGTGAACGTGATCGCACTGAAGATCAGCGTCACAACCTGAGACTGACCACTGGTGAACATATGGTGTCCCCAGACAAGGAAGCCCAACAAAGCGATCGCGATACTGGAAAACGCAATGAACGAGTAACCGAAGATCTTCTTCTGGCTGTAGACGGAAATCAATTCACTGATGACTCCCATCGCAGGCAGAATCATGATGTAAACGGCCGGATGGCTGTAGAACCAAAAGAAGTGCTGGAACAGAACCGGGTCACCGCCGTACTTCGGATCGAAAATTCCGATGTGCATCGTTTTCTCCGCGATCAACATCAGCAGCGTGATTCCCAAAACAGGAGTCGCCAATACCTGAATGATTGACGTGGCATACAACGACCACAGGAACAACGGCAGCTTGAACCAAGTCTGCCCTTTGGCTCGCATGGTATTGATCGTGACTAGGAAGTTCAGCCCGGTGAAGATCGAACTAAAGCCTAGGATGAACGCGCCGAAGGTCGCGTAAATGACTCCGGTTTCCGTTTCGATACTGTAGGGTGTGTAAAATGTCCAGCCGGTATCCAATCCGTTGCCGAACAGAATGGCAAACAGCAGGCAACCGGTTCCAGCGATCCACAGGTAGAAACTAGCAAGGTTCATCCGAGGGAAAGCAACGTCCTTCGCACCCAGCATCATGGGCAACACGATATTCCCAAGAGCCGCTGGGACACTGGGGATGATAAACGCGAAAACCATGATCGCACCGTGAAGGGTGAACATCTGGTTGTAGGCTGCGTTGGAAAGTTTGACTGGTCCGGTGCCATCAAATGACCACAGATGGGTCCGCAGCGCCAGTGCGAAAACACCGGCCATGATCAATGCGATCGTGACACCAATCAGGTACATGATGCCGATGCGCTTATGATCGAGCGTGAACGCCCACGACTTCCAACCCTTTTCGTGGTTTAGGAAGTGTGTTTCAGGTGTGCCGAAAGTGTTTCGGATGGCTTCACTTGACATGATTTCAACCTCGTATTTGTTGACCGACCATCGGGTCGATCGGAACGTTGTGAGCCGTGATAAAAAGGTGGCTCGGTATCGTCTTGGTGTTTTTAACTAAATCGGTTTGGAAACTTACGCTTCCGGTTTACTGACTTCTTATGTGTCGTTGGCTTCTGCTTCTACTTTTTCTGCATCGTCAGTCGTCGAAACGGCTTCAGTTGTTCCCGTGGAATCTGGTTGCAGGTGCTTCAGGTAGGCAGTGACGTGAGCAATGTCTTCCTGATTTAGGATTCCCTTGAACGAGTTCATTTTGGAAACGGGTCCAAAGCCTTCAACGACCACTTTAGCCGGATACTCAATCGACTCTTTGATGTACTGGTCGTTTGCTTCGATCGGATCACCGTTGTGGGCTTTTCCTTTACGTCCCCAAGTCAGATTTAACGCGGGGCCAGTGGCTGCTTGGCCGTCGATTCGGTGACAACCAGAGCAATGGATCTTGTAGATGCGTTCGCCGTTTTCCCAAGGCAGGTGTTCCGCTTTAATCCACTCAGTATTCGCTTTGCGATCTTCTTCGCTGATGTGAACTTCGGCCAACGTCCGCATCTTCGAGTGACCTTCGCCGCAGTACTCAGTGCACGACAGGCGGAACTGGCCAAGCTTGTTCGGGACAATGAAGGCGTAGGTATATCGACCCGGTACGATGTCCATCTTCTGACGAAACGCCGGAACGAACATGCTGTGCAGCACGTCGTTGGATTGCATCTTCAGCGTGACAGGTTTGTCACGAACAAGGTGCAATTCGGCGGAGCTGTCTCCATTAGGATAGGTGAACAACCAGTTGTACCGGCTGGCCGTAACTAGGATTTCCTCGGCGTCGTCACTGGGAATACGCGAGTCAAAGTATCCGGTTGCGCCCCACCAGAACATTGGAACCAGCAAGATACTTGGGAGTACCGACCATGCGATTTCAAGGTTCGTGTTGTGGGAACTGCTTGGCTCGACCACGATCTCGCCGCTTTTGGGACGCTTGTACTTGAAGACCAAATAGACCATCGCAACGACGATTGCGATAAAGAAAACGGTCGACACCCAGAAAATGAACATGTACAGATCGTCCACGCCATCGGCGAAGGTCGACGCTGATTCTGGGAACCAGTATGTGACACCCGTTTCTGGTCGCTCGATCGACGATTGCGGCACGGTGGTTCCGGGCAGAGTCGTTTCCTGAACGCGTTCTAAAACGGTTTTGGTTTGTCCGAACAAAGTTGGGATTTGCCAGTTCATGTGAATTAAGTCGTGTGAAAGTGTATGGGTATTAGTCGGGAGTTGCTCAAGTCAGCGTCAAAGTTGCTGCGGCACGGCTGCGGATTCGGGAGTCGGTTCGTTATTGTCTGCTAGTGCCTTTTTCCGGTTGCTCAAAAACCAGTACGGAGCCAAGCACAAAACCAGCAGGCCGGCCGTTAAACCGGCACCGATTCGCATGATCGCCATCGCTTGCATGGTGTATTTGCCGGTTGATTCGTCAAACACAAAACAGCCCAGCCCGTAAGCCAGTTGATTGATGGGTGAACCAATCTTGCCTTCGGCCGACTCGATCAATGCACGGCGAATCGTCACTGGGTCGTATTTGAGCCCGTGGATGTATCGGACGATCTTCCCTTTCGGCGAAAGGAGGATGAACACGGGAGGATGCGAGTACAGTTTCTGTTCGCGAACGTACTTGTAACGAAACCCGCACTCGTTGGTCAGTGATTCAATCTGGTCGCGATCTCCGGTCAGAAAGTTCCAGCCCGATTCACTGTCCGGACGGTTGTACTGGCCCATGAATTTTTCACGTGTGGCTCGGGCTCGCGATGTCTGCTCGTTAGGATCGATGCTGACCGAGACAAGCTGAAAATCTTTACCAACTTCGAAATCGATTTCTCGCAGGCTGCTGGTCATGTTCTGAAGCTGAACGCTGCACAATTTCGGGCAGTTAGAGTAATTGAAAGACAACATCACCGGCTGACTGCCATCGAAGAAATGGCCGAAGCGGACATGGTTGTTGTTGTGATCATCAAAGCCTTGGTCTCCCGAGACAAACTGGCCAATGTGATCGTCGACCCCAATGCCTTCGGAAACTTTAGGCTTCTTGTTGATGCCGTAGGGATCATCGGAAGGAGCGGTTTCTGCAGCCGTATTCTCCGATGTGGAGTTGTCCGATGAGGTTTCCGCTTCCGTTTCCGCTTTCACTGAACTCGCCAGCACCAATCCCAACAAGGTCGCGCAACTCAACCAGAAGAACACGAATGAGCGTTCCTGTGATACTTTTCTGGTTTTGCTTGAGGATTTCATAGTTCTTTGAACAAACGTCAAATCGTAGCGGCCAAAGATTTCGGCCGACCGTTTTACTTTCCGTAAATGCCAACGACTTTTGTCATGGCTTCACTGATCGCGGTGACTCCTTCGCCACCTTCAAGTACTTTCTTCTGAGCCGCAACAACTTCACGGGACGGCAGATGGTCGACCTTAGAAGCTCGGTGGCTCGCGTAGCTGTTTTGTAGGTGGTAGCAAAGTCCCTGAACGAACATCACGACCAACAAGGTCACAATTGCGCTGATGGCTCCGATCAGAATAATAACCGGAGTGTTGACGTCATCGTAACTTGGACGATTGTCGGCGGTATCGGCGTTGGTTGAATCGTTTGAATGGCTCATGATCGAGATCGTCGAAAAAGACCGTGTAGTTATTTTAGGTGAAAATCGTTTCGTGGCGTGTGACATTGTGTCTGACGCCAGCATGTATTAATGAACCGCGTGGTTCAACGCCTCGCCCAGTCGAGGATCTTTCAGGGGAACCAGTGGTCGGTTTTTTGCCACAAAGCAGAAAATTGCGAGATAGATCGCAATCATCCCGATTGCACATGGAATGTCGACCAATGGATTGAAAGTGAAAGAATTCGTGTACTGATTCATTTCAGGCATGATCAACCAATAGTGATCGAACCAGTGCATCACCAGCAAGAAGACGCCGGCACCCGCAAGGAACGAGCGATTACGCCGGGCGGTTCGACCCATGATTGCCAAGAACGGAATGAACAGGTGTCCGGCGACCAAGATCAAAGACCAGATTCCCCAGCCACCTTCCATACGGTAACGGTACCAGAATGTTTCTTCTGGAATGTTTGCGTACCAGATCAGCATAAACTGACTGAAGGCGATGTACCCCCAAAACACGATGAAGCCAAACGTGAGTTTGCCAAGATCGTGATAGTGTTCGGTTGTGATCTCGTCGGTGACCCGCCCGTTTTTTTGCAACCACATCCCGGTCAGCGTGATGGTGATCAAGCCACTCATGAACGCCCCGGCGAAAAAGTAAACAGGGAACATAGTGCTGAACCACAACGGCGAAAGCGACATCTCGAAATCGAATGAGCTGAATACGATCGTGACCGCGAATAAAATCAAAATGGGGGCTGACAACGCCTGCATGCGTTTGGTCAGACCAACGTCCCCCGATTCGTCTTGCGTCAATGACGTCTTCAGGAAGAACCAACCCATGGCGCCCCAGATCAAGAAGTATGCAATCGCTCGCACGGCGAAGAACCCCGAGTTCAGGTAGCTGCCTTTGTCTTGTTCAATCGGAGGTCGTATCTCTGTCGGGAGATCAGCAATGATGGCGGCTTGTTCGGGTGTGTGAGCCGACCAGCCTGGCGTATTCCAAGAGTAAACCGAACTCGATCCAAACAGCACGGGGATCAAGATCAGCAAGAACAGTATTCCTAACGGCAGAGTGCACATGGCAAACAATTCCGCCAAACGTCGAACCGTGACGTTCCAACCGGCTCGTGTCAGGTGCGAGATAATCACAAAGAACATGCAGCCCAGCGAAATCGACAGCACGAAGCAGAAGTTCACTAGGTAAATGAACGAGAATCGTTCGAAGTCGAATCCTGTCAGCAGCAAGGACACACCCAAGCCGATCGCGCCAACGATTAGCAACAGCGGCATCGCTTTGAGGTGACCGTCGTTGAGCGTGACAACGTCCGAGGTAATTTTTGCAGGTCGAGTTTCGTGCATGATCGAGTTCGTTTCGGGGAAACAGTGATTCCCACCAGTGGATCAGTTTTTATTCCGGTATGTTTGAAAATGCCCAGCCGTTGCAACTAGCTGGTTTTTCCTTCGTCGTCCGCGCCGCCATCGGCATCGGTTTTTTGTTCGTCATTTGCGTCCGCTGATTTACTTGCCCCAGCCACCACGGGTTGGATGCCAGTTTGCTGTAACGCTTTTACATAAGCCACAATGGCCCAGCGATCTTCGGCTGGAATCTGAGCTCCGTAGGGGCCCATCGTGTTCCGACCATTTGTAATCGTGTCAAAAATGCGACCCAGCGGGTTCTTTGCGTCGTCTTTTACCGTCGCGTCGTGCATCGATTTGGCCGCTGTCCATTGAGCTTGTCCGTTGGCACCCAACGCCATTGCTCGCTGGTTGACCAAGCCATTTCCGTTACCGTCGTAACCGTGGCAGGCCGAGCAGTAAATGTTGAAACGCTGTTGGCCGCGTTCGACAAACGCTTGGTCGACCGTGATTCCTTCCGGAAACTTGGTCAGCCACATCGAAACGTCTTCTGCTGCTGGCTCGCCAGCGGGAGCGTCATCTTCTAAGGAAGCAGATACCAAGCGAGCTTGAGTCTTCGCGGAACTTGCTGCGGCTTTGAAATCTTTCTTGATGCCACGGAACATCTCCGAGTCAACTTCCAACTGCCCGCGAGCAATGGCTCCATCGACCGGCTTTCTCATGGCTCGTTCGTCGGTGAACAGATAGTCACCGTTCTCCATCACCGGACTAAGTACCTGTGTTTTCTGCTTGTGCTGCCAGTCCATGTCGGGAACGACGTGAAGACGCGGATGCCGGCTAGTCATGCCCAGATTTCGGAAGATCATCACTGGTGGCAACAGCAGCAAGAACACACCCAGCAAACCAACTAGGCGGACCCACGAAGGGAGCTGAGTGTCGGTCAAGTCCTGGCGGCATTCCTCGATCGCCACCGCACCCCATTGATTCAATTGCGATTCGGTTTCACTGCGATTGAATTTCTCATCCTTCGTTTCAATCATCAGGAAGAACTTGTCGTTCGTCGCTCGCTTGAACCGAGAAATGCGGTGCAACGGATTGGAGAACATTGGAAGCTTGTTCAAGCCCCACATTCCCAAGAAAGTCGCAAACGCACTTGAGAGCACAATGATTTCGAACGTGACCGGAATGTTAGCCGGCAGACTAAAGATCGGCTTACCACTGATCTTGAAAGCGTAACCAGGAAAAATCGGTGACCAGTCGGCGGCGTTGGTGTAGTACTGCATGCCAAGGCCGACAAAACAGGCTCCGAATCCAACGCAGAAAACGAGGAACGGCAGCAAGGTGCGCTGAATCCCGATCGCCGGATCGATGCCATGCACCGGAAACGGGCTGTACGCATCCATCGATTTGTAACCGGCCAAGCGAGCTTCATTGCAAGCGTTGACCAGCGAATCCGGATCGTCGAACTGAGCCAGCAAACCGACCAGTTTCGAATCGTTGTCGTTTTTATTTGCCATAACGTTTATTTCTCTTTGCGGAACAAATCGCGACACCAGAGCGTCCGCAAGGCTCCGGGTTTAGTATTTTGTTGGGACTTAGTTGGATCGATTAATGATGTTCATCACCATGAGGCATGATACTTTTGACTTCTGCCATCGCAATCACCGGCAGGAATCGACAGAACAACAGGAACAAGGTCGTGAACAAACCGAAACTTCCAATCAGCATCATGATGTCGACGCCGGTCGGATGGAAATAAGCCCAGCTGGATGGCACGAAGTCGCGACACAATGACGTGATCGTGATCACGAATCGTTCGAACCACATACCGATGTTTACGAAGATGCAGATGACCACCATGATCCACGGAGTCGTTCGGCATTTCTTGATCCAGAACAGTTGAGGGATCACTACGTTGCAGGTCACCATGATCCAGTAAGCCCACCAGAAGTTACCAAACGCTCGGTTGATGAATGCGAACTGCTCGTTCGGAACACCTGAATACCAAGCGATAAAGAACTCGATCCCGTACGCCGTGCCCACCATCATGCCTGTCGCCATGATGATCTTGTTCATGTTTTCCAAGTGCCGCAACGTGATCAGGTTTTTCAGCCCGTAGATCGCTCGCGCTGGAACCAGCAAGGTTACCACCGCCGCAAAACCACTGAAGATCGCACCCGCCACAAAGTAAGGCGGGAAGATCGTGGTGTGCCAACCGGGCAACTGAGAAACCGCAAAGTCAAAACTAACGATCGTGTGTACTGAAAGAACCAGCGGTGTCGCCAAGGCGGCAAGGATGGTGTAAGCGATTTCGTAGCGGTGCCAGTTACGAGCCGAACCCGTCCAGCCTAGTGAAAGGATGCCGTAAACGATCTTGCCAATTTTGGTTTTGCAGCGATCGCGGAAGGTTGCGATATCCGGCACCATGCCCATGTACCAGAACAGGATCGAAACAGTCGCGTAAGTTGAAACCGCAAAAACGTCCCACAGCAGCGGGCTGCGGAAGTTTGGCCACATCGCCAAGTGCTCGGTCGGGATCGGGAACAGCCAGTAGAAAACCCAAACGCGACCGATGTGAACGCCCGGGAACAAACCCGCACACACGACCGCGAAAATCGTCATCGCTTCGGCCGCACGGTTGATACTCGTCCGCCAGTTTTGTCGGAACAAGAATAGAATCGCACTAATCAGCGTTCCCGCGTGACCGATACCGACCCAGAACACGAAGTTCACAATCGGCCAACCCCAGTACGCCGGGTTGTTGTTGCCCCAGACGCCGACGCCCTTCATCAACAGATGATTAACGCAACCGCCCAAGACAAGCAGCAGCGAAACGGCCGCTGCAAAAACCAACCACCAAATTTTTGGAGGATTTTCAGCTTCCCAAGGAGCACAAACTGTTTCCGTGACGCCTGCGTAATCCAAGCCGCCCAGAACCAGCGGGGTACGTGTGCCCGGTTCTTCATTTGTGTTGTCGATATCGATTACTGGATTGACCGAAGCCATTGAGTTATCTCGTTAAAAGTTCGTCGCCAAATGTTTTGGTTAGACCACCGAAGTGGAACAGACGTTGTTTCTAGTTATCTACTAAGCATCTTTTTTGTCTTCGCTGTGATCATGATCATGGTCTTTGTGATCATGGTCGTGATCGCCGCCGCCTTCATGGTGGTCGTGTCCGTCGCTGCCATGCAGGTATTTTGGAATCGAATCTCGATCGTCGAAGTCCATCAAGGCCGGATGAACGTTGCGAACACGAGCCAGATACTTGGTTCGCGGACGGTTGTTCAGTTCCTCAAGCATCACGTACGATCGCGGATTGGCGTGAGCCTTCGCAACATCGCTTTCCGGGTCGTGTAAATCGCCGAACTTGATCGCCTTGGTCGCACACGCATCCTGACATGCGGTCGTGATTTCGTTTGGACCGATAGGCCGACGACCTTCGTTGTTTGCCTGAATCTTGGTGTTCTGAATTCGCTGCACGCAGTAAGTGCATTTCTCCATCACGCCTCGACTTCGAACCGTGACTTCCGGGTTCATCATCAAGTGCTGCAGATCGCGATCACCCGGCTGAAGGTTGTCAGCACCCGGGTACTTGAGGAATGTCTTCGCGTCTGCGTAGTTGAAGAAATTGAAGCGACGAACCTTGTAAGGACAGTTGTTTCCGCAATATCGAGTACCAATACAACGGTTGTAAACCATGTCGTTCAAGCCCTCGCTGCTGTGAACGGTGGCCGCCACTGGGCACACGGTCTCGCACGGAGCATTTTCGCAATGGTGACAGGTCACCGGCTGGTGCACGATTTGCTTGTCGCCGTCTTCGATCGCGGCTTCGTTGTACAAATTGTCGCCGTAATAGCGATCGATTCGCATCCAGTGCATTTCACGCCCGCGCCACACATCGGCTTTGCCGACAACCGGAATGTTGTTTTCCGATTGGCAGGCAACCACGCAACTGTTGCAGCCGATGCACTTGTTCAAGTCAATCGACATGCCCCACACGTTGGTGGTGGTCGGATCTTCGTTAGCGTACATCTGACGTGAGCCGGGCGTCAGGTCGAACAGCTCATGATGCATGTGGAACGCTTCAGGCCATTGCGGAGCGTGATGAGCGTGTTCGTCATGATGGGCGTCTTCGCCTTCATGAGAATCGTCGGCAGCGTGGGCGTCCTTTTCCGGTCGAGTAAAACTGACCTGGCCGATAATCGGAAGCTGGCCCTTCTTTAGTCCAGAGGCGTGATCCTTGTCGCCGTCATGATGATCATGACCGTCGTGGCCATGGCTTTCGTCCATCGGATGCTTCTTGAGGAACTCGTTGAAGCTTTCGAATGAACCCTCGCGAAGCAAGGCACTACGCTTGGTTTCTGATTTGTCGGCATCGCGGAACATACGAGCTTGAATCTCGTTGCGGCCCGTGTCGTCGATTGTCCACGGTTCCTGCACCAGAGCCAGTTTGTAGCTGGTCCCGGTCGGCTGAATCACGTCCGATTTCAAGTTTGAAGCCAGCAACCAATTGTCCAGCGATCGCAACGGAGAAACGTCGACTCCAATCGAATCGATGTTCTTGGTTGCGTCACCTCCCACGCGACCGGCAGCCGTTCGACCGTATCCGATCTCGACGCCCACCGAGCCATCCGCTTGACCTGGCTGAATATTGACTGGCAGCGAAACTTCGGCTCCTTCAATCTTCAGCGTCATCAGCTTGCCCTGCTTCAGGCCCAGCTTTTTACCTGTTGCGGGACTGACGCTGGCAACGTTGTCCCAAGAGATCTTCGTGAAGAAGTCCGGTAGCTCCTGCAGCCAACTGTTGTTCGCGTGGCGGCCGTCGTAGACCGAGTTGCTGGTCGCGAAAACGACTTCAACGCTTTCGCCGTCCCAAGGCTTGGCCCAATCGTCGAAAACATCGATCGAGTTTTCCGCGCTGGCGGATGGAGTCGCCGTCTTTGCCGCGGAATCGGCAATGAAGCCATCATGAACCGCTTGCTGCCATGCTGATCCGCTAAGGCCGTGAGTTTTCTGCACGATCTGCTGGCTGTCGACTTCTTCCAGCCCCATCAACGCCGACAGCGTTTCTAAATCTGACTTGCCGCCGAAGAGCGGATTGATCAACCGCTGTCCGATCAAAACCGAACCATCAAACGCGTAGCCGTCCTGCCATGATTCCAATGGATGAGCCATCGCACTGACCCATTGGCATTTGCGACTGGTCTCGTTGTTGACGCAACTCACATGCAGCGAATGCTCCAGCTTTTCGATCAGCGAACCAAACTTCAGCGAACGTGGCGCCGAGTAAACCGGGTTCCCGCCAACAATGACCAAGCTTTTGACCTGTCCGCCATCAATCTGGTTAGCCAGATCGGCGATCGAATCCAGTGTTGAAACACGATCGGCATCCGGTAGCTCGCTGAGCAAAACCGTTTTCCCGACATTGCCAAGCTCTTCGTTCAAGCGATGCACAACGGCGTGGACCACGGGTGGTTGGCGTTCGCCTACCACGATCACGCCTTCGCCTTTGTGTGTCAGCAGATCGGACGCCATCGCAGCGAGCATCTTCTTTCGGTACGGCAAAGACGCATCGACTTCCGTCTTACCCGCGCGGATGGCTGCTGCCAACGCACCGGCGAATTCGATAATGCGTTGCGATGGCAACGACAAGCGATGATCGGCTGCGGCACCTGTTACGCTGAACTGGCTCTCGACCGAATACAGTCGGCTCATGCCTTTGGCACTGTCGACATCGCGCCCCATGGCAAAGGTGAAACTGTTTGCGACTCCGGCAGGGTCTTGGCCAAGGATGTCCGCGTCCAACGACACGATGACCTTTGCTTTGTCCAACGCGTAGTTGGCACGGTGAGGTTTTCCAAACGCAAGCTTGCTGCCTTCGCGCTTGTTGTCATCGGCGACGGGAGCGAATGTGAACCACGCCCCGCCCTTATTCATGAACTCTCGCTGCAAACGGAACAGGCTGGGAGACGATGTCGGCTCGGCCAGAATCGCTACGCCACTCAGATCCGACTTCGAGAGAATCGTGCCGAACGCATCCGCCAGCGATTCCCAACTGGTATCAACCTGTTGATCCCCTTTGCCAGCAGCCTTCAACGGAACCCGTAAACGATCGGGATCGTAGAACTCAAGCATGCGAGCCTGAGTGAATGTGGACGAACCGCCCATCGAACCGGCGTGATCTGGATTACCATCCAGCTTGATCGGCCGACCGTCATAGTTGGTGGAAATGATCGGCTGAGCCACGCCGCCGAAGTCCAACATCGTGGCGAACTTCTCGGGAATGCCCGGGATTCGCCCCTGCGGCCGAAACGCGAACGGCGCAATGGTTTCTTCTTCGTACCGACAGCCAGCAGCACCACCGAGCGCCAGCGAGGCACCCATCAACTGAAGCCAGCGACGGCGCGAAAGGCCATCGTCGTGATAGTCGGTGGCGGCACCAAAATCGTGGTCAATCGCTTCGTTGAACCCGGGCATGTCAGCCAGAGCGTCAGGGTTCAGGTGATTGGCGGTTGGGCGAGGTTTATTCATTTGAATCGTTGTCGTTGAAACTCGTTCAGTCGAAACAGAAACGACTGGCAGTTGTTGAGTGCAGTCAGCTGTTACTTCAGGTCGGCTCTAGCGATGGCAAGTTGAGCAATTGATTTTCGGGTTTACTTCCAGTTTCTCCGCCCACTCGGCGTGATACTCGTTTGGGTTTTCGATTTCCAGATCCAGTTGAGTAACCAGATTTGGATCGCGAACAGGAAGCTGACCCTTTTCGGTGTTTTTGCGGTGACAATCGAGGCACCACTTCATCGACAGAGACTCGACCTGCGTTACCACTTCCATCTGGTCAACGCGACCGTGACAGGAAACGCAGCTGACACCCTTGTTGATGTGAGCACTATGGTTGAAGTAAACGAAGTCCGGCAGATCGTGAACGCGTTGCCACGGAACTGGCTCTTTGCTCACCAAGCTCTTTCGGATGGGTTCGAGCAATGTGTTTTCGGCATGGATCACGCCAAGCGTTCGCCCGTCGGCCGCCGTTCGGTTTCCACCGTGGCAATTGCCGCACGTCGCCGTCGGCGGGACGGCCGCATGACCCGCTTTTTCTACCGTGTTGTGGCAGTAGCGACAGTCCATCTTCAGTTTGCCGGCGTGCAGCTTGTGACTGAACGGAACCGGTTGCTTTGGCTGATGGCCCACGTTGACGATCGATGGATGGATCGCCGCGAACAAGCACGTAGCCAAGTAACCACCGACTGTCAGCGCAGTAATGGCCGCCAAGGCGGTAAATTTATTAACCCATGTGGGAAAGTGGAACTCTTGCATCGAGAATCACCCGAGTCTCGCGATTGCGAAAATCGGCCTTTGGAGCTGGAAAAACCGGAGCGATATCAACCGTCGAGACAGCCGAAAGCACTCTTGTCGTCAGGAAACACCTATATATTGAATCGGAGAATTTAAACCAAAGTAACCGGCCAATCGAGGTGCAAAAGTGTCCCACTCAAACGGGGGGTCAGTCAAGCCGGTGCGAGTGCGCGTTAAATCGGGAGGATTGGGCTGATTCCACAGCGTTTGTTTCGCAGTCGCGCAGTTCGGAAACGCTTCAAATGCAGGGAAAGAGAGACGCGAGTAGGACGTTGGCTGCGATCATCACT
>CAZLYM010000066.1:0-2331 GCA_964563475.1 uncultured Pirellulaceae bacterium
ACGGGACCATTAGTGCTGCTGACGCCACGACGCACATCACCACGTTGGTTCAGACGACGAATGGTATTACAGGAACTTTTCTTGGCGACGTGAATTGTGACGGAGAGGTTGATGTTCTCGGCGACGCGTTCGCTCTGATTGGAAACTTGGGCAACGCTGCCACCAGTTACTCACAAGGTGATATTAGCTTTGACGGAACTGTCGATGTCCTAGGTGATGCATTCACTCTGATTGGGAATTTGGGGTCTACCAACGATCCGTAGGCTCCCCGCGTAGCTGAGAGCGTCGATTACGGTCTCATTGAACGTCGTTGTTCTTCAGGGAGGTACCCCCCCATTGGCATCGCGAAACAATCGCCCCGGTGGGTACATTGCGGGCCCAAGCTGAAGTCAGACCTTCTTTTCCGTCTTCCAGACCGGATCCGCATGTGATTCGCCAGTTGAGCCAAACCATCGCGTCAGCGTCATCTTCTGCCGTGTGTAAAACTGCATGCTTTCAACGCCTTGGATATGCAGGTCGCCGAAGAACGATTCGTTCCATCCGGTGAACGGGAACCACGGCATGGGAGCCGGCACACCCACGTTGATGCCGATCATGCCCGCATTGAAATGCCGCTTGAACTGCCGTGCTGCGTAGCCGTCGCGCGTGAAGATGGACGCTCCGTTGCCGTAAGGGCATTTGCGACCAATCGCTAACGCGCTTTCTAGGTCATCGGCTCGCACAACGGAAAGAACCGGACCGAAGATCTCTTCTGTGGCAACTTTCATCGGCGTCTTCACTTGGTCAATGACGCTGGGGCCGATCAGGAATCCATCGCCAGCGAAATCTCTGCGGCCATCGAGTGCCACGGTTGCTCCTTCACCGGCCGCGACATCCATGAATCCGGCGACGCGGTCCACGTGAGCTTGGCGAATGAGCGGCCCCATATCGACGTCTTCATTTCCGTCGGTTGGTCCGACTCGCATGTTGCCAGCCAAGTCGCTCAACTCAGAAACGAGTGGATCACCAATGCTGCCGACCGCCACCGCAATGCTGCCGGCCATGCAACGTTGGCCGCCGCATCCGAACGCCGATGCAGCCAATGCTTTGACGGACAAGTCGAGATCCGCATCAGGCATGATGATCAAATGATTCTTCGCACCGCCGGCTGCTTGAACTCGTTTGCCGTTCTTGGTACCGACCTCGTAAATGTACTTTGCGATCGGAGTCGATCCAACGAACGAGATCGCTGCGACATCGGGATGCTCCAACAACGTGTCAACGCATTCTTTGTCGCCGTGCACAATGTTGAACACACCCGCGGGCAAACCGGCTTCAATCAGCAGTTCGCCAATCAGGTTTGCCGAGAGCGGTGTTTTCTCGGATGGCTTAAGCACGAACGTGTTGCCGCAAACCAAGGCAACGGGGATCATCCACATTGGCACCATGGACGGGAAGTTGTAAGGCGTGATTCCAACGCAGACTCCAACCGGATGCCGGTTGGTTTCCGCATCGACATCCCGAGCAATATTGGGCATGGTGTCACCAACAATCATGCTGGGAATCCCGCAAGAGAACTCGACCATCTCCAAAGCCCGTTGCACTTCGGCTCGAGACTCCGCCAGTGTCTTGCCGTGTTCACGAGTCACCAGCGCCGCGATCTCATTGAAGCGATCTTCCATCAGTTGACGCATCTTGAACATCACTCGCGTACGTTCGACGACCGGCGTTTCGGCCCACGCGGCAAGTGAATCCACGGCCGCTTGAACAACTGAATTTGTTTCTTCGACACTGCAGAGAGGAACTTCTGCAATTTGTTGCCCGGTGGAAGGGTTGTAAACGTTTTCCATCCGTTGTGATTTTCCGGTCACCCAATCCCCGCCACTAAGGTTTGGAATACGCTTGACCGATGACTCTGTTTCAATCGCTGACATTTTAATACTCCTGCTAAAGCGGAACTCGACAACGTCCGGAACTTAGAATTCTCTGCCGATTTATGATAACATAATTGCTTACGGCAAATCGTCGGCAATACCAACTCATTTGAAAACGGGATCTTTCCATGTCGAGAATTGTTAAGGGTGCATTGATTCAAGCAACGTTGTGCGAACCAGCTACCTCATCGGTGCAGAAGATCAGCAAGGCGATGATCGACAAGCACGTTGGCATGATCGAACAGGCTGCCGCCAAGGGAGCACAGTTTGTCTGTCTTCAGGAACTGTTCAACGGTCCCTATTTTTGTGCCGAGCAAGACGCGAAATGGTACGAGCTGACCGAAAAGATTCCCGATGGCCCGACCGTCAAGCTGATGCAAGAACTTGCGAAGAAGCATCGCATGGTCATCGTAGTCCC
>CAZLYM010000066.1:2431-3677 GCA_964563475.1 uncultured Pirellulaceae bacterium
GCGGGCTTGAGTGAGTATCTCTGGAAACTGGAGCAACCTGCTCATGCAGTGGCCAATCAGTATTTCGTCGGAGCCATCAATCGACCCGGTACCGAGGGGCCTTGGAACATTGGAGAATTTTATGGCCAGAGCTACTTTTGTGATCCGCGAGGGCAAATTATCGCCGAGGGCTCACGTGATACGGATGATATCGTGATCGCGGAAATCGATCTGGATTTGATTCGAGAAGTTAGAAACACCTGGCAATTCTTCCGCGATCGCCGACCCGAAAGTTACGGAGCGATTGTGCAACCGTGAACCATGCTCCACTCGAATCAGAAGTGCCGACCGAAGGAGTCATCTATGGCTTGGACGACCGTCCGCCGTTAGGCCGAGCCGGATTGTTGGCGATCCAGCATGTGTTGACCATGTTTGGCTCGACCGTCGCGGTTCCGCTGTTGTTGGGGCCCACTCAGGCAGACGGCGGCGGCATGGGAATGAATCTAGAGCAAGTTTCGATCCTGATCAGTAGCGTGATGTTGTGCAGTGGAGTCGCCACACTGATTCAGGCGACGTTCGGATCCAGGCTGCCGATTATCCAAGGAGTCAGCTTTAGCTTCTTGGCTGCGTTCGCAGGAATCATTGCGGCCGTCAAGCTGCAGGGCGGCGAACCGTCCGAGATGATGCAGTACATCGCGGGTGCGGTGCTGGTCGGAGCAGTCATCGAAATAACGATCGGTTTCTCTGGACTGGTCGGCAAGATTCGGCAGGTGCTGTCGCCCGTCGTGATCGGGCCGGTGATCATGTTGATCGGTCTGGCCTTGTACGGTGTCGGTGCGCCGAAAGCTGGCGAGTGTTGGCCGATTTCTATTCTGACGATCACGTTGATCATTGTTTTCTCTTATGTGCTGTCGCGTAAGTATCGCTTCGTTCAGCTGTTTCCAATTCTCTTAGCGATCTTGATCAGCTATGGAGTGTGCGGATTGTTGACCGTCACCGGATTGGTTTCAGACACTCATCCCGCTTACGTCAATACTCAGCATGTCGCCGCCGCCAATTGGCTAAGAGTCCAACCTTCGGAAGTTTTTTTTCCGTGGGGGCTGCCTAAATTTCATATTGGATTTATCCTCGCTGTGCTCGCGGGATACTTGGCGTCCATGATCGAATCCTTCGGGGACTATCACGCGTGCAGCAAGATGGCTGGAGGTGGCGACCCCGACGAAAAACAACTCTCTCGCGGCATCGGCTGTGAAGGAATTGGCTGTGC
>CAZLYM010000066.1:3777-14868 GCA_964563475.1 uncultured Pirellulaceae bacterium
TGGGCGGGCTTTACTGTGCCTTGTTCGGTTTGATCAGCGCGGTGGGTGTGAAAGAATTAATGAAGGCCGATTTAGACGTGGATCGGAACTTATTTATCGCAGGCTTTTCCTTGTTCATGGGATTGAGCGTTCCGTACTATTTCGGTTCTGCTCAAGGCACCGAACTGTTGGACAGCATCGGATCTGTTTCCGTGGGCCTGCGAGACATTGTGCAATCGATTGGAAAAACCGGAATGGCAGTCGCCGCCATCATTGGATTAACGCTGGACAATACGTTGCCGGCAACTCGTAAACAACGCGGACTGGAGAATTGAAGCAATGGCTGATTTATCGACGACCGTCAATGGACTAAAAATGCCCAACCCCTTTGTGATTGGTTCGGGCCCTCCGGGAACCAACGCAAATGTGATCGGCAAGGCGTTTGACGAAGGCTGGGGAGCCGTGATCGCAAAAACGATCAGCTTGGAGGCCGAGAAAGTGATTAACGTCCAGCCACGTTACGCTCGACTTCGCAGCCGTGAATCACGCGAGATCTTTGGCTGGGAAAACATCGAACTGATCAGTGATCGCAGTTTTGAAACTTGGTTGGATGAATTCAAGTCGCTCAAGGACAAGTATCCTGATCGAATTCTGATCGCGTCGATCATGGAAGAGTATCGCAAGGACGCATGGTGCGAGATCACCGAGAAGTGTCAGGACGTGGGTGTCGATGCCTTTGAGCTAAATTTCTCATGTCCGCATGGTTTGCCGGAACGTCGGATGGGTTCGGCGATGGGGATCGATCCGGACATGGTCGAAGAAGTCACCGGGTGGGTGATGGAGGTCGCCAAGATTCCGGTCTGGGCCAAGATGACGCCCAATGTGACTCATATTGAAGACCCAACTTCCGCCGCGCTTCGTGCTGGAGCGGACGGGATCGCTGCGATCAATACGATTCGCAGTGTGCTAGGAGTCGATTTGAAATCGTTGCGTCCCGAGCCCTGCGTGGAAGGTTACACGACACCCGGCGGATACTCTTGCCAGGCCGTCAAGCCGATCGCGCTGCGGAACTGTATGGAAATCGCAACCTTGATCAAAAACGAATTCGCGGACCGGACGCTCAGCGGAATTGGCGGCGTCGAGACAGGACAAGACGCAGCCGAGTTCATTCTGCTGGGAAGCGACACGGTGCAGGTTTGCACGGGCGTCATGAAAATGGGTTACGGCATGGTCAAACCAATGATCGAACAACTATCCGAGTTCATGGACGAGCACGGTTTTAGCTCGATCGATGATTTCAAAGGCCACAGTTTGCAGTTCTTCAAAACGCATGCCGAACTGGTTGAAATCCAAGCCGAAGCACGTGCGAAAAAGAAAGCGGCTCACGCGGCGAAGAAGGCGGCCGAAGCCGGCGATGCTGCTGATGAGAAAATGATTCGCGAAGATGCTCAGTGGACCGGCGATGACTTTGTCGATCAGAGTGATGCGTTGTCACGGGGGTAAGAGTTTTTAACGCAAAGCCGCGAAGGCGCAGAGACGCAAAGGTGTTTCTGGTCGTTTGAGCCGAAGCCAACTGCCCAAACTCGGTTTCAAGACTTGCCAGAGCAAATTCAAAGACTCGCTGATAGCAGGGTAGAAAGAAGGAGTGCTTGTACGCATTCTTCTTTGCGTCTTCGCGACCCTGCGTCTTTGCGTTAAATCTGTCGGCCAATGCAACCAGCCTAAAAATGATTGGGCTTATTCGGCTGCATGGCGCAAAGAAAAACGCAAGGTCACCGAGCCGCGATGATACAAGGAGGAGTATCTTTGTGGCTGCGGAGCATTGCGTTTACTTGATCGAGTAGATTCGATCTCTCTTACATCAACTCTTTTGGAGAGAACTCGAAAGACTCGGGTAGTTGCCCCGCTTTGTTGATCGCCAGATGCAGGATTTTATCTGCGTCGACCGGGCCAAGCTTTTGGCACATGAAGACAAAGCTCTGGTTGACTATTTTCTGAAGCTCAGCCGCGTCGGCAGAGATGGCAGATGGCCCAGCGGTTTGTGCCCATCTTGCCAAAGCTTTCAAGCAGCTGGCTTTTAATCCGGCTTGCTGGCATTGCTGAGGAAGTTCACTGCGGAACTTCTTCTCAAGCTTTGAACCTCGGCTTCGGATTTGATCGATGATCGTGTTAAACATGTTGTTGAAAACGACATCTTTCGCACCCGATGCTCTGGAACCATTGGTGCCTGCAACGCCTGGATCAGGGCCCGGCGCGGGGCCTGGATCAGGGCCAATGTCATCCGCCGACTTCCGACGCATGAGCATGATTTTGCCCAGCATTTTATTTCCATCAAGGTTAGCCGTGATCGACTCATTGAGCCGCTTGATCAACTGGCTGTACTTAATTTCGGGTTGCTCGCCAAATTCATTTTCCAGAATGCCAATGCATTGCTGAACGATATCGAGTGGCAAGTCAGTCGGCATCGCGTTGTAAACCAAGCGTCGTCGAATGGACCGTTCTTCTGTTGAAACAGACATTTCAAATTCCTTTCGTTGCGATGGCTGAATTAGTTATGCAGGGTTGGCTGGAACTCAGGGTAGCCAACTTCATGGTGCTCACTAAAGTCCAAGCCTCGCTGCTCTTCGGTCGTGCTGACACGAAGATTCACAACCATCGAAACGGTTTTGAATGTGATGAGGGCGGCAGGGAAGGTCCAAGCAAAGCAAGCCAAGATACCGACTAGCTGTGTTTGCATGCGAGCAACGTTGGCGATGTCATGCATAAAGAACATTCCTGCAGCCAGTGTTCCCCAAGCTCCACAAACGCCGTGCACTGCGACCGCGCCAACGGCGTCGTCCCATTTCATTTTGGTGCAGATCCCGGTTGCGAGTACACAGACGACTCCAGCGATCAGTCCTGTCACCACGGCAAAAGTTGGATGCATGGTGGCACAGCCAGCTGTGATGCCAACCAAGCCAGCAAGGCCACCGTTAACGGTATCGGTCATCAGAATCTTTCCACCGAACAGCATGCGACACAAAACAAAGCCGACAACTCCACAGGCACCAGAAAGGTGAGTGTTGAGAATAATTCCACCGATTTGATCATTTGCTTCTAGGGTACTTCCCGCGTTGAATCCGAACCAACCGAACCAGAGAATCAAGCCGCCGAAAGCGACCAACGGAAGGTTGTGTCCACCAATTTCACGAACTTCACCGTCGTCTCCGTATCGTCCAAGGCGTGGGCCAAGAACCATCAGGCCAGCAAGAGCACACCAGCCACCGACTGAGTGAACAACGCTACTGCCCGCGAAGTCGATGAAGCCGCGTTGGTAGAGCCATCCACCTTCGTTCCAACACCACGATCCGAAGACTGGGTAGATTACTCCGGTGATCACCATCGCAGCAACAACATAAGCACTAAAGCGAATCCGCTCAGCCAAGGCTCCGGAAACGATCGTCGCCGCTGTCGCAGCAAACATCATTTGGAATACGAGTACGGAATAATCCCAAGGAGTACCGTCGCTCAAGCAGAACGTGTCAGTTCCGTACCAGCCGTTAAGGTTGGTGCCGAACATCAAGCCGTATCCGACGATCCAGAAAACCAACGCTCCAAAACACATGTCCGTGTAGTTTTTCATGATCACGTTGATCGAGTTTTTACTACGTACCATGCCACTTTCGAGCATGGCAAAGCCGGCTTGCATGAAGAAAACCAACGCCGCACAAACGGCGATCCATAGGACGTTCATGTTGGTCTGGATTAACTCCATCATCGCTTCAGGAGTAACTGTTTCGGGTGTCATCGTATTCACCGGGGTGGAAATTGAGTAAACGGGGAGTTGGCTGTTTTAGGAAAGTCGTTGCGAATGACGCGTGACGACAATTGAACTATTTCTGGCCCGAGTGCCGCGTACCGAAACGTAAGTTTGGGTAACGCACAGTCAAACGAAAGCCTTATGTAACTCTAAGAGAGCCAACGTTATCGGAGTCATAACTGGCGCAATCTGAACAACCGCGCCGCTTTACGAGTCACGTCCCCCTAATGCGAGTGGGGCAGATTTTCGCACCGGATCGAGAGCGATCAGCGGGCGGTGAAATGAAGGCAACGAGCGATGTCGTAGTGACTTGATGCCACCGGTTGAGTGGCGATTCAGTCATAGTTGCTTAGTGCAAGCGGCGCCCTCAGAGAGCAGGCAAGGCCTCGACCGCTGCTCCAGTATTAGAAATGGTTCGGCTCCCTTGCCAGAAACTGTCCGCTGCCAACCTCGCCGACAAACTCTCCGTCGCGTGCTTGGACTTGGCCGCGGACGGTCACGATAGAAGGCCGACCCTTGATTGGCCAGCCCTCGAAACCACTGTAGTCGACGTTCATTTGCTGGGTGGCGGCTGAAATCGTGCCCGAGTAATCCGGGTCGTAAATGACTAGGTCTGCATCGCTGCCGACGGCGATCGTGCCCTTCTTCGGATAGAGCCCGAACAGTTTGGCAGCCTGAGTGCTGCCGCAGTCTACAAACGTATTTAGATCAATCTTTCCCGTGGCAACTCCATGCGTGTAGAGCAAGTTGATGCGATCCTCGACCGAGGGAATCCCGTTGGGGATCTTGGTGAAGTCGTCGGCCCCCATCCGTTTTTGGTCTTCGAAATCGAACGGTGCATGATCGGTTGCGACCGTGCTGATCAAGCGATTTCGCAGCGCGTTCCACAGGGGCTCTTGATTACGGATGTTTCGAATCGGCGGAGACATCACATACTTCGCACCCTCAAAATTTGGCTGTTGAGCGTAGGTGTCGTCTAGGACTAGGTAAGGAATCACCGTTTCAATCCATGCGTGAACGCCTCGGGTTTGAGCCGATTGGATCGCTTGGACTGCTGGTTCGCAGGACGTGTGAACGACATAGACATGGGCACCGGTCAGTTCGGCGAACGTCATCAGGTGCTGTACGCCGGACGTTTCGACGATCTCGGGCCGTGAGGGTTCGTGATACTCGGGCCCCGTTTTTCCCGCCGCGATCAATTCGGCCTGGGCTTGAGAAACCGCAATCGCGTTTTCGCAATGCGCCGTCACGATCACGCCCAACTCTTTGGCCAATTTCAGGGTCTGAAACAGTTCTTCATCGTCGATTCCAAAGGCACCTTGGTACGCCAGAAAAATCTTGAACGACGACAGACCTCGTTTGACCAGTTCACGCAATTGGCTTTCGACTTCGGCATCAAAACGAGTCACGCCCATGTGGAAGGAATAGTCGACGGCGGCCAAGTTTTCGGCTTTCGATTTCCAAAGCTCAAATGCCTCGATCGGATTGTCTGCTCGCGAAGGGCAACACATTTCGATCAAAGTTGTCGTTCCACCGACCAAAGCCGCCTTGCTGGCCGACTCGTAGTCGTCCTTGGCGTAGGTGCCCATGAACGGCAGGTAGATATGAACATGAGGGTCAATAAATCCGGGAAACACCAGTTTCCCGGAAGCATCAATGGTTTCGATGGAATCATCGTCGACTTGCAAGTCGGGTCCGATGGCCGTGATCGTTTCATCGGCCACATGGATATCGGCCACGTAGTCGTCGGTGGACGTGATAATTCGCCCGTTTTTGATCAGCAGAGACATAGTGTTTTTCCAGATTAGTCGTCAGATGCTTCAAACGTAGTACTCGTCGGCAATCGAGATGGCTTGCGAAATGATCGCTAGGCCTTCATCAACTTCGGATTGCGTGATGTTGAGTGGAGGAGCAACAAAAATCCAGTTCCACCGGACGAAGGTAAACATACCCAGCTCACGAATTTTTGCTGCCATCCGAGCCGTTGCTTCCATCTGATTGGGTGACGCGTTCCATGGAGTCACGGGTTCTTTGGTTTCGCGATTTTTGACCAGTTCGATACAGCCTAACAGGCCAGTGTTTCGGAAGTCGCCGATCGAAGGATGTCGCCCCTTCATCGATTCGACCTGTTGTTCGATGTACTGGCCCATTTTGGCAGCGTTTTGAATCAAGTTTTCTTGCTCGTAGATTTCGATGGTTGCCAAGGCTGATGCACAGCAAACCGGATGAGCCGAATAGGTCAGGCCAAGCGGTAGCGCCTGTTCGGCATAAGCGTTGGCAATTTTATCGGACACCATCAATGCACCCAACGGCAGGTAGCCCGAAGTCAAACCCTTAGCCAAGCACATCATGTCCGGTTCAACACCATGGTGGTCGATGCCAAACATTTTTCCGGTTCGACCGAACCCGCTCATGACTTCGTCATCGATCAGCAGGATGTCATGCTGGTCGCAGATTTCGCGAACGCGTTTCCAATAGTTGGGTGGATATTTGATGCAGCCAGAGGATCCACTTTCGCCTTCCAGAAGAATCGCCGCAATCGCGTTCGGGTTCTCGAACTTGACGACTCGTTCTAATGCGTCTGCTGCGTTGTCTCCACATTCTTCGAACGTTTTACTGTTCCATGGGCAGCGGTAGAAGTAAGGATTTTCAACTCGGACGTGGTTGGGAACGGCCTGTTGATCCATACCGAAGCGGCGCGGATCTCCTCCAGCGGACATCGCGCCGTAGGTCGCTCCGTGATAGGAACGATACAGCGAGACGATTTTGTGGCGTCCCGTCACCGCACGAGCCAACTTGATCGCGTTTTCTACCGCTTCGGCTCCTCCGAGGGTGAAGAACGATTTGGTCACTCGAGCAGGAGTGATCCCGGCCAGTTTCCGGCCCAGCGCGGCGCGGGCTTCGGTGGCCATGCCGGGATAGACATAGCTCAGTTCGTCCATCTGCTTGACGACGGCCGCTTTCACTTTCTCATGGCCGTGGCCAATATTAACGTTCATCAACTGAGACGAAAAATCGATGTAACGTTTTCCGTCCTGATCGTAGACGTAGACGCCTTCGGCTCGTTTGGCGTTGATCGGATTCAAACCGCCTTGCTTGGACCAAGAAAACAAAGTGTAGTCCAAGCAGTCTTGGACAATCTGGTCGACGGCGTCCGCGTTGGTGTTGCTACTCATCGTGAATCCAAATTTGAAATATGTTCCAGCCTGAGTCACTCAGAAATGTTCGGCCGGAAAAAGGAGACATTCATTAACCATGAATATACAGTATTTTTGGCTTTTCGAATCATCGGTTTTGTAGGGTGATTGTGGCCTCAAACACGACATTGTGTCGTAGCCCCAAGATTCGTGCCAGCTTCGTTGCCATTTACGCGCAGGGCCTGTCTGATGTATCGTTTCGTAGCAACCAGATGTGCGTTTGTCTACGATCGTGAGCGATGTTGAGCTGATCGGCATTTTGATCGGCGCTGCCCAAACGAATGATATTTTTCTGAAGGTCGAATTTATGAACTTGGCTTGGAATACGGGTCGTTTCTTGCTTTGTGCGATTCTTGCAGTCTGCGGTTTCATGGCGGCAGGTTGTGGAAATCCGCTAGCCGAATTCGGTGTCACGATTTCGGGCGGCGTCGGCTCCATGACGGAAAGTGTGTTGGCGATGGTTCTGGTTACCGGGTCTCCCGACCCTGCCCAGACAGAAGACGAGCCGGAGGCTGAATCACCCAAAGCGGAGGATCTGGTCAGCGATTGGCAGCAGCCTCAAGTCACTCTCTTTGTGACTGGGCGGCAGCATGGATACATTGAACCCTGTGGCTGCACGGGCCTTGAGAATCAGAAAGGCGGCTTGATGCGACGCCACTCAGTTCAAAAAGTGCTGCTCGAGCGAGGCTGGGACTTGGTGGCGATTGATGCTGGGAACCAGATTCGCCGAACCGGCCAGCAACCGACGATCAAGATGCGGAAGACCTTCGAAAGTCTCTGTCGAATCATGAAGTACTCGGTGGTGGGGATTGGCCCGGATGATTTGCGGACGCCCTCGATCGATCTACTACAAACACTTCTCGAAGCGCCGGAAGGAGACAACCCGTTCACCTGTGCGAATGTCGTGATCGAGGAAATGGACGACGGGTCGTTGACGAACAAGTTTCAAGTCATCGAGCGAAATGGCCGCAAGATTGGAGTCACCATGTTGCTTGGTGACAACCACGTCAAAGGCCTACAGCAAGTCGAAGGTATTGCAGTAAAGTCGGCGGCCGCTGGTCTCGCGGATGTGGTGCCAAAAATGAAGCAGGCTGGGTGTGATTTGCATGTGCTGGTGGCTCATGCGTCATTGGAACAGTGCCGGGAACTGGCGAAACAGTTTCCTGTTTTCGATCTGTTGGTGACCGCCGGAGGGGCGGGAGATCCGACGCTACTGCCCGAGGAGATTTCCGCAGGCGGGAAGACAACCGCGATGATTCAGGTTGGTGTCAAAGGAATGTATGTTGGCTTGGTGGCGGCGAACTGGGAGCAAGGAAAGTTGTCTCTCAAGTACGAACGGGTGCCGCTTGATGACCGATTCGAGGATTCTCCTCAGATGAAGAAGATGTTCACATCTTACCAAGGAGAGCTGAAAAATCTGTGGGTGCGTGGGGCATTGGATGACATTCGACCTCGAAAACACCCCAGCGGGAATACGTTCGTCGGTTCGGCAGCCTGTGCCGATTGCCATGACGAAGAGTATGAAATCTGGGCGGAGGGTGTCGATGGGAACGGCGGTCCGCACGAGAAAGCGACTCGCTCGTTGACCAACCCTGGACAGCGAGCATGGGTGCAGCGCCACTTTGACCCCGAGTGCGTAAGTTGCCATTCGACCGGTTGGAACCCGCAGGAGTATTATCCTTACGCCAGCGGATTTGTTGATCTGAAAAAACATGAAGCTCTGCACGGCAACGGGTGTGAAAACTGTCATGGTCCCGGATCGGCTCACGTGGCTGCTGAGAACGGAGACATTGACGTTGATGATGCAACGATGGAAAAACTGCAACAGCAGATGGTGGTCACACTGGAGCAGGCTCGTGAAGCGATGTGCATGAAGTGTCACGATCTGGATAACAGCCCGGACTTCGTCGAAGAAGGTGGTTTTGACGAGTACTGGCCTCACATCAAACATGGCGGTGACGACTAGAGTCGGTTGCTCGTTTCCGGGTGACTTTTCGCCAGATCTTGCTGGCCTGTCAGTCCAGACAACGCGGTCAGTCGCAGTTTGTCCTGAAAATCTTCGGAAGTGTTCGCCGTATCGCAGTGCTTCTTGCGAAGAATCGGCATTGCAAACATACTGAACCGGCAGGAAATACGGTCCGTAGTCTATCGTCGGTTAACGCTGTTTCTCAGTAAGGAATTGATCGGAAACTACTTCGAACTGGCTTTCGGCCTAGGCTCGATAACTTGGGGCTTCGGAAGACAAAAATCCCGAAGTTATTCTCGAACGTTTCCTAAGCCTTTTACACGTACACTGCGTTGGTTTGTTTTGCCGAGGAACGACTTGAGCGATTCGACAGAAAATCGAAACCGGGCGAATGACTTGACCGGTCGTCAGTTGGGAGAGTACTCCCTGTTGAGGCGACTTGGGCGAGGCGGCATGGCCGACGTCTACCTTGCGACTCAAGCGTCTTTGAATCGGCAGGTCGCGTTGAAGGTGCTCAAGCCAGATCTGGCCAGAGACGAATCCTATGTCCAACGGTTCCATCGTGAGGCCCAAGCTGCTGCG
Source organism: uncultured Pirellulaceae bacterium (assembly GCA_964563475.1). Classification (GTDB taxonomy): domain Bacteria; phylum Planctomycetota; class Planctomycetia; order Pirellulales; family Pirellulaceae; genus Mariniblastus. The sequence goes on from CAZLYM010000066.1 coordinate 13,301, forward strand.
GCACTGGTGCAGTCGAACATCGTGCAAATCTACGAAGTGGGAGACGCGGAAGGCTACCACTTTATTGCGCAGGAGTACGTGCAAGGTCGCAACTTGAAGCAGTATCTTGCTCGCAACGGCGCCGTTGCACCGGTGATGGCTGTGAATATTCTCAGTCAATGTGCTCGGGCGCTTCAGAAGTCGGGCGAATTGCAGGTGATTCACCGGGATATCAAACCCGAAAACATCATGCTGTCGAGCAAAGGCGAGGTCAAAATCACTGACTTCGGGCTGGCACGATTGAACAACCAGTCCAATGACGAGACGTTAACGCAGGTTGGGATCACGATGGGGACGCCGCTCTACATGAGCCCCGAACAGGTCGAAGGCGGGCCTCTGGATACTCGTAGCGATATCTATTCGCTGGGCGTGACCGCGTATCACATGCTGGCGGGCCATCCGCCTTTCCAAGGGGATAGCCCATTGGCGATCGCGGTCCAGCAAGTCAAAGACCAAGCCGTTCCGCTGCATACGCTGCGTCGCGATGTGCCCGAAGAGCTTTGCCAGATCATTCACGCGATGATCAGCAAAAACCCGGACGATCGCCCTTCCGACGCGAAACAGCTGCTGAAGGATTTGCAGAGTACAAAGGTTGATTTCGACAACGACTGGGAGACGATTCTTGAACGCCTTGCGATCGCTGAACCTCCGACGGGTAGCGGTCAGGAATCACTGGTGCCAAACGAGACCACTCACGCGCGGTTGGAAGCGACGCGAATCCTTCAAGACACCATGAAGGGGAATATTCGAAGTCGAGGTCGTTTGCCAACATGGGGCAAGGCCGCCGGACTATTGCTTGCCAGTACGGTTGCCGGTCTCGCTGCCGCTACGATTACTCCGTTACCCGATCCGTTGAGCGTCGAAGAAATTACAAAGAGTCGCATCCCGCGAGAAGAATCGGTTGAGGCGCAGCTTGAAGCGGCGTACTGGGGAACGTTCTCACTTGGGCGCAATGACGACGGTGGAAAAAGAGAAGACTACTGGCGAGCCGTGATCGATTACTTTCCACTCGATCAAGCCGATGAAGATAGCCGCAATGTGACAGAACTAGTTCACTGCCGCGCGTTGACTCGATTGGGTGAGCTCTACCTGAAACAACAGGATCACGAAAAATCCAAAACGGTGTTTGAGCAGTTGACTCAATTGGACGATCGGTTGTCGAGCCACTATCGCTTGATGGGGTTCGCCGGTCTGGCTGCCGTGTATGACATTACGCCTCTTGAGGAATTCCCGGACGGAATTGACGAGCGTGATGATATGGTGCGGCAGGCGCTGGGAGAGTTACGTGGTCGGTTCGAACTCTTGAACGCATTTATGCGTGAGAAAGCCGAAGAAATCTTCGAACGCTATCCACCCGACTCATAGATCTCGCGGAACGGTGTCCGACGCATCTGGGCTGTCTAGAGAAGCAATACTAGGTTTGAGGCCCTTTGCACGCCATGTGATAGGGCCGAGCGAGCGAGACGCGCGATTTTACTGGCTGGCTGTTGGCAGTGACTGGCTGCCAGATTCGGACACGCAAGGTTTGA
>CAZLYM010000066.1:14968-18383 GCA_964563475.1 uncultured Pirellulaceae bacterium
TACTGGCTGGCTGTTGGCAGTGACTGGCTGCCAGATTCGGACACGCAAGGTTTGAAGTCAGTGAATCGGTTGCGCAGAAACAGTTTTTCAAACAAGTTCGGACGCCGAAGATTAAAGTCATCGGCACTGATTGTGTGTTGCTTGCCGCGACGCGTTCGCAGAACCAGCGACCCGTCTGCTAGGACTCGATCAACGATCCAGTACTTCTCGACGGTGTACCGGTAGGTCTCGCCAGACGATGCTGGATTCACCAATTTGGCACGCTGTCCGGGCGATGTGCTGGACTTGTGTTTACGATAAACGGCCCAGTCGCCTTGTTTCCAATTTTTAATCATGATGCAGTCTCACCAAACTTTTTCGCTTTCTACATTAAAGTCTTTACTGGTTTCAGGCCTGCGTCAAGTTTAATCTGGTAACTTTTTTAAGGATATCGAACAAAATGCTGGCATTGAATCAGCTATCGAAACCCATTTGCGAAGGCTGAAAATTAGCGATGAGTGACGTTTGCATGCACTCATGGCGGACTCATTTCAGGTTTTGACGGTTGTTAGTTGGCCGGGTCAAACTGCTGACGCACGATCCAGCGTTTAAATTCAACGCCGTTGAAATCGATGTGTTCTGCGTGTTCGACAACAAAATTGTGGCGTTCAAACAACGCTCGGCTGAGAAAACTGGCTTCTGACCAGAGTGGTGGAAGCTTCGCTTGAGCGGCGTGTTGAATAACATGCCGAAGGAGTGATGATCCGATTCCCTGACGAGTGGAATTAGCAGCGACGTAAAGACTGGCAATCCGTCCATCTGGTTCGACACCTGAGAATCCGATTGGCTGATCGAGTGCATCGACTGCCACAAATGTCTGCCCGCCTGTTAGCATGGCATGGAGGCGTTCAGGGTCACGTGCCGCCGTCGCCCAAGCTTCCACCTGTTCAGCCGAGTACAAAGCCGGCGCCCAGCGACGCACCGTCGCTTCGTACAAATCGGCCAGTTGAGCCTCGTCGTTGGGATGGAATGGGCGAATGGACGGCATGAATTTGAGCCCTCGAAACGACAGGGAAAGCGTGCCGTGGGTTAGAGGTTCCTGTCCAAAAAGCGATGCATGGGAATGAGTCAGGAGCGGAAGTTCTGATTGATCCACCACCAGAGCCGTGCTCCGAGGGATCGATATCCGGTGAACAACCTTGCCTCGCCACTGAGCCCGATCTTCAGTGTCTGGTTTTGCTGCTGAAGCGGCGCCCGTGCGTAAAACTGAATTTCGTCAAGCTGGTACGCCGCGACCATTTCGGCGACCAGATCGGGAAGCCGTTGCGAAGCGTTTGGGTCGACCTCAGGGACGTCGTAGTCCTGTCGGTGAATTGATTGATCAGTTTCGCCGAGTGTTTCCAAGGTGGTTTCGAACAATTCATCAGGCTGCGAGTGCAAACGGATTTTCACGTCTTGGTCTTTGGTGGCGAACTTGATCTGGTTTTCACTTAGAAAAATAATCGCGTGCCATTGGCTTAGGTCGGCGACTTCGCAAAAACGCTGACCACGAATCGCCGCGACATTTTCATTGTTGCCGTGCAGCAAAGGAAGCGTATCAACTTTTTGAACATCTTCGGCTTGCTGTCCCGGGTGCCGATAAGGCGTTGGCAGTACCGTGCCGGCGATCGAGCTGGTGATTTCAAGTTTCTGTGCGCGGGCAACATACTGTTGATGAAGACGTAATAGTTGACGAAGCTCGGAATTAATCGTAGCCAGTTGCTCAAGCATCTCGGGCGATGTCGACGCACCACCTGTCATCGCGGCTAGCTTTTGAACTTTTTTTTCTGCGATTTGTCCGGCCGATTCATTCAACGTTAGTTGGAGGTCAATATTCTGGAGGCGGGCCAAAACTTGCCCCGGTTCGACTTGCTCACCCGGTTTGACCTCGCAAGATGCTAACTGCCCACTTTCTTCGACATAGACCGTTTCCATCGCCTGAGGCAGAACCACCAACTGGCAGCGCAGGTTGTGGGGCAATGGAACCGCAAGGATCAATGTGGCTAGGCCGACGATGGCGGCCAAAACGGTAAAGAAACGGAGTTTTTTCACTTGATGCATCCGTCCAGGAACTGACATGTATTTATATAGTTTATAACCGGGCATTCCGACCATGCCGATCAACGAAAACAACGCAATACCGACTCCCACCGACTCCAAACCGTAGGGTTCAAGCCACGTGGTCAAAAAGTAGATAATGGAAAACATAATCAACCATCGGTAGCAAAAGGCAGCGACGGTAAACAACGCGAATGCCCAAGGGCGGTTGGTTGGCATCAGCTGATCGTCCGGGATCTCTAAGCCCAGCCAGTGCCGCCCTAATAAAGTGGTCAACGCTTTGGTCGATTTCTGGTTGAGGTTGGGGATCTCAAGGATATCGCTGAGGATGTAGTAGCCATCAAAACGAAGCAACGGGTTTCCATTGAACAGGATCGTGCTGATCGAGCTGACCAGCATCACTCGAACGGCAAGCTCCTGCACCAAGCCCGGTTGAGCGAACCACCAGACGAATGTGGCGATCGTCGCTAGGATGACTTCGACATACATTCCTGCGGCTCCAATGGCAGCACGATGCCATTTGTTGTTCAACCGCCAGCTGTCGGACACGTTGCAGTATAGGCACGGCGTCAACACTAGCAGCATAAAACCGATCTCGTGGCATTCGCCGCCCAGTCGTTTGCAGGATAGACCGTGCCCGAATTCATGCATGATCTTCGTGCCAGCCAGCACGATCACCATTAGGTACCACTGATTGGGATCAAATAGTTGCTCAAAGCCCGGTAGCCGTGACTGAAACGTTGTCCAGTTCATCAGCACTGATAGTAGCGCGACCAATGCCGTAATGGTTACGCAGGCCGCAGCAGCCGGAGTGAAAATCCACCACGTGTACTTGTTCAGCCAGTTCAGGAGATTTTCAGGGTCAACACCTTTCCAGCGAATGGCCAGAATGTTGGAAAACGTGCCGAACAATTCCATCCGGCGATTCTTCTGGCCGCGCTTTAAAAGCTCACTGCCCTGCCCCGGTACGTTTGCCGTGACCAAGCTGTCCTGATGAAATCGTGTCAGCAGTTGTTGTAAGTCATTACGAGTGATTCGTTTGGGTGCGTACTCGGCATGATAGGCGTCCTGCAACGAGTCAATCGTCTGGTGCCCGTCAAGCAGTTTTAGCAGGAAGAACACGGGCGGCGGAAGCTGGAAGTATTTCTGACCAAGTGGCTCTTTGATGACCCAGTATTCAACGCCTTGATAGCTTTGCCTGTCGTAGCTCAAGTCGGGCCGCATCTTCATCTGCACTAGCGGGCCGGCTGGCGGTGCAGTGTTCACCGGTTGAGCACCAGGTTGATCGGGATATTTGATGAGCGACAATTTTCGGTGTTCGGTGTTCGGTGTTCGGTGT
>CAZLYM010000067.1:0-17779 GCA_964563475.1 uncultured Pirellulaceae bacterium
CGTCGTTTCAAAAACGACACAGAGCGACTCGAAAAACTCTTCGAGATGTACACCAAAATGACGGATAAGAATTAGGAATCGCCAACCTTGTGAAATCCCATGGGGATTTCTGCCAAAACTAGCTTTTCGGGTCGCATAATCGTTTGAAACTAGGCGAAACACCAGATTCGACGTGCAAATGGACGACGCTAGAATAGACTAGGTGTGGTTTTCGAATTTTGGACTGATATGGCAACCGTTACAGTAAATCCTGACTTGCTTCGCTGGGCGATTGATCGTTCTGGTTTGCCGATGGAGAAACTGTATAAAAAGTTCCCCAAACTGGATGCGTGGCTGGCAGCAGAGAAGCCTCCAACCTTTCGTCAGCTAGAAAACTTCGCTCGTACGACCATGACGCCCTTTGGTGTTCTGTTTCTAAACGAACCACCAGAGGAGAAAATCCCGGTTCCCGATTTCCGTACGATGAGCGACGACACTGTCGAGCGTCCTTCTCCGGATCTTTCAGAGACCATTCAGCTAATGCAGTTGCGGCAGATGTGGATGCGTGAATGGTTGAACGAACAGGGCAACGAATCGTTAGCATTCATTGGAAGTGCCGACGTGAAGCGAAACGTAAAGTCGCTTGCCCAAGAGATTCGGCAAACACTTGACTTGGCTCCCGAGTGGGCCGAGCAGGTTGCGAATTGGGAAGCTGCGCTGACGACGTTGCGTCGAGCAATGGAACGAACTGGGATTCTCGTCTTTAGTAACAGCGTGGTTGGACTTAACAACCACCGCCCGCTTGATCCTGAAGAGTTCCGTGGCTTTGTGCTTTGCGATGATATCGCTCCGCTAGTGTTCGTTAACGACGCTGACTCAAAATCTGCCCGGATGTTTACATTGGCTCATGAACTCGTTCACTTGTGGCTGGGTACAGGCGGCATTTTCAACTTGATCAACATGCTACCTATCAAGGATCCGATGGAGCGATTTTGCAATGAGGTCGCGGCTGAGTTTTTGGTGCCGGAGTTCAAGTTGAAAGAGGCTTGGTTAGATTTGAAAATTCGCTCCAATCGCTTTCTGTTTTTGGCTAAGCAGTTTAGGGTCAGCCCAGTTGTGGTCGCGCGACGGGCGTTGGATCTAAAGCTGATTTCCAAGCCAGAGTTTTTTCGGTTTTATGAAGAAGACCGAAAAGACTTTCTCAAACGCAAGCAAGCGTTAAAGAAAAGCGAAAAATCGGGAGGTAACTTCTACGCGACACAAAATTCTCGACTTGGACGACCGTTTTCTGCTGCGATCGTGCGGGCGACTCGTGAGGGAAGAATCTTGATGCGTGAAGCATATCGACTCACTGGAATGAAGGGACAAACATTCGAAACCTACGCCGATCGCGTACGCAAGCGAGTCAGGAACGAACGTGAGTAAGTACGTCTTGGATGCCAATGTCTTTATCGAGGCAAAGAACAGATATTACGGTTTTGAAATCTGTCCTGGATTTTGGACGTCGCTGATTGATCTAAATAAGTCCAAGCACGTGTATTGCATTGACCGAATTCGGGACGAGTTGGTCGCTCAAAATGATGACATTAAAGATTGGGTTGAAAATCGAAGTCCAGAAGAATTCTTCAAAAAGACACAAGACCAAGCCGTTTTCGATTCGTTTCAAGCGATGGTCAATTGGGTTTATGCTCAACCTCAATTCTTCCAAGCTGCGAAGACGGAGTTTGCATCAGTAGCCGACGGCTGGTTGCTGGCTTACGCTCATGCTAACGGATTGACTGTGGTTACCCATGAAGAGTTTGCACCTAAAGCAAAACGAAGCGTCCCAATGCCCAATGTGTGCCTTGAGTTCGACATTGACTATGTAAATACATTTGAAATGCTGGCGGATTTGAACGTGAAGTTCATTCGCAGTACGAAGAAAAGAAAGTAGTCCATGAAGTAGGGAACCCGCGGCAACTCACACGTTCAATTTGAATGCCTTCACCTTGGACGATGTATTTTCGGAAGTTCCATCTTTGATTGAACCAGTTCTTGCTAACCAGGCGGGTCAGGTTGGCACAGAGTTTGACATCTCATTCGAGTTTCCATCTGGAACTACCTCGGGCGGTCGTTTTATTTCCAGATCTGGTGGTGGAGGGGCAGATTTCACGTTTGGCTCGTTGTCAGACAACACTTTTCCTGTCAGTGTGGATTTTGACCCAGGAGTGACTTCTGTCACGTCAACCTTTCAAGTAGGTGTTTCGAGTTCGCTTAATTCGTTTGTCACCGACTTTACTTTCGACCCTTCAGGGCCAGGTAGTGTCTCTGGGGTTGATGCCGTTTTTCGTTCCTTAACTCAGCCATTTGAACTTACGGTTTCGGTTCCCGAGCCGGGTAGCGCGTTGATACTGTTCCCGCTGCTTGCATCTGCGATACTTCAACGCCGTCGGATTTAGTGGGGCAAGCTGAGAGCGGCTACCTGCTTAAACGATTCGACTTGGACAAAGAGGGCTGGACAACGGCTAGCCAGAAACGAAGGCTGTTGCACCTGATGATTGCAAATACTTACCCTCGAGCCTCAACTTAGTCGGCCAGCGACTGCGGCGATCGAACGGCCCATTCGACCGTCGGCTTTGTGGTTGTCCCCAACTACCCCAGATCAGTCACCCAGCAAGATCGAGCCCAGAATCTGCGGAAGCTGCTTGGCGGCTTCTCCCTCGCATCTGAGACTGAGCTTTTTCTCGTTAACTTCGATCTGGATCCCGTCGAGGATTGCTTCATAACCCTGAGTTGATCTATTTACCTTGGCAATCTCAGCAGCAAGCTTGGCCTGATCCTCAGGTTTTGTTGGCTTGAAACGGCTCATAACCCTTAGTTGGTGATCGCGCTTATCAGTTATTTGTTTCTTTGCGAAATCAATGTAGCTCTCGAATTGTTTCTTTAGCTCAACGGCTGATTCAGAATCTTTGGAATTGATCTCACACTCGATCGGCGTCGTTGAACGGTTGTCGAAGTAGAGCACCCCGTCTTCAAACAAGCTAAACGATTTTGAGAAAAAGTCGGTGTACCAAGCGTGTTCAAAGATCTTTTTTGCCGTCTCCCCTCCGGAAAAAGAAATACAGAAATCTACGTCGGCCTTGCGAAGTTTCTCTTCAGCCTCGGCTTTGGTTTCTGCCTCTTTTGGCTCGAGGAGCTTTTCGAGTTTTCGAGTCACGCCAAAAACTAGGGTGCGGTCGTCAATTAACGCCGCACCCCAATTTCCTTCGCGTTCCGGTTTACCGAGGAATACTGTTTTGCTTTCAAGTTCTTGTTTGGTTAATTGATATCCGGACAACTCGCCAACTGATTCAGCGGTGAACGTTTGAGGTTTTGCGAAAGTCAATTGATTGTGGCTTGTGTCGTCGGCGCCAATCTTGAGTCCTTCTTCCGTACCAATGATAAATTGAGCTTCATCGATTTCACTGAACTCGAGTTTCTTGTCGCCCTTGAGCCACGCTTCAAACTTTTTAACTACCGGAACATCCTTACGGTCAGTGTAAAGTTTTGCAGCATTGATTCGTATCACGAGGACGTCATCGTCGGAGTGGAGAATTTTTGCCCAAGTCTTGTTGGTATTCTCTTCTTGTGCCTGGGCGGTGGACGCCAAAGTCGACAACAGCGCGACGGAGATAAAGAGAAGGATTATGCTGCTGAGAATCGTACGCATTTCCGTCCCGATCGACTAAATGAGTTTGCTTAAGAAAACGTTTGCTTTAGAGCTGAAATGTTAAAGCAAAAAACACGGTGGGTGTCCGGACTGGTTTGAATAGAAATATACGTATGCCCTGCTGCACCACCAAGCACACCAATTGGCCGATTGTAAATCCTAACAATTGTTGCAGTTTTATCTGGTGCTCTCCAATCGTTCGGTAGGAAAGTTTTCGTCAACTCGAATCATCTTACCCCAAGGGTCGAGCTGATTTGGCACGAAATACCCACGATAGAGGGACATACCATCGACCTGTTCTAATGGTCTCTTCCGGTGAATTGACCGGTGGATGGGTTGGTAGTACCTTGCTCTGAAGTAGTAGAGATCGAGATCTGAATGGGGGTATCGACCTGTGTAGGCGAACGGAGAACCAGATTTTTTTGAAGACGGACGCGGGCCGAGAATTGAACATGCCAATCGAAAAGCTGAGCGAAGAGGATCGCAAATTGCTGCCCGAATGGCGGGACGAATCCGACAATCCGTTTAAGGAAGAATCTGCCCAGTAATAAGATCCAGCCTCAAATCGTTCGCGAAACACCGACGGTAAAGCATATCCATTGCGTAACTTATCAATTCGTAGGCCCTAATGGCAGAAAACGCCGAAGCCTGAGCTTTTTTGGAGAAAAATCGGAGACTCGGACCGGATGTGTCCACGCTTTATCGAAAGATGCTTGTGAAGGCTCTTGTAAAGCTGTTTTGCGGGTCGTATCGTGTACGCCTGTACCCCTCGCCGATGGATTGAATCGCGGCGGATGGAATCTTGCAATGAAGCCTTCAAAGTCATCACAACTTTTTGAAGGAGTCAATTTCATGGTTTCAACCGCAACTCTTACACCATCACGCAACGGTTCCGCAAGCAAGACTCCTTCGAGTAAAAAGGCAGAGAGCAGAATGAGCAAAACCAAAGTTGCCAAAAAATCAGGGGCCGGCAAAAAAGGCAAAACCGAGCAAACGGCTTGTGACAAAATGCTGGCTGAAAACGAAACGTTGAGCACTGCTGTCCAGCAGATTGAAGCTCAGTTTGGTAGTGGCTCGATCATGGCGCTCGGGAACGACGGCGTCAAGAAAGTGGACGGGATCTCCACCGGTAGCCTGTCATTGGATATGGCGCTTGGTGGCAATGGCCTACCCTGCGGACGAATCATTGAAATCTACGGGCCAGAGTCCAGCGGTAAAACAACGTTGGCATTGCACACGATTGCAGAGTCTCAAAAGAAGGGCGGCATCGCGGCGATTGTCGATGCGGAACACGCTTTCGATCCGACTTGGGGTAAAAAACTGGGCGTGTCGCTTGATACCTTGCTGGTCAGCCAGCCAAGTAGCGGCGAAGAAGCGATGCAGATCGTGGAGATGCTGGTCAAGTCAAACGCGGTTGATGTGATCGTGGTGGATTCGGTCGCCGCTCTGGTTCCCAAGAAAGAACTTGAAGGCGAAATCGGTGACTCCCACGTCGGTTTGCAAGCTCGCTTGCTCAGTCAATCGATGCGGAAATTGACCGGAGCGATTTCTCGCAGCAAAACCTGCGTGATCTTTATCAACCAGATTCGTGAAAAGATCGGCGTGATGTTTGGTAGTCCAGAAACTACGCCCGGCGGTCGCGCTCTGAAGTTTTACACATCGGTCCGAATTGATGTGCGTCGCATCGGAGCACTCAAGGATGGCGACGTTCAGGTTGGCCAGCGAGTCAAAGCGAAAATTGTCAAGAACAAGATCGCGCCTCCGTTCCGCATCGCTGAATTTGACATGATGCACAGCAACGGGATCAGCTACGAGGGTGACCTGCTGGATCTGGGCGTGGCTCACAAGATTGTGCAGCGAAGCGGTTCTTGGTTCAAATACGATGGGACTCATCTGGGGCAAGGAAAAGAAAAGGCTCGTAATTTCTTGATCGAGAACACGGACGTATCTGACGAGATCAAAGAGAAAGTGCTGGCCGCCGGCGGATATGCCGAGCCCGTTCCGGAAGAGGCAATTGACGATACGGCAGAGGCTATTCCTCCTGCCGATGAAGCGCCCGCCACTGAAGCTAAGGGTGACGCCAAGGGCAAAGGCAAGAGTAAAAAATAGTTGAATTGCTCCATTTGACTGCCAAAGAAAGTACACGCTCGTTTCAGCTTGATGCTGAAGCGGGCTGTTTTTTTGCGCTTGCAGATGGTGCACCTTGCAAATCGCTGATCCAAAGCGGTAGACGCGGGATCATTGAATACCCAAGCCCGCAATTTTTGATTCTGAAATCTTTTCCCGCACGCGGTCGATTCCAATTTGATCGTAAGGTTTCAAGGGCAGTTTGCCCCAGATCGGGCCCGGCCATGCGGCGTCGTTTGCATACCTGACGACGTGGTGGATGTGTAGTTGAGGCGTGATGTTCCCTAGGGCCGCTACGTTCAGTTTCTCGCCGCGGAACGCTCGTATGATACCGACGCCGAATTCGCGGGACTCAGCCCACAGCGTTTGATGAGCTTCTGCCGTCAAGTCAATGGTGTCCCGCAGGTTTTCTAACTGCGGTACCAGCACGAACCACGGGTAGTTCGAGTCGTTGATCAGTAAGACTTGGCATAGCGGGAACCGACCGATCGAAATGCCGTCGCGTTTCAGGTCGTGATGGAGTTCGAAGGACATTTGTGTTTTAATTCCTGTAGATTGGGTTTTGACGCCTGAAATGCCAGCAGCAGAGACGGTGTTCTGTTCGCTTCCTGCGCCCCACGATATATTATCGGGCTCGATTATGATGCCGCAGGATACCGATGAAAACTGACGAACTACGCGAAAAATATCTCGAATTCTACAAAACCAAAGACCACACGGTGGTGGCCAGCGATGTGCTGGTACCCAAGTGGGATAAATCCGTGCTGTTCACTCCGGCAGGAATGAACCAGTTCAAGGATCACTTCTTGGGGAAGGTGAAGCTCGATTATACCCGCGCGACGACATCGCAAAAATGTTTGCGGACGGGAGACATCGAAAATGTAGGCCGCACGGCGTATCACCATACCTTCTTTGAAATGCTGGGGAACTTCAGCTTTGGCGATTACTTCAAACGCGAAGCAATCAATTGGGCGTGGGAGTTTCTGACCGACAAGCAATGGCTGGGGATCAATCCAGACCAATTGAGTGTCACGGTTTACCTTGACGATGACGAAGCCGCCGGGTTCTGGCAGAACGATATCGGTTTACCGACGTCTCGAATTCGACGACTGGACGAACACGAAAACTTCTGGCCTGCAGGGGCTCCTTCGAATGGCCCCGATGGAGTCTGTGGTCCATGCAGCGAGATCTTTTACCATCCGACGCCGGACGTCGAGTGCGAAATCTGGAACTTGGTGTTCACTCAGTTTAATCGTGATGGCGATCCTCCGAACAACCTATCTCCCTTGCCCAGCAAGAACATCGATACTGGAATGGGGCTTGAGCGAACGGCGGCAACGCTGCAGGGCGCCAGCACGAACTTTCACATTGACACGTTGATGCCGATCGTCGAAGCGGCAGCCGAAGTTTGCGGTGTCAGCTACGACGCCGAAACCGAAAACGGGCGTCGTTTGCGTCGGATTACCGACCACGTACGCGCTTGTACGTTGTCGATTCACGAAAACGTTTATCCCGGCAGCAATCGCGAAGAATACGTGGTGCGTCGTCTGTTGCGTCGAGCCGTTTTGCAGGGGCACGACATGGGGCTGCGCGATCCGTTTCTGTTCCAGTTGGTGCCGGTCGTCGTGGAGATGCTCAAACGGCCCTATCCTGATCTGGTCGAAACGACAGACCGAGTCGCTCAGGTGATCAAGAAGGAAGAATCAAGCTTCCTAGAAAAACTGGATGACGGGTTGGCTCGAATCGAAAAGATTTTCACCTCGATGAAGTCGAGCAATCAAACTTCCGTTCCGGGTGATGAGGCGGCCGAACTGTACCAGACTTTCGGGGTGCCTCCGGAGTTGTTCGAATCGATGGCCGCCGATCGCAAGCTGGGCTTTGATTGGGACGGCTACCAGAAAGCGATGGATGTCCACAGCGAAGTCAGCGGCAAGATTGCTGACAGCGTGATGGGTGACTTCGGGCCGATCGACGACATCAAACGCGAGGCCAAATCAACCAATTTTCTTGGCTACGAATCAACTGAGTCAAAGGCGGTGGTCGTCGGTTTGATCGCGGGCGATCAAAAAGTTGACTCGTTAGATGTAAGTTCGGATCAGCCGCAGTACGTTGTGCTGGACCAGACGCCGTTCTATGCTGAATCGGGTGGCCAAGTCGGTGACACCGGATCTTTGTGTACGCCCAACGGAAAGTTCCAAGTCACAGATACTCAAAAGAACGGGGATGTGTTCGTTCACCACGGTAAACTGATCGAGGGAACGTTCTCATCAACTGATCCGGTAACTGCGACGGTCGACGCTGATCGCCGTGCCGCAATCCAACGGGCTCACTCGGCCACCCACGTTTTGCATCATTCTTTGCAACAGACGCTTGGATCTCACGCTCAGCAGCGGGGCTCCAAGGTGACCGAAGATGAGTTGCGATTTGACTTTTCTAATCTGAACCCGGTGTCGGCAGAAGAGTTGGCGACGATCGAACGGCTGACGATCGAGAAAATTGGTCAGCCGGCGGGGGTCAAAGCAGAAACGTTGCCGCTGGAAGCAGCTCGGCAGCAAGGTGCGATGATGCTCTTTGGCGAAAAGTATCCGGACCCGGTGCGGATGGTTTCGATCGGTGAATTCAGCAAAGAGCTTTGCGGTGGCATCCACGTTGGCAATACTTCCGATGTGGCCGCGTTTGAAATCGTGGCCGAAGAAAGTGTGTCCTCGGGGACTCGTCGCATCCAAGCGCTGACGGGCGAACGGGCTAAGCAGAACCAGCAGCAAATCACAGACGCGGCTGGTTCGGTTGCGAAAAGCCTTGGGGTGTCGATTGCGGAACTTCCGGCGAATGTCGAATCGCTCAGCCAACGCGTCAAAGCGTTGAAAAAACAGCTTTCCTCGGGTAAACCGGCGGGCGACGCCCAAAAGAATCAAGATGCGAGTAAGAAAGCGACCAATGTTTCCATCGACGAGTCGAACTATCTGGAAGTCCGTAACGTAATGCGGGCGGTTGCCGGATCGCTGAACGTTTCAGTGGCAGGTGTCGCGGAACGAATTTTGACTTTGCAGTCGGATGTTGAGTCGCTCGAAAAACAAATTGAGCAGCGAGCCAATGTGAAGATCATCTCGGCTGACGAGTTGTTGGCCGCCGGTGAAACGATTGATGGAACGACGGTGATTGTTCATCAGCTTGAAGCTGGTAACGTCAATGTCATGAAACAATTGGTGGACCAATGTCGGAAAAAGGCGGATTCGGGTGCGCTGGCGATTTTTCTTGCGACCAGCGAGAGTTCTGACAAGGTTGTGCTGGTAGCTGGATTAAGTCGAGAGTTAGTTGACCGCGGCCTGAGCGCGGGCAACTGGGTGAAGGACGTTGCCCCAGCGGTTGGCGGTGGTGGCGGAGGAAAACCTGACCTCGCACAGGCCGGTGGAAAGCAGCCCGAGAATATTCCCACAGCATTAGAACAGGCGTCCGATTTCATCAAACAGAAATTGGCCGCTGGGTAGCGTTAATTTGAGTTTTGCGTAGGATGACCTTCGCAAGTAAGTAACAGTGTGGTTGTCAATTTTTCGGAACAACCACCATTTTTTTGGAGAGAGTGATGCGTATTGCAGTTTTTGTGGCGTTGGTCGCCGTTATGGCAACGTCCAGTTGGTGTTCGAACGCAGTTGCTCAAACCGAGAGCGATGGTCAACAATCCACCGTGATGTTCGACATCGACTTTGCGAAGCTGAAAAGTTCGAAGTTGGCGACGACACTGGGAGTTGAAGCCCAGTTGGGGAAAGTTGCTCAGAGTGACGATACGAAACCCGATGTAAGCAATTTGATGCGAGTCGTTGGTGCCATGAGCATGCCTAAAAGCATCGCCGAAGCACAATCGCTAGCTGAAGGAACGATGCCTATGAATCTTTACATCCGCATGCAGTTCAAAGATGCAGCAGCGGCGGACAAGATGATGGAAAAAGCGGAAGCAGCATCAAGCGGCAAGGTCGAACGGGATGGCAAAACGTTTTATCGCCCAAAGGATGATGGCAAGACTCCCGAAAACGTTTTGACTCATCGAGTGGATCCAACCACCATCGAAATCGCGACTGAAAGTTATGCCTTTCTCGCCAATCGCAATGTGTTGAGTCAGGGGTTACAGGACGCATGGTCGTTGATGGGAGACGATTCGATTCGTCTGGCGATTGATGTAGATGGCGCATCCGGTTTCATCAATGAAGCGGTCGAGATGGCGAAAGCAAAAGCGAAAGGGACACCCCAAGAGGCACAGATGGTTGGCTTTCTGGGTTTGATCGACAACATGAAGAACTTGCGTCTGGGAATCGACTTTGCCAATGAAAACATGGTGACGCTTCGAGCAACCGGAGTAGATGAAAAGGAAGCCACGGAACTGGAGGGAGGCCTAGATGCGTTGCTTGGCATGGGCAAGATACTAGGCGGCATGCAGTTGCAAGGTTTGCAGCAACAGGATCCACAAGCTGGCGCTGTGGTCTCTCAGATTTTGGAAGCCTTGGATGCGAGCCGTGAAGGCACGGAAGTCAGTGTCGCAATCCCTCACCCTGAAGGTTTGGAAGCTCTGGCGGAAAAGTTTGCGCCACTACTGGGTGTTCCTCCTGCAACCGCACCGGTAGAACCGGCCAAACCAACGCTGGTTCCTAGTCGGTAGGTGTCCCCAGACCAACGCGATTCATGAATCAAGTTTGTGGCGTTCCGGTTTCGTACCGATCGTTATATCAAAACCTTAGATTTGCCAGATCGCGCATGCGAAAAGCCTCAGCAAATGAATGTTGAGGCTTTTTTTCTGACAGGACGCTGGGATGAATTTAGATCATACACATATACGCGAGTATGGTGATCAGAATCGTTAGCAGCATCAGCGTCACGTCGGTCAGACTGCGGACGCGAGCTTGCTTTTGACGCAGCTTGATTTCTTTGACTTCCGTTTGGATGGAGTCTTCAACAAACTCCATCGACCGCAGTTTTTGTGGGTGAGAGGCTCGACTCTCATTAAGGTTTTCAGTGACGGATGTTCCCATTTCCTTGTATCTCGCTCATTAGTTCCAGACAACTTCAAGGCAATTGTCGATCGCTTGAACACCTTCGATCTTGCGGATCGCTTCCTGAGCCATCTGCTTTTCGAAGAAACTCTGTGCTGTCCCGTGAATCGTCACGTTGTCTCCACTGGTTTCAATATGCATCGTGCTGAGATCCACGTGTGGGTTGTGCACGACTGCGCTGATAACTTGGTCGACAAATAGGTTAGATTGGAGCATGGTTTTTTAGACGTTGGGGGTGGGATGGGTACGTGAGCACAGTAAGGAATCGACTACAAGTGAATGTGGCTTTTGCAAACTGACGAAGCAGCCATGAAAGGCTTATATGGTGAAAAACCTTTCCGTTGCAACTAGGGTTGCGCCGGTCGTGACGGTTGTTGGGCCAGTTTGGCTTGGCTCTTAAACTTTGGACGATGAGACTTGGAGTTTTCTTACGGTCTGCCGTATTTCACGGCGGCCGCATGGGAAAGAAACCGAGGCTGCCGCTTTCAAGAAATAGGTAAAATCGCGAATTTCTAACGATTTCTGAACCTCTTATTGAGAACAATTTCTTGGTTCGAATGATCACACACTCCGGGGTTTGGGACACTGACATTTCTCGTCATTGCCAACATGATTGGTGCGGGTGTGTTCACGAATTCCGGTTATTCCATGGCACTCGGTTCGCCTGAGCGCGTCGTGTGGACGTGGATTCCAGCGGGCATGATCGCAACGGCCGGTGCATTCAGTTACGGCCAACTAATCAAAGCGATGCCAGAATCTGGAGACGAGTACCTGTTTCTTTCCCACGCCGCGCATCCGTTGCCGGGATTTAACGGTCCGCATGATTGGCCGTTGGCCATTGAGGGCGACGGTAGTGCTGGGAGCTATTCAATGTTCTTGGCGTTCAAATCAACAATTGATTGTGATGCGAATCAGAAACGCGACGGCCACAATCGCAAAAATGATTCGAATGGACCACGCTCTTCTAGAAGTAACGCGAGCCAATTGTTTCGATGAAATCCGGTTGTCTGCTAATCGAGACGTCCGCCACATTCGCTCTTTCAGGCTCGGATGCATCAAGGTTCGGCGTTCGAACTGCTCGGGTGAATGGGCCGCCAGTCTCGCGATTGCCAGCGTCATGCTATCGTATTCTGCCAGATCTTCACGTTGGGGCTCGTGATGGACGGAATCAGCGTCAGCTTCTTGTTCGGACATGACGGAAAACCAATCCGCTTCAAACTCCATTTGTCGGGACAACCACGTCAGCGTTGGCAGCAGATAAGCCACATAGGCCACGGCAGAAGCCATGATCGCGTGAGTTGATGTGAAATTGAGAGTTTCGAGTTGTCCCATTACGGCATTCGCGATAGAGGCACCATTGGCTTGATCAATCGCTGCTAGAATCAGAGGAAACAGCAAAAAGAACATTCGAATCGGCATGTGACTCATGCGGATGTGGCCAGCTTCGTGCCGCACGACAGCAACCAATTCACGCGGCGGGAATTGTTCCAGCATCGAGTCCGAGATCACAATGACTCGCAGACCCGGCACGATGCCCGCCACGACGGCATTGATGATTTGGCTACCGGTATGCCAAGCTCGGATGGTCCAGACGCCCAGTTTCAATCGTTGACAACAAGCCGTTAATTGTCGACTCAGTTCCAAATTCTCAACCGGTCCATGCCTCCACGCAAGCAGCATCAAAAGAGGAAACGTTGCGATGACCAGCATTCCTCCGATGATGAACGCTAGGCTTTGTAGGGCATCGGGCAACTGCTCCGCAAACTTAGCAGCGTCTCGAACCAACAGCGTGGCCAGAATTGGAATCAGTGACATCAAAACGTAGACGCGAAAACGAAGGCCCACGAATTGAAATCGTTCTTTCAGATCCAGTCGGAATGACCATGTTTCGGTATGGTCAGCTGAATCGTCCACGTTTCGGTCAAGCAGACATTTGACGTCGTAGAAGATCGCCCACGAGAAAAACAGAGAAATCAGAATGGGCGCCAGAATTAGCAAGTCATCTAGCAACGGCCAACGATCGCAGTGCCAATTCACTCGAACGATGTCCGGCCACCGCAGCCCCCAGACAATCGCAAGGCTGGCGACTAACCACACAGCACTGTGGGAGATTGATAGTCGATTCAGAATTCGCTGACGAGCCATTTCGTCGACGGTTTGATTTCGGATGCGGCGACCAATAATGGCCGTTTGAAAGATGGCCGCACCGGGAACCAACAACGCAATCAAGGTCAACAACGTCAGACGTTGGCCAAGATGCATGGCAAGTTCCGGGTCGCGAACTTCGCTGATGCCAAGGCACAGCAAGATCACAAATGCAATCAGAAGATTCATTCAGGCGTGCAGTCAATTTACGTTTGGGGTCGGAGAGCCCGGGGTAAAATTCTCCCGTTGGCTCAGTAAGCCCTTAGCGTAATTGACTGCTGTGCGACTGTCGACGAAGCGACTGGCGCAATCGTTGTAACCCGAACTAGAAAGCCGGATTTGTCCGAGTCTCAATCCTTCCGTCGCCCGTCTGGTGCTTTAACCCATCCACTCGGGCAACTCGCCAACCGGCGGAAGGTGAATCAAGCGAGCTTCCTCGACTGACGCATGGTCAATGACACGTTTCAAGGCAGCTTCGGTTGGCGAGTTATCCAGATTCAGCACTCCAATCGCCGCACTCCCTGCCGCTCCAGCGCGACCGACGGCCATCTGAGCGATGTTGACCTTTTCTTCCGCTAGCACACTACCGACGTAGCCAATGATGCCCGGGATGTCAGTGTGCGTGAAGACGAGCAGAGTGCCATCCATAAAGGCTTCGGTGCGGTAGTCGCCCAAGCGAACCAGTCGCGGCATATTCTTACCGAATACGGTTCCGGCTGCTTGGATTTCCTTGCCATCACCGCGGACTGCGGCGTTGATGATGCTGCTGAATGCTCCGTGCTCGCCCGATTCGGTGCGGCTGATTTCGATTCCTCGTTCGCGGCACAGGACTTCTGCGTTGACGATACTGGCATCTTCGATGATGTCACCGATCAAACCGGCACAAAATGCAGACACTAGTACGCGAGTGTCTTTGGCCGCGATGTCGCCTGAAAATTCTAGGTCGCACCCCGTGATGGCTCCGCCGTGCCACTGTCCCATCAGTTTGCCCAGTCGGTAGGCGACGTCCAAGTATCCGCCGAGTGATTTAAGTGTCGCCGGATCGAGAGAAAATGTGTTGACCGGACTGCGAATCTCGCCGGTCGTCAGAAAGTTGATCAATAGGTCAACGCCTTCGACCGCGACTTCAATCTGAGCCTCTTCGGTGCTGGCTCCTAGGTGCGGAGTGCACATCGTGTCCGTGCGTTGGAACAGCGGGCTGTCGGTGCACGGTTCATTTGGATACACGTCGAGTGCAACGCCACCAAGGTGCCCCGATTCCAATCCGGCCAACAAAGCGGCTTCGTCATAGATGCCGCCACGAGCACAATTGATCAGACGCGCGCCTTTCTTCATCAGCTTGACTTCTGCATCGCCAATGAGCCCCTTTGTCTCGGGCGTCAGAGGCGTGTGAACGGTCAGGTAGTCGACGACTGGCAGCAATTCGGGGACGGTGTCGAATTTTTTAATCCCCAATTCTTCAGCACGTTCTTTGGCCATGAAGGGATCGAAACCGACCACTTCCATATCGAACGCTTTGGCGCGGCGCGCAACTTCCAGACCGATGCGACCCAGTCCGACGACGCCCAAAGTCTTTCCGGCAAGCTGCGACCCCTTGAATTTTTTGCGATCCCACTTGCCCGATTTCAAACTTTCGTAGGCCGGACCCACGTTCCGCGACAGGCCAAGCATCAAAGCGATCGCGTGTTCCGCTGTGCTGACCGTGTTCCCGTCAGGCGTATTCATCACGACGATGCCGCGTCGCGTTGCCGCAGCTTTATCAATGTTGTCTGTGCCAACACCCGCGCGAACGATCGCCTTGAGTTGCTTGTTTCCCTCGAGGGATTCCGCTGTGATCTTGACGCCACTTCGGCAGACGGCTCCGTCGTATTGAGCCAGCGTGTCGCGAAGTTCGTCGCCCGAGAGCCCCGTTTTGATATCGAATTCGATTCCGTCGGCAGCTTTAAGTTTCGCCAAACCCTCTTCAGCGATGTCGTCCAGCACGATAATGCGTGGCATGGTGGTTTCCTGTTTTTCTAAGGTAAAAGATGAACGGGGCAAGCAGTCGGTTTAAGCGATTCAAGTACCGTTGGTGTGCGGTTGAAGGAACTTTTAGTCGGTATTTTTTAGAAGCAAACAATCAACCGTTCTTTGCGGCAAAATCTTTCATGAACGCGGTCAAAGCGGTTACGCCTTCAACCGGCATCGCGTTATAGATCGAGGCCCGAATGCCTCCCACGCTGCGATGCCCCTTGAGCGTTGTCAGTCCTGCCTCAGCGGCTTCGGAGACGAACTTTGAATCCAGTTCGGACGTTGTCATTTTGAACGTCACGTTCATCGTCGAGCGATCGGCAGGCTGAGAATGCCCAAGGTAGAAACCACCGCTGCCATCGATCACGTCATAAAGCATTTTTGCTTTGGACTCGTTCACTGCGGCCATCTTCTCGAGGCCGCCAATGTCTTCTTGCAGCCATTTGCAAACCAGACCGGTGACATAGATGCCAAAGGAACAGGGTGTGTTGAAACGTGAGCCACCGGCAGAGTGCTTGGCGTAGCTCAGGTAGCTTGGCATTTTGGGTGCTGAGCGTTCGATCAATTCCTTGGCCATTACAACGATGGTGACTCCGGCGACACCCGCGTTCTTTTGAGCACAAGCGTAAAGCAGGCCGTAGTCGGCAACATTGATTGGTTCTCCAAAGATGTCGGATGACATGTCCGCAACGACTGGAACGCCATGAGTGTTGGGAAGCTTGCGAAACTGGACACCCTGAATGGTCTCGTTTGAAGTCAGATGGACGTAGGCGGCATCGGCAGTCAGCTTTAGTTCGTCTTGGCTGGGAATCCGATCGTAGTTGGTTTCCGCAGCATCGTAGGCGACGTTCAGCTTGCCGTAGTTGTGGACTTCCCCCGCGCTCTTTTTACCCCACGCTCCAGTCTGAATGTAGTCGGCCGTTTGAGCCGAATCGGTGATCAGGTTGGCGGGGATCATAATGTTCTGTAAAGCACCACCACCTTGGATGAAAAGGACTTCGTGCGAATCGGGCACGTTCAACACTTGAGTCACCCGGGTCACCGCGTCTTCAAGAATCGTGTCGAAATCCTTGCTGCGATGGCTGATTTCAAGAACACTGCTGCCAACGCCCGGAAGCGACAGCATCTCGGCTTGAATCTGTTCAAGGACGCTCAACGGGAGCGTGGCCGGGCCTGCAGAAAAATTGAAAACGCGCGAAGTGGCGGTCGTTGTGCTCATATTCGATTCCGGACCGATGATGGAAAATTGAGTAAGCCGCACGGGCTGAAAAAATGCCCATGAAATTAAGAATGAAGCAGTTTAGACGCGACGGCAAATTGTGAAAAGTGGCCGCGATACTGTCAGCAGTTGCCAAGCATACGCTCAATGGCTTAACCGAGGGGTGTCGCACAAAAATCAAGGTAAAAAAAGCTAGGCTGGCAATCTCAACCGGACCCCTCGACCAAGGGTGAAAAAATGCCGCAGTTGTTGAGACGAACCTCAGCCGGAATCCGAGTGCTTTGTCACACCTTAATTTTCGGGTTGCCCAATGATCGTAAGTGCCGTTAGCAAGTAGTTTATACTCTAGGGCAACCCGATTTTTTAGTAGTCACAAAGCACCAGCAAGCCAAATGCGACCTCGGCTGCTGCGAGCCACCGTACGAAACTTATCGAGGCAAATAGGGATTCGCAGAACCGTATCGAGCGGGAACGGTGCCGTTGTTGACGTTAGTTGCACCTGCTTGAGCCAGCCGATTCTGAAGCGCGGCGACTCGCTGAGCGACTTCGGCCTGTTGTGGCTCGATTTGAAGCACTCGCAGATAGTTGTCTAATGCCAGTGCCGTCTGCCCTTGAACTTCTCGCACGTGGCCCATCGCCTTGAGGGCGCGAACGTTTCCACTGTCGATCCGTATGGCGTCGGCCAGCAGATCGGTTGCCCGGCGATTGTCACCGTATTCCTGATAAACTCGCGCCAACTCGATCGTCGGTTGAGCAGAATTTGGATAGCGAGCTTTCCAATCGTTCAGTAGATCGAAAGCAAATTTCTCTCGTCCTGTTTCAATCAACAGCGCTGACAAGCCGCGATGGGCATCGACGTGTTGGTCGTTCAGGGAAATGGATTGGCGATACAGTTGTTCGGCCTGTTGCAACCATTGACTGTTTTTGGATTGCTTGCCTAACGAGTAGTAGCTGGCGGCGAGGTTGTAGTAGGCGTTGCTGTCGCGCGGGTTGGCCTGAAGGGCCTGCTGGAACTGGTTGATTGCTTGGGTGTACTGGCCCGACTGGTAGGCTTGGCTGCCAGAAACGTTGTGTTGCTGCCCTCCGAGGTTGCATCCCGACGCAAAAATCAGGCAGCAGCCAATCGAAAGACATTTCATCGTCGAACGCATTGCGCCCAAGCTATTTTTTGTCGAAGAAGGAAGATTCATGGCGAATCCGGAAATTGGAACCAGCGATAAAAGCTAATACACGAGTACTATGCCACGCCCTAGTGTTTGGGTTGGGCAACTCACTAAAAAAACGGGTCAGCAGAACGGTTTCGTTCAAGCCACTCCGAGATTCTTTTAGTCACAAAGCACTAATGCGGCCTTTGGATATCCCCGGAACAGTAGTGAGATGCCGTAAACGCAACAAGACCAAAGTGCCTGCATCGAATGCTGGCATTGGCGCACGTTGAAATCCGTCGAAACTTCGGTAAATTTTGTCCGAGCAATCGCTACTCTGGAAACGGAGCAACAAAAAAGCCGACCTGAAAGAGGTCGGCTGACGGAAAATTTTTGGACTTTAAAAAGTCGGTTCAAACTAGTG
>CAZLYM010000068.1:0-14172 GCA_964563475.1 uncultured Pirellulaceae bacterium
CCACTGACGACCGACCAGCGTGGGGAGAATTTCGTTCGAATCTCTGGAGTGTCAGTAGATATCGGCGCGTTTGAAGTGCAGCCCCCGGCGCCGATTCCTCCAACCGTGCTGTCGGTCACAATTAACGAGGGTGGTGTGCTGGCAAGGCCCGACTTGTGGAACACATTGACCGTTGTCTTTGACTCGGAAGTAACGGTAGTCGCGACAGATCTGTCGCTATACAACGACTCAGTATTTAGTAGTCCAGTCGCCCTGAGCGGAATCGGTTTTAGTTTTGATTCGTCAAGCAACACGGCCACGTGGGATTTTAGCACTTTATCTGTTCCTCTCGACGCAGGTTTCTACTCCTACGAGTTGGATGCCAACTCGATTAACTTTCAAGACATCTCGTTGGACGGGGACGGCGATGGAATCGCAGGCGGAGATTTCATCGATCAACACTACGTAGCCATTCCGGGTGATGCGAATCTGGACGGTGTCGTTGATGTACTGAACGATGCCTTTGCACTGGTAGCGAATCTGAATTCGACAACCGACCTCGCGTGGGCTGATGGCAACTTCAATAGTGATGGAGTCGTCAACGTATTGGGGGATGCGTTTGTTCTCGTTGGTAACCTAGGGCGAAACGTCCAAATCTTGAGTGACCTAGTCGTTACCAATTCGAACGACTTGGTAAACGGAGACACTGGATCTATTCTTGGCCTGCTCACCGATGATGGTGGTGATGGAATTTCGCTGCGTGAAGCGATCACTGCCGCAAACAACACGGTGGGTGAAAACTCGATCGCGTTCGATGGCAGTGTATTCACAGGCGGAGCCGCCAGCCTGATTCGTTTGACTCAGGGACAACTTGAAATTACCGACACGCTAACGATTAACGCTTTCGCCGGAAACAATGTGACAATTAGCGGTGACGCCAATGCAGACGACAGTACCGTTGCCGGTACGTTCATCACAGATGTCGCCGGAAGTGCCGGGGTCGCTTTTGATAATCGTTTGAATGACAACTCTCGTGTATTTCTTGCAACTGACACCAATCTCACGCTTGCCAATCTGACCGTGACTGGCGGAAGAACCTCCAGCTTAGGGCCCACTAATTCGACGGCAGAAGGTGGTGGGATTTATGCTACCGGTGGAAGTCTCTCACTGATCCGGACGACCATTAGCGGCAATAGTACCATTGGCGGCTATGCTGATGGCGGCGGAATCAGCGCGGAAGGTGCGGTTGTCACGCTTACCGACAGTACCGTAAGCGGAAATGGAACTGTCGGTACGCGTTCAGATGGCGGAGGGCTTTACGCTCGGGGTGGTGTCCTGTCGCTGATCCGCAGCACAGTCAGCGATAACAGCACCGATGGCATGTTTTCTGGTGGTGGAGGAATTTCTGTCGAAGACGGTCAGTTATCGATAACCAGTAGTACCGTCACCGGAAATAGCACCCTTGGTTCCGCCTCTGCAGGTGGTGCGATTTTTACTCGTTCTGGTGCATCCGTATTGATCACCGACAGCTCGATTAGTGAAAACCATGTCGCTGGCGAGTCATCCAATGGCGGCGGTCTTGGCGTCCAAGGACCGTTGACGCTGATCAACAGTACGATCAGTGGCAACAGCATCACAAATTTTTTTGGTGGCGATGGCGGCGGGATAAACGCCGTTGATTCTGAGGATATCTTAATCGTCAACAGTACAATTACCGCCAATTCAACACGCGGTGTTGGAGGTGGTCTTTTTCTGCGTAACGATCCCGTGAATGGCCCCACGATTCTCAACTCAATCATCGCAGGTAACACCGACCTAGGCATTGCTCCTGATCTGAGTAGTCCCGGTGACGCCAATAACAGTCTTGTGTTGGAACACAGTTTGATCGGAGAAACGGCTGGATCGGGCATCACGGTGTCCACAGGAACTGGAAACATTCTCAATCGACCTGCACTACTTGGCCCATTGGCAGACAATGGCGGGGCGACGTTGACGCATGCTCCGCTGGTCGACAGCCCTGTCGTTAACGCAGGAAACAACGCGTTGGCGGTTGATGCGTCCGGCAATCCACTGACTTCGGATCAACGCGGTGGCGTCTTTGATCGAATCCAAGTGGGAACCGTTGACATCGGAGCGTTTGAATCGACCTTTGATAGTTCGCTACCTCCGACCGTCGTGTCAGCCACCATCAACGAAGGGGGAGTGTTGGCAAGACCCGATTTATTGAGCACAGTAACCATTGTTTTTGATCAAGATGTGGTAGTCGCACCAACGGGCCTTACGCTGTTCAATGACTCTCCCCGAGGAATTCCGGTTGATATAACCGGAGTTGAATTTAGCTATGACTCCTCATCCAGTACTGCCACTTGGGATTTCACGTCGCTCGCTCCGTTTGGTGCAGGGAACTATACCTTCCTACTAGATCCTAACTCGGTCACCGTCGGCAATATAACGTTAGACGTTGACGGTGATGGGATTCGCGGTGATGGGCTTGTGGTTGAGCACTATGTGGCCATTCCCGGGGACACAAATCTGGATGGAACTGTTGACGTTTTGAACGACGCATTTTCTCTGGTGGCAAATCTGAATTCCACAACGAACGTCGTGTGGGCAAATGGCGACTTCAATGGCGACGGAGTTGTTGATGTGCTTAATGATGCATTTGTGTTAGTCGCAAATCTGGGACGAAACGTAGACCCAATCACGGAAGTGGTCGTTAACAATGCGTCAGATATTATCAATGGAGACACCACGTCTCTTTTCGATTTGCTCACCAACGATGGAGGCGATGGGATTTCTTTGCGTGAAGCGATTGACGCCAGCAATAACACTGCTGGCGCTGGAACGATAACCTTCGACGAGGGTGTGTTCTCGGGTGGTGCCAACAGCTTGATTCGTTTGACTCAAGGAGAACTCGAGATCACGGAGACGTTGGCGATTGATGCGTCGACAGCATCAAACGTGACGATCACTGGAGATGCCGACGGTGACGACATCCTCCTCACCGACACTTTCATCACCGATGTCACAGCTAGCTCCGACGGACCCGCCGGTGATTTACTGGACGACAACTCACGCGTATTTAATGTTTCGTCCGCAAATCTGACACTCTCCGGTCTAACTGTAACCGGTGGTAGAGCAACCACTGATGGTGGTGGAGTACAAGCCGGCAATGGCAATCTCTCATTGATCAACAGTTCCGTCAGCGGAAATAGCACCACAGGCTCGGGCGCCACTGGCGGCGGGATAAACATTGACGCTGGGAATATCTCGTTGATCAACAGTTTCGTTAGCGAAAATAGTACAACAGGCTTCGGCGCCGTTGGCGGCGGGATCAATGTCAGCAACGGAGATGTCTCGCTAACCAACAGTACCATCAATAGAAATACCACAACAGGCTTCGGCGCCGGTGGCGGCGGAATACGCGTATCGAATGGGGAAGCCGCACTTTACGGCAGCTCTGTTACCGGCAACAGCACCGGCGATTCCTTCTCTGATGGTGGCGGGATCAATGTCATCGGCGGCGATGTCCATCTATTCAGCAGTACTGTCAATGAAAACACCACAACAGGCACCAACTCAGATGGCGGGGGAATTCACACTGGAAATGGCACGGTATCGCTGATTAACAGCACGATTAGCGGAAACAGCACCACAGCGGATTCTTCTGACGGAGGTGGCATTTCGGCCGAAAGTATTTCGCTTGCCAATAGCACAATCACGGAAAATTCAGCTGGGGGCGTAGGAGGAGGAATTGGCTCATTGAGTGAAACTCTCACGGTTATCAACTCAATTATTGCTGGTAACACAGATGACGGCACAGCACCTGACCTTTTTGTTGACGGTGCGGTCACTCAATTGGTCGCCGAGCATAGTTTGATTGGAGACACGACGGGGTCAGGCATCACGGCGTCGACGGGGGTTGGTAACATTCTCGATCAGCCCGCTCTGCTGGGACCATTGGCCGACAACGGTGGTCCAACTTTGACTCACGCCTTGCTGGCGGGGAGTCCTGCGATCAACACAGGTAGCAATGCCTTGGCGGTGGATGCCGATGGCAATGCACTGACAACTGATCAACGAGGAATCGGATTCGATCGAATCAACTTTGGACAAGTCGACATCGGAGCGTTCGAGTCAGATTTTGATGGCTCGACCGTGCCGCTCAGTGCCTCGTCTTCGTCGTTCGCCTTTTCAGTTTCCAACAGCCTCGTGATCGGAAACTTAGCCGATGCTGAAGAAAGGGATGACACGAACGTGCTGGCGACAACCTCCCAGTCGCCAAGTTTGGTTCTAGCGGGTGACCATCAGCTGCGAGACGATGTTTTTGGTAGCGACTTTTGAGACCGCCAGTTTTTTAAACCACGAATGAACACCGGTTAACACGTTTGGCAAGTGATTGGGCTGATGTTCCGAGTAGGCTACAAAATAAACCGACTCAAGTCTTCATCCTGAACAATCTCGCCAAGTCGATCTTGTACGTAGGCGGCGTTGATCGAAACGGCGCCCATTTTCATGTCCGGCGCTTCGAAGCTAAGCTCTTCCAATAGCCGCTCAAGGATCGTGTACAGCCGACGAGCACCAATGTTGATCGTGGTTTGGTTAACCTGAAACGCGACGTTGGCGAGTGCCGTGATGCCGTCAGGTGTGAATTCCAGTTTCACGCCCTCCGTCCCAAGCAATGCCGTGTATTGCCGAGTCAACGAACTTTTGGGTTCGGTCAAGATTCGGACAAAATCGTCCTCGGTCAAATCCTTCAGCTCGACTCGAATGGGAAAACGTCCTTGAAGTTCGGGCATTAACTCGCTGGGCTGGCTGCGATGGAATGCTCCGGCAGCCACGAACAGAATGTGATCGGTTTTGACGTAGCCAAATTTCGTCTGGACCGAAGTGCCTTCGATGATCGGCAGCAAATCTCGTTGGACTCCTTGGCGTGAAACATCGGCCGACTTGCCTTCGCCCGCGATGATTTTGTCAACCTCGTCAAGGAACACAATGCCCGAATTTTCAGCCAGTTGAACCGCTTCTGCGTTTACTTTGTCATCGTCCAGCAGCGCGTCGCATTCTTGATCAAAGATTACTTGCCGCGCACTGGCTACATTGAGTTTCCGTTTGCTGGTTTGCTTGGGCATGATCTTTTCCAGCATGCCTTGGAAGTCAACGTCCATGTTTTCGACACCCATGCCACCCATCATCACTGGCGTGACTTTCTGTTCGACAGACAATTCGACTTCTCGTTCGTCCAGTTCGCCGGCAATGAGCATCGCTTTCATCTTTTCACGAGTTCGCTCGTAAGTGCCCGCTTCGTCAGCCTTTTTTTCCGACGCTGCGTCTCCGTCTTCACCGCTTTCTTTGTCTTCGGTCAGTTCTGACGTTACCGAGAATTCGTACGACACCGGGCGAGGGCACAGCAGATCCAAAAGACGTTCTGTTGTTCGCTCTTGGGCGCGGGATTCGACTTGCTTTCGCTGACGAGCCCGGACCAACCCGATGGCGTTGTCCACCAGTTCACGAACCATGCTTTCGACATCGCGCCCGTAGTAGCCGACTTCGGTGTACTTCGTTGCTTCCACTTTGATAAAGGGAGCCCCGGTTAGCTTGGCCAGCCGTCTCGCGATTTCCGTTTTGCCGACACCGGTCGAGCCAATCATTAAAATGTTCTTTGGCGAGACCTCGTTGCGCATGTCGTCACCCAATTGCTGACGCCGCCAACGGTTTCGAATCGCAACCGCAACGGCTCGCTTGGCGTCCGCTTGCCCAACGATGTATCGGTCTAGTTGTTCAACGATCTCCCGAGGCGTCATGGGCGTGCCTGCGGTTTCGGTGGAGTCAGTGTTTTTCGACTTCTTTAGTAATTCCATCATCAGACGGACAGCTCCTCGACGGTAATGTTGGTGTTGGTGTAGATGTCGATGCCCGCCGCGACCGTCAGTGATTCACGGACAATTTCGGCTGCGGACAAGTCGCTGTGCTGCTTGAGTGCTCTGGCTGCCGCGATGGCATAGTTGCCACCCGATCCGATGCCAACAATGCCATCGGTGGGCTGAATCACGTCTCCGGTTCCACTAAGTAGAAGAATTTCTTTCCCGTCGGTGACGGTCAGCAAAGCTTCCAGCTGGCGGAGCGATTTGTCCAGCCGCCAGAGTTTGGCCAGTTCGATGCTGGCGCGAGCAATATTGTTGGGTGAATCCTTAAGCTGCTGTTCAAATCGCTCAAGCAAGGCAAACGCATCGGCACTGCTGCCAGCGAACCCGCATAGGACTTTGCCACCGAGCAGCTTTCGGATTTTCATTGCGTCGGCTTTCATGACGGCGCTGCCGAGAGTGACCTGTCCGTCGCCGCCCATCGCCACCTGATCACCTTTCTGGACCGTCAGGATGGTTGTTGCGTGAAATTTTTCCTGCATATCAATCGTTTTAAAAACCGGGTTCCGTGATCCCGTATTTTCGCAAGTGATCGACTTCCGCTCAACCGCCCGACGTGGCGATTGTTTCAAATGCTGGCTAACGTTATCTTCGAGCGGTGTTTCCATAGGCACAAACAGATTAATTCGTAAATTTTCAGGCGAACCATGAGCCACTCTGACCCAGCCACCGATCCAAACTGGTTTCGTAGTCCAGCGTTAATGACGCTTGAAAACTCTGCGTTGGTCTTGATCGATGTTCAAGAAAAGCTGATGCCGGCGATGGCCAACCAAGCAAAGCTTACGGCTCGTATTCAGCTGATGATCAAAGGATGCGGCCTATTGAACATCCCAATTGTTGTGACCGAGCAGTATCCGAAAGGTTTAGGTGCAACTGTTCCTGATATTGAACTGTTGCTGTCCAACGCGAACGTCGTTGGCCGAGCCGAGAAGACAATGTTCAGCGTACGGGCGGGAGCCGAAGCTTTCTCTGGGTTGGCGGGGCAGGGCATCACCAATCTGGTTATCGTGGGAATCGAAACTCACGTTTGCGTGGCGCAGTCGGCATTGGACTTGCTGGCCAATGGTTTTGAAGTTTACGTGTGCACCGATGCCGTGGGGTCTCGGAACTCGAACGACCACGAAACGGCTTTGCGACGAATGGAGAATTCGGGCGTGATCCCAACGACCGTTGAAGCGGTCCTGTTCGAGTGGTGCGAAAACGCGAACCATGAATCGTTTAAGACGATTTCGAAATCGATTAAGTAGTTCGATCGATTCTCAGCCGAGCGATGTGGGCGACTGGTTCAGAAAGAGCCGTAGCTGATTCAGAACCTGCTTCACCGCCCGTTGCTGCCGCCACGCAGAATGGCCTCGGAATATGTATTCCTGAGTCGAATCTTTCTTGGTTCCTACTGAGTCAGGCCCGACGATGGCGACCTGAAACACCGACTCGTCTGACTCGATGGCTACGGGATCGCGGTCGACCGGCCCGATGGCAATGCCTACGTCGGTATTGTTTTCATCTTTGATTCGGTTGGCCCACTGCGACAATTCTGCCAAACCAATCGCCGGTACGGGCTGTTCAGTTGGTTCACCGTTTTCACGACACGCTGCGTAAAGGTCTGGAGCCGGTAGCGTGGCATTTCGCAGCGCTGTGCGATCATGGTCTGCGATGGCTAGCGCGGCGGCCACATCGCCTCGCAAACCCGCGTCGACAACTGCCACCGTCTGCCCTCGTTGTTTCAGCAAGTCAATCACGACGTCGGCCAAGGTCTGCCCGTTGGCTCCAAAAACCAAGTCGCCGAGCGTTTGCCGGATCGTCTGCAAGACGGGCTCAATTTTTTGCTCGCACTCGGCTTCGTCCGTGCCGGAGGTGGACACTCGCAAGGTGATGGTTGCCGCGCTGGCGGTGATTCCCGTTGTTGGATCTTTGCCTCGACGAACCAGATCGGGTAGCATCGATTCGATTTTGCTTTCCCCTTCGCCAAACACATGAAGTGTCCGGTGCACGATCACTGATGATAAGCCAACTATCTTTTGCAGGCTTGGTCGAACCTGAAGCGACCACATCTGTTTCATTTCGGCGGGAACGCCCGGCAACGCAAAAACACGGCACTCGCGAGGATGTCCCTCGCCGAGTGAAAACAGAAAATCGATTCCCGGCGCGGTTCCTTCGGGGTTGTCGATCACTTTCGCGCCGACGGGGAAGTCTGCCTGAACTAGGTTGGATTCAGGCATCTCGACGGACCGCCGCGAGTACATCTGGCGGATATGGGATTCGACGTTTGGCCTACGCTCCAACCCCACTCCCGCCGTACGAGCAATAATCTCTCGCGTCAGGTCGTCAGCCGTTGGCCCCAAACCTCCCGTCGAAAGAACGATATCGGCTCGCCGCACCGCCGTCTCAAAGACATGTAAGCTTTGTTCAAAGTTATCGCCGACAGTCGAGTGATACGCTGTCGTGATCCCGAGTTGGTTCAGTTGGCGGCTAATCCACCGCGAATTTGTGTCCAGTCGCTGTCCACTGACCAGTTCATCGCCCAGCGAAATGACTTCGGCAATCCGTGTTTTCATTGAAATTTTCGCTTTGTAGGCCACTCAAACGCGGCCGTAAAGGCGGCTTGGGTGTACGATAGCTCTTCCTAAATTGTCGGTTATCCGGGATCTGACGGACTGATTTGAGTCAATCCGCGCGACGCTGGCAACCGATCATAGAAGAAGTGCGACGATCGAGATTCGCACCGTATGTTACGAACAGTCAGTTGTGGTATATCTTCGGCAAATGATTTTCTCGTGCCGTCGATAAATCAAGAAGCATCTTGTAGTTCAGCAATCAAGGTAAAAAAAGTATGTGTGGAATTGTTGGTTACATTGGGAATCGGGTCGCTCAGGATTTTCTTCTGGAGGGTCTGCGGAGGCTTGAGTACCGTGGTTACGATAGTGCAGGGATCGCAACTCATGAAGGCGAATCGATCAAACTGACTAAGTCGGTTGGTAGGATTGCATCATTGGCCACTGAAATCGCTGAGTCTCCCAGTAAAGCTACATTGGGCATCGGCCACACTCGGTGGGCCACGCACGGAGCCGCCACGCTATCTAACGCTCACCCGCACGTTGGCGGCGCAGATAACAAGATTCTCGCACTGGCTCACAACGGAGTCATCGAGAACTTTGCCGAGCTTCGGTCGCAACTGAAAGCTCGCGGCTTCGAGTTCACATCCGAGACCGACACCGAAGTCGTGGCTCACCTGATCGCCGAGGGCGTTCAGCGGCGGCTTGACGAATCCAATGGGAGCACGGCAACTCAGTCGATTGCGGTGGATGCGATCAAGGAAACCATTAGCCAGCTACGAGGTACTTTCGGATTGGCGATCGTTTTCAAAGAATGGCCAGATGCCATTTTTGCAGCACGCCTTGGTAGTCCGTTAGTGATTGGCGTCGGAGACGGTGAACACTTTCTGGCCAGTGACGCTCAGCCGTTGGTTGGGTACACCGATAGAATTGTCTACCTTGCAGACCATCAGGTCGCCGTTCTGAAGTCCGATTCTCTGGAAGTGGCTCACCGCGATTCAGGTGTTGTGTCGCATGACGTCCGGACACTGGACATCGAATCCAATGATGTTGATCTTGGTAATTACGACCACTACATGCTCAAGGAAATATTTGAGCAGCCGGAAGCCATACGCAACACGATGCGTGGTCGCTTAAGTGAGGATGATGCGACGGCTGTGTTTGGTGGTCTGAATCTGACACCTCAGGACTTGAGAAAAATCAAACGTATCGTTTTCACCGCGTGCGGCACCAGTTGGCACTCGGCGTTGGTCGGCGAGTACCTGATGGAAGACCTTGCAAAGATCCCAGTCGAAGTGGAGTACGCCAGTGAGCTTCGGTACCGCAACCCACCGATGGCTCACGACACGCTTGTCTTTGCGATCACACAAAGCGGTGAAACGGCGGATACGCTGGCAGCTTTGCGTGAAATGAAACGCAAGGGGCACCCGACATTGGCGATTTGTAACGTCGTCGGCAGCAGCGTGGCTCAGGAAGCCGATGGCGGAATTTACTTGCACGCCGGTCCGGAAATTGGCGTTGCATCAACGAAGGCGTACAGTTCACAGTGCGTCGCTTTGACGATGCTCGCGTTGTATTTGGGGCGAATTGGCCACATGAGCTACTCGAAGGGCCGAAAGATGATTTCGAGCCTGCAGGAGTTGCCTGACCAAATCGAAAAAGCGTTGGGTGAAAACGACAAGATTAAGGACATTGCATCTCGATTTCAGCACTGCGAAAACTTCCTATACCTCGGTCGCCACTACAACTTCCC
This sequence comes from uncultured Pirellulaceae bacterium, assembly GCA_964563475.1. Classification (GTDB taxonomy): domain Bacteria; phylum Planctomycetota; class Planctomycetia; order Pirellulales; family Pirellulaceae; genus Mariniblastus. The sequence continues at coordinate 10,209 of CAZLYM010000068.1, forward strand.
CACCGCGTTGGAAGGTGCGTTGAAGCTGAAAGAGATTAGCTACATTCATGCTGAAGGTTATCCAGCGGCGGAAATGAAGCATGGCCCGATCGCGTTGGTTGATGAAAAGACTCCTAGCGTGTTCGTCATGCCTCAAGGCTTCATCTACGAAAAAGTGATGTCCAACCTAGAAGAAATCAAAGCGCGCGGTGGACCCGTGATCGCGATCGCGGCAGAAGGCGACACACGAATCGCTGAAGTTGCGGACGAAGTGATTTACATTCCTCAAGTCGCTGAATACCTGCAACCGGTTGTCGCAACGATTCCACTTCAACTGTTGTCTTATCACATTGCCGTGATGCGTGGTTGCGATGTCGACAAGCCTCGAAACCTTGCCAAAAGTGTGACGGTCGAGTAACAGCGAAACCAAAATTGCGCAGGTTTCGATCGAACAACTGCAAGCCAGATGGAAGCGGGGCAGCGAATCCGTTCCCCGCCAGCCTCGTTCAGGGCGAGATTGTCTCAGGCGAACCTATTGTTGTCGACAATTGGCGGTAGCTACTCCAAGTCCGAATCGCTTTCTTCAATGGACCGGCGATCAGCCGGGTGCCACAAGGGCAGACCTTCGCCAACTCGTTCGGCAAGCAATTTCAATTTTTCTTCCGAGCCTGGTAGTGCTTCAGTGGAGCGGTAGCTTTCTTCCGGGACCTCTTTGGGTTCGTAGTCCCAGCATCCTTCTTCAATCGCGGTCAGAATAGAACGAGGCATTCGGGTTTTCCTTTCGACGTGTGGAAGTGCTTATACGTGTGGAAGTGGTTAGAAATCTGGCTCCATGCCGAAAATAGTATCCGCCTTCAATATCAACAGTTTTCGCTGGGAGTCAAGAAAATTCTGCCGTGACATACAGACAACCAACGATTTTCTTCAACTTTAATTGTTCGCAAGATCGGTCTTTGCTGACCCGGGACGGAGATGGGCTTGCATCGAGGCGTTTCATCGATCTGCCCACCGCTTGATGCACGCTAAATCGCTGTTGTTGCCAGCAAAAGCGTCAACATTCAACTGTCGCCAAAACACGATGCTGGTTAGGATAGACCATTCGCGAAGCTGTGAAAGCGACGTTGGTTCGCACTCTTCGCAAATCGCCACTCCACTCCACTCCACTTCTTTCTGCATTTTTATGGCCTCGAAAAAGCCCCAGCCTCACTACCAGCTGATTACCACAACTGAGCAGTTAATCGAATTTTGCGAGCGTTCGTCGGACAGCCCATTTGCCAGCTTCGACACCGAGTTTGTATCCGAGAACCAGTACCGGCCCGAGCTTTGCCTTGTTCAGATCGCGACCGAGTCTGAGATCGTTATCATTGACACGCTGGCGATCGAGGATTTGCAGCCGTTCTGGAACTGGCTGACTTCAGGTGATCGCGTTACTTTGGTTCATGCGGCGCGCGAGGAATTTCTTTTCTGTGCTCGTGATTGCGGAAAATGGCCGTCAAACTTGTTTGATGTTCAGCTGGCCGCTGGAATGGTGGGCATGGAGTACCCGTCGTCTTACGGCAATCTGGTTCAGCGCGTGCTGGGGGTTGAGGTCGACAAAGGAGAGACTCGGACCGATTGGCGTCGGCGACCGCTGACTGACCGTCAGATCGACTATGCGGCTGAAGATGTCGTTCACTTGAAACCACTCTACGATCAACTGACCAAGAAACTGAACGCTCTTGATCGACTGGCGTGGATGGAAGAAGAGATGACGCAGTGGCAGACGGACCTAGAAAAAACAATTACGGAACCTCAATGGCGTCGAGTCAGCGGCATCGCCAACTTAAAGCCTGCCGCGTTGGCGATCGTCCGCGAACTATGGATTCTCCGCGACAAAGAGGCGGAGCGGCAAAATCGCTCGCCCAAACGTGTCCTGCCGGACGACCTGATCGTCGAGCTGGCTCGACGTGGTAATTCGAATCCCAAACAACTGAAGGCAATTCGTGGGTTTGAGAATCGGGTTTCGCGATTCATGTCTGACGACATTGGAAAAGCAATCGAAAAGGCGAATAACCTTCCCGATTCGCAACTGCCGCCTCGCAATCGCCGCAACAAATCCGCCAATCTTGGGCTGCTTGGTCAGTTTTTGACGACAGCCCTGAAGATCGTTTGCAAAACGGAATCGATCGCCCCGGGAATCGTCGGGTCTGCTGATAGTGTGAGAACCATGGCCGCGTGGAAGCTCGGCATGCTGAAACTGAAGTCTCCGCCGGAACTGTCTCGCGGTTGGCGCGCAAAAATTGTCGGTACGCTGGTAGAGAAGGTGCTCGACGGTTCCTATGCCATCCGAGTCGGTGATCCCAAGTCAGACGAACCGCTGATTTTGGAATCGTTGGACTGAAAAACCGATTGATGTAGCGCCTAAACCAGCACAAGGCTTTCAAGCAACAGCCTTAGTTTGCGGATCTCGCCGTCATGATCGATATCGGGATCGTCGACCGGTTGAATATCGACGCAAACCGCACGTCGGTACTTATCCTTGATCAGCAAGTTGGTCAACTTTCCAAAATCGATCACTCCTTGGCCAACACGCACTTGGATAGAATCGGCTGTGGAATCTCGCAAGTAAACGTTGTGTACGTACTCGATAAGTTTCTCGTAGTTGGGCGCCGTTTTGTTTCCGAAATGATAGTGACTGGGGTCAAGCGACAAGCCCAATCCTTTGACGTGGCCACAGATTACCGAAACGGTATCTGGATCAGCTGACAAGCGCCCAGCCGTTGACCGCATTGCGACCCGGACACCGTGCTGTTCGGCGATCGACACCAACGACTTGTACCGTTCGACTTCTTCGTTAAACGGAGTGCCGTGCTCACCCGAGTCGACGGTTAAGGTGACAATCTTGCACGCCTTGGCGAGCTCACAGCATTTTCGGAACGAGGCCAAGTACTCTTCGCCCTCGCCCTCTAGGTCCAACCCCAACCCGACCACCGTCAGCCGGCGCGTTGACATCACGGAACTGCATGCTTCTGCAAAGTTATCCCGGATAGCCGAGGGCTTGAGATGATTGCCAGATTCAGAAACTCCAATTTCGATGTGCGAAAATTCGAGATCCCCCAGCTTTTCAACTGCTTCGTCCAAAGACAAATGTGGATAACATCCAGTGGTAGCGGCAACAAACACGCGCAATCTCCGTAGTGCGATTTTGTGGTGCGACTTGACAGCCCCAAGTCCGTTGGCGAGCCTGATAGGCAGGCAGATCGATCACTCGATCGTGTTCGCGGTGGGCATTTCGACTTGGTAGCCTAGAGGAGCTGCGTATTTTTTTCAACACCAGTCAGAGGGCGACAGGCGTCTCTTGTGGATCCAACCGACTTCAATTGACTACTCGCAATCTCCATTTGTGACTACATTTTAGGGTCGAGCCCCTGAGGCCCGGTCAATTCTGTCACAACGGACCCACAGCCATGCGTTTTACAAATCGATTGAAGATCATCTCAGCTCTCGTGGTACTGAGTGCTACGGGCGTAGTTTTCGGTCAGTCGCAACCAAGTGTTGGACAGGAAACTCAAGCCGCTAAGTCCGCCGATACGATAAAAACCGATCAGCAGCGCATTGAGCGGCTTGCCAAGCTGCTTACCAACAGTCGCTGGACGGGGCAGTTCACCACGATTGATCAGGATGGCGTCGTGGGTAAAGCGGCGAAAGAAACCTACGAAATAACGAAAGCCGAAAAATTGCCTGACGGCAATCTGTGGATGCTAACAGCCAGAATCAACTACGGTAAACGAGACGTGACAGTCCCTCTGCCGATTAACATACTTTGGGCGGGCGAGACCCCAGTGATTACCGTCGACCAGTTGTTGATTCCTGGCTTGGGAACTTTCGACGCGCGAGTTCTAGTCCGCAAAGGCAAATATTCAGGAACTTGGACTCACAATGACCATGGCGGTCACCTGTTTGGCAAGATTGAACGGTTGGAACCGAAGTCTGAATAGCGATTGAA
>CAZLYM010000068.1:14272-17487 GCA_964563475.1 uncultured Pirellulaceae bacterium
TCAGGCCTCCGATGCCCAAAATGGATACCGCAGCGATTGCCGCCGTTTCAATTCGCAGAATCGTCGGACCGAGCCTAGTCGGTTCCCAGCCGGCAGCCAACAAGCTGGCGACTTCGGATTCTGTGAAGCCTCCTTCCGGACCGACCGCGATCGCGACTGGCTGATCTGGAGCTAGAGAAAACGCCGTCAAAGGCTGAGAATCATAGGGATGGGAAAGCAGCTTCATCGTTTCGTCGCTTATCTTACACGGACTCTCTGAGTCAGCTTCGCACAGTTGCGAAATGCTTGTCTGCGGAGAAACCTCCATCAGAAAATTCCTGCCACACTGTTTGCTGGCCTCGATTATCTGCTTCTCAATTCGCTCAATGACCTTTGGCTTGACCTCGGCGACTGACCGCTGAGTCGCCAGTGGAATCAGTTTCGTGACGCCCAGTTCGACCAGTTTCTCAATCAGAAATTTTTGGCGATCCCCTTTGGGCAAGGCCACGATCATGGTGATGCAACGGCCTAGTGAGCGATCCAGCTGACGGCTATCCAGCAGGCGAGCCGTCAGCTGTTTCTTGGTCAGTGATTCGATTTTGGCATCGTGCTCGGTGCCTTGACCGTCAAAAATGACGATCTGATCGCCCACACGGTACCGCATGACGTTGATGGCGTGATGAGCCTGATCACCGGAGAGTATGAACTGGGCGTCGACAGGCGGTTGAGTATGAAAGAAACGATAAGACATTGAGAAAACGGTTGATTGATCTGGTACGCGATATTTATACGGATAAGATATTAACTGCTCGAAATTAATTGAGCATCAAAGGGGACGTGGAAATCGCGATCGCCTGCCCATCAGAATAAGGTAGTACATGACCGAAGTAGTCTACAATCCACCGGATGGCGATCCAATCGTTGTCGATCTCAGAGAGCCCGGCAAGGCCGCACTGTTAGCTTGGCTATGGCCCGGCGCGGGCCATTTTTACCAGCGGCGTTTCGCCAAAGGTTTTCTGTTCATGATCTGCATCCTCAGCATCTTCTTCTTCGGATTGGGACTGGGGCGAGGCCGAGTCGTCTATGCGTCGTCGAAAGCTGGTGATTTCCGATGGCAATTTGCGTGTCAGGCTGGAGTCGGTTTGCCGGTTGCTCCTGCAGTTCTTCAAGCGGTGAAGACTTCTTCGGGATCCGATCCGATGTTCGTCATGTGCGAGCGATTTCCTCCACCGCGCAACTACCCAAACGGTGAGGGTTCCGATTTGGCATTTCAACGAATCACACCTGAAAACCGGAATGGGTATCAAGGCCCCACGCTCAAAGACGGGTTCATGGCGGCTCCACAAGGTCCGATATATCCGAACGATCGCGACGTGCTGGGGATGTGGCACTTTGACTATAAACACAATTTTGATCTAGGGACATTGTTCACCATGGTCGCCGGGCTACTCAACTTATTGGCAATTTATGATGCCTATGTTGGTCCAGCGATCGTCACTAAGGAACAGCTTGAAATTGCCCAGAGAAAAAAGTCGGGTAGCTGACGGAGTTACGTTGCTGACCAATCGGTCAGCGCCGCCTGAATCAAATCCCACCATCAGAATCACAATATTGCCATGAACGAAAACCTTTTGCTCGTAATCGCTGCTGCGATCCCCATCCCAAAGTTGTGGTACGCGGCACCGTTGATTGTTTCCATCAGCCTTGTCTACGGAGCGACTCGGCATGAGCACTTGAAACCGATCCTAATTCATAGCCTGCGCTCGGCGATCTGGGTCACGGGTTTTATGGCGATCATCTTTGGTCTGATCTGGCTGGCGGGATTCTGGAATTGATCTTCCACATCGTTCTGTGACGACGTTTTCTCTGCGAATCGTTCGTGTGGATATACAAGCTTATCTTCCAAACCTAGCTCGAATATTGCATCAGTGTTTTTGAATTGGCACTTCGCGATGCTATTTACGCGGTTTTCTGGCTTGGTAGACAACACACTGTTTTGGAAGCAAGGATAAAACTCTGCGAAAACCAAGGCGCGCAAGGCCGATGAATTATTCGGGCTAGGCAGAAGCCTTCGCGGGGCATTCATTGCTAAAGTGGTATAAGTAGCAAAAAAAATCCGCTCGTCTTACCTTGAGACGAGCGGAACTTTTAATGTGCCGACGTAGAGAGCGGCTTCGCAAGCGAGCCGTGAACCGTTACTAGAACGGGGCACCGCCTCCGCCTCCAATTCCTCCAGTTGCGCCACCACCACCTTGGCCACCACCTTGAGCTTCAGCGGCACTCGCCGTGGTATTGAAGGTGAACACGTCAGTAATCTGGCTGAACGTTGGAGATGGGCTAACCAAGACGTACAGTCGATCCGCCGTTGTCGCATGGTTGACCGTCAGGAACGATCCCGTGAAAAATTGCTGGATAATCGGCATGTATCCAACAGGTCGAGACACGCGATTTCGTCCAATCAGCAAGCGATTGATATCGAGAACGTCGTCGTCAAAGCCACCTATTGTTGAGCCGCTGCCAATTCCGTCGATTTGTTGAGCAAGAATGTTGCGAGTCGCTTCAACCTGTTCCTCAACGACCGTCGCAATCGCATGAGCTTCAAGCGACTCGGTTCGTCGACCGTTTTCAATGTTGAACACCACGCTGAAGCCCGGATCGCCCAGCTCAATCTGTCGGACCTCGCCAATTTGGTCGGGCGAATTGTAGTTGGAGTAAATCTCGACGGTGACTTTTCCAGAAGTTACCTCTCCCCAAACTCGACGAACATGAAGCTTGTACTCGCCTGAGAAACCTTTGGGCAGAATGTAGTACTCGGCCATCTCGCCCGAGGCATCTCCGGTTGAAAATTCGTCTCCCAACATGACTCCGCCACCCAAAGTCCGTGGCTTGAGTCGCGAGCAGATTGTGCCACCCGGCTCTTGAACGGAAACGTCCAGATCCGCGTCGCCCGTCCAACTAACCTTTGCGAAGGAATCACGTCGTTTCGCGAGTTTCAATTCCTGTTCGAATTGATTGAGCAAATCCACGTCTCCAGATTCTTGCAATCGCAGACGCAGCGCATCCGCACTTCGACGGGCTTCGTCTACAATTTCTGGATGCTCAGGCCACTCGTGAGAAAACACGCCAACGGTTGCCCATCGGATTCCATCGGTATGCTCGATACGATTGGCGGCACGCAATGCCATCAGGACGGGTTCCGTTTGAGTCGGATAGTTACGTGCGATGTCTTCACACAA
>CAZLYM010000069.1:0-17473 GCA_964563475.1 uncultured Pirellulaceae bacterium
TGAAGTGAAACGCTTGGCACTTTTTGACTTTGTCGATCGAATAACCAAACCGTCCCGATGCCAATTCATAAAAGTAACGGCTGTTGGCGGCTTGTTCTTCAGGAAGCATGCCGCCTTCGCCGCTGCAGATTCCTGTGCCAGCCAGTTCCGCTCCTGTCGCCAGTGCGACTTTCGCTTCTTCGCTAAGAGCTCCAAACGACATGTCCGAAACGAACAGTGGAATCTTAAGAGTCAACGGCTTGGCTGCTTTGGGGCCGACGACTAACTCGGTTCCAACGGAGGCGTCGTCAAGCAGCGGTTGTCGAGCCAATTGCGCGGTGACGAATTGCAGGTCGCTCCACAGCGGCAGTTCTGGCGCCGGAACGCCCATTGAGGAAACCGGCCCGTGATGGCCAATGCCCTTCTTTCCCTGTCGCGCCAACATTTGAATGTAGCCATTGCTGGGCTCTTCGGGGCCTCCGTGAATGTCTTGGTATAGCCCGAGATATTCATCCCGTTTAAACGGCTGCGGGTGTTTGGCTGCGAATGCGTCGACGTCGGCTTTTTTGATCAGCACATCGTCGCCGTCGATGGTCGCTTCGAATTTGTGAAGTGCTTCAGCGTTGTTGTACTCGCTGACCCCCGTGTCGATACGGTAGTCCCAGTTGTGAACGCCGCAGAAAAGATTGTTGCCTTCAACATGCCCGTCGCTCATCAACGCCGCGCGATGTAAACAGCGTCCGTACAAGACAGAGACATTGTCATCGTAACGAACGACCACCAAGTCGACTTCACCTGCCAGTGCATAGGCGGGCTTGCGGTCTTGTAGTTCGCTAAACGATGCGACCTTCAGCATTTCACTCATGAGTTTCTTTCTTGGCTATGCCGGTCTTTCTGTTGCGTGTCTGTTGATTTCTTGTTGCCAGCAAAATGAGTTCGAGGATCATTTTCGGGGCGTGTGAGGATCAAGTTGCCGGCCCATTTTTCACCAATCTTGTTTTCGATCCAAGTCATTAACCGGTTGAGCCATCCGAACTTGCGACGGCCTGCTTGAACAGCGAGTGCAAACGGCAGGCTTGCACAAACAAGAATCGACAACCCCAGTGCCAGTCGGAGCGTGCCAGCAGGAATGGGCAGGAAAAATGACAACACAAGCAGGACGCCAATTATCTTTCCGAGTAACTTAGGTAGTTTCATTGCGATAGCCTGATTGAAGTGACACTTCGTTGACCGACAATCTATTCGCGTGTGCCCAAATGCAAAATGTGTCTTTGCCAGAATTCCAATATTGGATATCGTGCGATAATATTGAGAGTAAAGATATAGGGTTTGGTGTAATTGAATCACCAATTAGTCGTCTAATTTAGCTTAGGCAGATTTCGTCGAAGCTCCGAGTTCAATATTGAAAGCTGATCCCGTGAATCAAATAAAATTAACTGGATTGCTAGGGTTACTTGGTGCGATCTTGTGCGGTACAGGTGAATTTTTACTGCACTTTGATGAATGCCGGCTCGGTTTAGGTGAAACCGGCTTTGACTTCATGATCAACACCTCCGAAGCTCGGCTTAACGCGGGTCACTTTTTTGCCGTGTTTGGCGTGCCACTTTATTTTGTTGGCGTTTGGCATATCGCGGAAATGATCAAGCCAGCCGGTCAAAAGATGTCAAAGGCCCTGTTTCTGATCGGTGCGTTTGGATTCCTGTACGGAGCGATGTGGATGAGTTCCCGGTCGAGCATCGGGTCGCTGGTGCACCATGCGGATCTAATTAAAGACACAAACCTAGTTGAGCTATATAATCTCCGTTGTGAATCGCTTCTGAACATCATTCGCATCACGACGTTGGTGATTTCGATAATTTATATCAAACAAGTTTTGACGGGTCTGACTCGCTATCCAAAGTGGATGGCAGCGACCAGCCCCATCGTCCTTTTGGTGATGAACTTCGTTGTTTTAGTGATCGCACCAGAAGTTGGAAGATACGTAGCACCGATTGCGTTGAACGTTGGTTTTACTTTGTTCTTCTTGCTGTCACTGACTTTTGGAGATACCCGCGACCACGTCGCTACTTCTCAAAGCTAAGTAAAAACACAGTAAGCAAATAGGAAAGATTGAAAATGAATGACACAAACGATACAGCCGATCAGTCGACACCCATCAAGAAAAAGAAATCCATCTTTTCGTTCTTAAAGTGGATTCCAATTTTCATGATCTGTGCAGTAGCGCTGTTGCTGCTATTTGTCATCATGCGATTCAGAAACGACGCGGCGATACCGTACGACGTTTCGACCGAAGGCATCACCATTCCAAAATACTCGGAAGTTGCGATCCCCTTCGTTCACAACTACGTCAAAGCAACTCAGATCCAAGCCACCGGTGGCTGTGCGTTCAATCTTGACGACGGCGCCGAAGAGCTATTCCTTTGTGGCGGACAAGATCAGTCGGACGTGATCTACCGTTTCGTTGACGGAAAATTTGTCGACATCACCGATGAAACAGGTTTCGAAAAATCAGACCTGTCCGAAGCTTCGATGAGTGCGACTTCGCTGGACGTTGATCACGATGGCGACAACGATTTGATCGTGACGCGCAAAAACAGCATTTGGCTATACACCAACGATGGCGGCAAGCTAACTGGAAAGAATCTTGAAGTTCCTCTGAAAGAAGACACCTGCCCGTTGTCGATTGCGGTGGCTGACCTAAATCGAGATGGTAACTTTGACATGTATGTTTGCGGCTACATTAAGAAGGAGTTCATCGAAGGGTACAACATCTTCAATAAAGAAGGGTACGGAGGGCAAAGTGCTCTGCTGATCAATAACGGCGACAACACCTTCAGTGACAAAACCGAAGAAGCGGGAATGCTGTACAAGCACAATACGTTTCAAGCCGTCTTCTTCGATGCGGATCAAGACGGCGACGAGGATCTGATCGTGGCTCACGATACCGGACAAGTTCGCACTTGGAGAAACAACGGCGGAATGAAGTTTGAAAACGTCAAGAATCCAAACTCGGACGTTTATGGCTATCCGATGGGAGTCGCGGTCGGAGATTACGACAACGATGGCTTGGTTGACTTCTTCTTTTCCAATACTGGGACGACGGCTCCTCCATTTATGGCCAAGGGTGATCTTACGCCTGAGCAAACGTATCATTCCGACTGGATTATGTTCCACAACGAGGGCGACTTTAAGTTCACTGACACAGCGGACGAAGTAAAAGTCGCGGACTACGAATTTTCGTGGGGCTGTGTGTTTGAGGACTTCAATCTCGACGGCCGAACCGATTTGATCGTGTCCGAGAATTATGTCGATTTGCCGCCACACAAACTTGAATTCCTGCGACTTCCCGGTCGGTTCTTGCTGCAAAACGCGGAAGGGCAGTTTGCTGAAGTGGGTGCCGAAATGGGAATCGTGAATACGAAGTTCGGGATCTCGCCCGTGACTGCTGACTTCAATCTGGACGGCGCACCTGACTTGATTCACATCAACATCGCCGGTGCATCCAAAGCGTTCATGAGTAACAATAGTGACACTGGCTACGTCAAAGTATCGCTTCCCAATATCGTCGAAGCGGTGAGTGCGATGGTCAAAGCCGAACTGGCGGATGGGCGAACGATCTACGAACCATTCGTCAAAGGCGAGGGACTGTGCAGTGATTCCTCGCCGGTGATCACCATTGGAACCGGTGGGGCGGAAGTTAAATCGGTCGAAGTCAAATTTTTGAACGGTCGGACGCAAGCCTTTCCCGCACCGGAGCTGGGAACAATGATGCAGTGCGTCTTGTCATCCGGCGAGTGATCGTTTGTTTGTGCTTGTTTGCAGTACCGCCTTTAGGCGGAATTCGGCTTAACGGTGGTGATACGAACAAGGCGGTGTGCAAACCAAATTTTCACGATCCATTGCGATTCTATACAGGAGAAACAGCGAATGTTCATACGAATTGCACTGATCGCAATGGTTCTTTTCGGACTTTGGGGAGCCGGACGGCTGTCCTACGAGCAATATCAGTCGGGTGAAGCGTGTCCCGTTCTGGGCGACACAGTTCCGGCATGCTACATCGCGTTCGGCGGATATATTTTAATCGCTGCGGGGGTTGCCCTCTCGATATTGATGCCCGGCGCAATAGGCAGTTACCTGTTTTGGGGCGGAACGCTCGTCGCCGGCGGACTTGCGGCTCTTGCGACAGTGCTGGAACTGGTCAAAGGCGATGTTTGTCCGGTGGCATTTGGTTCGGTTCCCATGTGCTACATATCGCTTGCCTTTAGCATCGTGATCGCGGTTCTGTTTATGCTTCAGTCCAACAGTCACGCCGCCAACGCCTCGCTAGATGGATAACCCAAATGGCATCGCAAACTGAAACGGCATTTCGATCTTGCAATCTCTGCGAAGCCGTCTGTGGACTGACGATTGAGCACGATGGCCAGCAAGTGGTTTCCATCAAAGGAGACAAAGACGATCCGCTCAGTCGCGGCCATATTTGCCCCAAGGCAATCGCACTTCAGGATATTCACGCCGACCCAGATCGGTTGAAGATGCCAGTCCGTCGTACCAAAAATGGTTTTGAACCCATCAGTTGGGGAAACGCATTTGATTTGATTGAATCAAAGCTGATGCAAATTCGAAGGGAACACGGTGACGATTCTGTCGCACTGTATCTGGGGAACCCAACCGTTCACAATTCGGGAGCCTTGCTGTTCCAGAAGTACCTAAAGCAATCGCTCAACACTCGCAATCGTTTTGCCGCCACTTCGGTTGATCAGCTTCCGCATCATCTTGCGGCCAGCCTGATGTTTGGACACGGACTGTTGATCCCGATTCCTGACATCGACAACACCGACTACATGTTGATTTTGGGAGCCAATCCGGCAGCGTCCAACGGCAGCCTGATGACGGCTCCGGATGTTAAGAACCGCTTGAAGGCCATCACCAAACGCAGCGGCAAAGTCGTTTTGGTCGACCCACGTCGCACGGAATCCGCGAAACTTGCCACCGATCACCACTTCATTCGCCCCGGCACCGATGTGTTCCTGCTTGCCGCGATCTTGAATTGCCTTTTCGAAAACAAGAACGACGCCGTCAGCCTTGGTCGCTTGGGCGGCTTCACCAAAGGCGTCGAACAACTGAAAGACGCCGTTGCCGAGTTCACTCCTCAGAACGCCTCAGCAATCACCGGGATTGAGCCAGCGACAATCGAAAACATCGCCGCTGAATTTGCCACCGCAAAACGAGCCGTCGTCTACGGACGAATGGGTGTTTCCACACAGCCTCACGGTGGGCTTTGTCATTGGATCATCAACGCTATCAATCTGGTCACAGGAAATCTTGACCGAACCGGCGGGCAAATGTTTGCCAAGCCTGCGGTTAGCTTAGTGGGGAAGTCGGGGACGACGCACGAATTTGGTCGCTGGAAATCAAGAGTCCGAGGCTTGCCGGAATTCGAAGGCGACTTGCCGGTGGCCGTACTGGCCGAAGAAATGTTGACGCCCGGCGAAGGGAAAATCAGAGCCCTCATAACAAGCTCCGGCAATCCGGTTCTGTCCACCCCCAATGGCGTTCAGCTTGAGCGAGCCCTAGAGCAATTGGACTTTTACGTTGCCCACGACATTTACGTTAACGAGACGACTCGGCATGCGGATTTGATTTTGCCATCGCCCAGTGGCCTTGAAACCGACCACTACGACTTTATCTTCCTTGCCGTCGCGGTGCGAAACGTTGCCAAGTATTCGCCGCAGATTTTTGCTCCCGAGGCCGGGTCGATGTACGACTGGCAGATCATGAAAGAGTTGGCGCTGCGGTTGATGCCCAAGGGAAGCGGGGTTTTCGGTCAGCTGAAAACAGGATTTCAAAAGCGAATCTTACGCTGGTTGACTCCTGATCGATTGCTGGACCTAGGTTTGAAGTTTGGACCCTACGGAATGTTTCGCAAAGGCCTCTCGCTCAAGCAGCTCAAAGCTAACCCCAACGGTATTGATCTTGGCGAACTTCAGTCCGTTCTTCCTGCGGCGCTACGAACGACGGATAAGAAAATTGACGCCGCTCCTCAAGTTTACCTCGACCACTTGAAACAGGCGGTCCTGCCGCAATTGAACGCGGCAGGCGAGAGTCAGCCAAACACTGCTGCGAACGAGTTCTCACTTATCGGCCGCCGCCATCTGCGTAGCAACAATTCGTGGATGCACAATTCCCAGCGGCTTGTCAAAGGCACCGATCGCTGCACAGTGATGATGCATTCAAGCGACGCTGAGAAACTGAGCCTAGCTGATGGTGCCGTGGTCGCTGTCACGTCCAGTGTTGGGTCGGTGAAGGCGCCTTTGGAAATCACGGACGAAATGATGCCCGGCGTTGTCAGCCTGCCACACGGTTACGGACACCACCGCCCGAAAATAAAACTCTCCGTCGCAACTCAGCATGCAGGGGTCAGCATCAACGACTTAACGGATGACAAAATCGTCGACAAGCTAACCGGCAACGCCGCTTTCTCCGCTCAAATGGTTCGGATCGAGGCCACCAACGATGATTAAACACGACAAAATCGAACGCAAGATTACCGGTTCGATCATGGCAGAAATCCACGGCGATTTGAATGAACTCGAGTCACCCCTGTTTGCCATCAATTGGTTTGATACACGCATCGCAATCATTTATCACATCTATAATTTGCTCGCCGCCGGTCGAGTCTTCAAGATCGGCGGCAAAGCACTGTTCAAAGGCAAGTGCCAACGGACAATTTCAGGCAACGCGGATCTGGCGCGTGATTATTTGTTGATCGTCAACTACCCATCGGGCTATCGGTTTCTAGAATTGCTTTCCGACAAACTGTTTCAACTGATGAGCGTTCTGCGGATCGCGGCCGTCAATCGGTTTTCGTTTGTCTTGCACCAACGGCAAGGTGAACCGCAATTGCTGCCGGACAGCAAGTCAGTGATCGATCCCAATGACCATTATGCCGTTTTGCAGATACAATTGCCCACGGAATCAAAAGAAGACGGGAAGCCTTTCGATTTTTCGGCACTCAATAAACTGGCCGCACAACACGATTCGCAAGTGTTCTTTGCCGGGCGGGTTGCCGGGCGAGTTGTGTTGAACAAAGCCGAGCAAAACGAACCGGAAGCTTTGGTCTATTTGACGGACGTAACGGTACTGATTAAATCGTCGACCGCGAACAACGTTTTAGCTTGTTTTGCGTCGGACCAAGTGGAAGGTCTGGTGCCAAACGGGGCCGATTACTTTACTGCACAAGTTAAACGGACAATGTGACGTGAAATCAATCGTAATCACAGGCGTTTCGACGGGCATCGGCTACGACGCCGTTCGCCATTTCGTTTCCCTTGGCTACCACGTTTTTGGAAGCGTGCGAAAACAAGAAGACCAACAGCGACTGGAATCCGACTTCCCAGAACGCTTCAAATGTTTCATCTTCGACGTCGTTGATCGTCCTGCAATCCAAGCCGCCGCCGACGAAATTGAACGGTTGCTGGATGGCAACTTGTTGACGTGCCTGTTTAACAACGCGGGCGTTGCCTTGGCCGGTCCCATGCAACTGGTCGACAGCGAGGCGTTCGATCGGCAATTGTTGGTCAACGTTAGTGGCGCCCGCAATGTGATCAACGCCTTTCTTCCATTGCTTGGCGCGTCGCTTGAACGCAATCCCGATCAGAAACCGGGCAAGATCGTCAACAACAGTTCCATTTCGGGCTTTATTAACACGCCCGTCAACGGATCGTACTGCGTCGCCAAACACGCGATCGAGAGTCTGGGGGAAGTCTACCGCCGCGAGTTAATGATGTATGGCATCGACGTTGTGTCAGTTCAGTCGGGGCCAATTCAATCGCAGATCTGGAACAAATCCAGCGGCGCACTGGATGAATTCAAAGACACCGACTACGGCCCCATGATTTGCAAAACGGAAGCCATTTTGGAGGACGCTCAGCAAATCGCTCAATCGGCCGAGGTCTTTTCGCGGCTAGTGCAAAAGATCATCGAAAGCCCCAACCCAAAAACCGCCTACGTCATCCACAAACAGCGTTGGCGTCTGCACATCATGCGCTGGCTCCCCAAACGCTGGCTTGACCGCATGATGCACAAGAAGTTGTCGTAGTTAATCTTGCAGGTATGTTAAGATACGCGGAAACGTTTTTCTGGCCGACATGACGAACCGCCCGTTTGGTGCTAAGCTACGAGCCGACGAGCGATGAAATGGGGTTGTGAAATGGTTCACTGATTGTGTTCGTCTCCGCAAACCGATTTCTAAGCAGGACTTGCGAGGTGGGACTCAATCTATGCGAGTGATGCCCTGCTAGTCCTTTTGGGCCGGTCAAAGGAGTCTTTGCTCGACTGTGAGGCCTATGCCAAAGATCTCACTGGTTTGACTCGTGCGTTATTCCTGCGATAATCTCACGTTATTGCGTGGCTGAGATTGAATGGGCCACAGCGGCGTTATCTCGCGGAGGTGAAGCGGGTTCACCGCCAATACGGCAAACTTAATTCAGCAACTCAACTCACAGGACAGGCAATTCGTCATGACAAATCACATTATTGGTAGTCTCACTGAACTTCGATCATGTTTCGCTAAGCTTCCATTGGCAAAGAATGCGGGACGGCTTCGAGTGTGCGGACTGAATCTCGCTGTCGCCAGCATGATGATGGTTCTGGCAAGCACCGCCGTCGCACAGAAATCAAAATCTAAGCCGACGCTTGTCAATGGTTCCGAAGTTCACCTTTCCTCCGTCGTGGAAGCCGACTGGATTCAAGGCACGGCGCCGACAGAGTTTGAACCAGATAAAATTTACGTGTTTGAGTGCTGGGCCACATGGTGTGGACCTTGCGTTGAGTTGATTCCCCATGTGAATGAACTTCACAAAAAGTATTACGACCAAGGCCTGCGTGTTCATGGCATGGGCTGGGAAGAGGATAAGGCAAAAGTTGAAAAATTCGTCAAAGCAAAAGGCGAAGGAATGTCTTATCCAGTCGCGTTCTTGGGCGAGGGGTCGGCGTTCGAAACCGAATGGTTGAAAGCAGCAGGAGTGCAGACCATTCCGCACGCGTTCATTGTTAAAAACGGAAAACTGTTGTTCGGAACAGAAGCCGTACGGCTCACTGATTCTCTGGTCGAGTTAATGCTGTCCGGCGATGAAGGCGCTCAAAAGGCGGCTGCGAAGATCAAAGCGGCATATGCCAACTATGGAAAAACAGAAGCACTTTCTCAACAAATCTATCTGGCAAAACGTGCGAAGAATGCGGACAAGATGGCGACGTTAATCGACGAAGTGGAATCGCTCGATCCTGACCATCCAGAGTTGGGTGTGCGGAAGCTTGAGTTGCTGATGGTGCGAGAGGAATGGGCAGACGCAATCTCAACTCTGAACGAGATGCCAGCGAGCCACGCTAAAAATTCTTTTCTATTGACTACCGCTATGCGGATCGCCAATAGCACGGCTGATAATTACTCGATGGATTTCACCAAAGCCGTGACTCTGCCATATGCAGAATACATCGCAAGAAAAGGAAAGACGATTGGCCCCAATCACTTTGCCTATCAGAGTATTCTGTTCTGGAGGATCGGCGATAAGAAGGCCGCCATCAGCATGGCCGAAAAGGGAGTGGAAGTCGCCAAGAACTTTTCAAGGGCGAGCGAATACCGTACGAACGCTTTCATGCGTTTCGAAAAATCGGTCAAGGAAGGTGACATGCCGACGTTTTCAGATCTGAAGGCTTGGCAGGTAGAAGGAAAGAAAGAAGCGGAGGCGGCCAAAAAAGAGGTCTCACAGGTAACGGAGTAGGGCGACCAAGCGGCGACCAAATGCAAACGCGTAAACTTCTTCAGGCTACAAAAACAATTCCTTCTCGTGAACGATCGTTTGTGACTCAAGGGATTGTTTGGCCTGATTCACCATCTGCTCGCCTTCACCACGCAATGCAAACACTGCCTCGCCAGGGCTCACAAGAGCATTCCAATGTTTTTGGAACACCGCAACCTCTTGCTTGTTCTTGGCGACGGCACTCGGGACCGCGTGAAGCATCGCAAATACGCTTTCCGTCTTTTGAAAGTACTTGCCGACAATCTCCGGCAACCATCTAGAGAGAAACGTGTCACTTTTCTGTGTGACATTCCTAGGCACGACATAGCGAGGCCGATCCAACGGGCCCAGCACTTGTCTCATGGCATCCGAAAAGATCCGGCTTTCGGCTTCGTCACCGCCCGTTAAAAAAGCTCGAATGTAGCCTCCCGAGAGTTCGCCCACGCTGACATCCAACGCCGCTCGAATCTTGCCTAATTCAACTAGGCTTGCCAGAACCGCCGATCCAATCGCGTTCGTCAGGGTCGTGTCATTCCATGTGGGGCCTTTTCCAAACGGCGGAAAGCCCCCAGCCATCTCGGCCGGCAACTTGAGCTCCACCGCCCGAACCGCTTGAGCGTTAAAAGGCTCGCCGATCTTCCACAGGTCTCGTACGCGTGCTCGTCGTTTGCTGCGTGCCAACATCTCATCGTTGATCACGCTCATGTTTGTTTCCAAACCTTCGGGTTTGATTTCAGTAAAAGCTGGATGAACGTGGCCGACGCCTTTTTCGATCGCACCATCATCACTAACGCCAAACAGTTTCTTATGCTTCTTTTTGAAACGAGAGTAATCGTCGAACCCTTTGCTGAATTCAGGGGCGATACAAACGACATCCCAATTGTTGGCCAGTTTCTCTTGCCAGCTTGGGTCCAGTCGAAAAGACCGACCGCGCAGCTGATTGATGCTCATGCTGGTCGTGACTGTCGTAAGATCGACCAGCACATTGATCTTGTTAGCGTCCCAGCCTTCGCCCAACAGTCCGCGTGTTCCGATCAAGCACTTGGACAGTCCCTGTTGAAACAACTCGGTCACCATCTCGACATAGACCCGCGGCGCCCAATCAGCCCCGGAGCCTTTGATCTTTCGAAATGAACCGACGGTTTCGGATTCGAGCTCGACCTTGAAACCTCTGTCGGAAAGCCAGCTACGGCTTGCGTCCAAAAAGGCCTGTTCGATTTCGTCGTCAATCAAAATCGTTGAACCAGTCAACAAGATGGGTTCTAACAGGTCCGTTGTTTCGTCGGTCAAAAGTGTTTTGAAAGCAGCGATCGCTCCGCCGGTTTCGCTGTCCATTAAATCCTTCAGTTGGGCCGACACCGAGGACGATCGCTCGAAGTCGGCGATCACAACCGCCCGAATCGAATCGCCCAAGCTTTCAAATTCGTGCTTAAGGATTGGCAGCAGAGCCGCCGACTTGTTTTGCGAGTAAGCCATGACGCGTCCGACCGGCGACACACAGGCTCGGGTTGCCGTGTCAGTGATCTGTACGCCAAGGGTTCGCAAGCTGGCGGTTAATTGTTTGGCAATCTGCTGATGTTGAGAGCACGCTGAGCGACGTAGGTAGTGACGCACTAATCGATCAATCACCGGAACGACGAACTCCATCGATGGAACCCCTGCTGGCAGTTCCGTCGGGCCGAGCGCTGGTACGTTTGCTGGTAATTTGATTTGCCGAGCCGTTAGAAATTGACGTCCCGCAAGTGATAGCGCGGGGTCTCGGCGAGCAAAGCTGTTCCAATCGGTCGCCGTTCCGGTCGGCAGCCGATGCTGGCCCAGAGTTTGAGTTAACCAATCGATCGCACTCGAGGCTTCAAGGGCTTGGGACTGTTCCGTCTCCTTTGTTGACTCTGCTGCACCATCGGAAAGTTGCGAGGCCTCTTTCGCCCGCGAGTCATCCTGATCGACGGCCAAGAATCCCGGCTGGCAAATGTCGTCGACTAATTGTTCTAGCTGTTGGTCGGCCGAGGCGATGAATTTTAGTTCCTTCGTTGTTGGGCGAACGAAATATGCCAAGTCTTGGTAGGGAGCCAAAAAGCCGTCTTTGACCACCGCCGGTACCGGGACTTCAAAATCGACCTCACCAAAGAACTCGTCATACCGCTTCACATCACGCTCGTCTTTTCCGTCCCGATCTGGCGGAGTCGCCGTTAGGCCAATCACGATCGGATTTCCTAGGACTGCCAAAGCGTCAGACATCACTCGCCCCCAATGCCCCAACAAGTGGTGACATTCATCAAGAATGATGGCGCCGATCTGCATGTCAGCAAGTCGCTCTAAAGTGGCTTGGGAGGCGGGGTGCAGCAGTGATATTGAGTCACCCGACCGCGAAGCCTCGTCGCGAATCTTCTTTTTGTAGTTGCCAAGCTGTTTGCTAAAGTACTCAGCATTGTTGGTTTCTAGGTCATTGATCCAAACGCCCGCTTCTTCTGGGTTGGTGACTTGTTCTTCATCGATCAACTTCTCAACCCACAGCTGCCGTGCCTGCTCTTCCAGTTCTACTTGGCCTCTCGCGGGCATGGTTACCGATTGATACGTTAACGAAGTCAACCAAGCGGGATTGAGCGGATCGGTTGAGACGAGTTCATCGTTTGAAAGTGGGGACTCAAAGAGGTCTACTCGAGCCGCCCATTGTGACTGGATGGCCGAGTTTGGAGATAGAACGAGGCAAGGGCGTTTAACGATCTGGGCCCACAGATATAAACCCAGTACTGTTTTTCCCGACCCCGGAGGAGCGACGACATGCAGTCGCCGGCTGCCAGAATTGAGCTGCGATTGTGCAATCGAAACGACTTCGGACTGCGACGGGCGAAGTCGACCGGAAAAGTTGATGTTTGGAAACGAAGCTGATTGGCTCATGGACTCTTAGACTGTTTTGGCGCTAAGCAAATTAAGTGAGTACCATCTGGCGTTAGTCTTGGTCGAGTTAGCCTAAACAACTTTACAACCGGCTCAGGTTTTGGACGTTTTCGTTTCTCTGTCATCAAAAGTCTCCTCTGGCCAAAACAGCTGATTAGCTTTCGTAACACGCGCGTCATTTTTTGGGGGGCATGTCAAGCCTTAAATGACCTAAACCAATCGACAGTTCCGGAGTTTTTACTGTTGCAATCCCTTGGATATCGGGTTTTTTGATTTGATGACGTTAAGTGTTTCGTAGTATAATCGATGCGATGAACGCCGTTTTTGTGTCTCGACCCAATACATGGTTGTTCATGATCGCTGGTGCTTTGCCTAGCTTAGGAATTGGGGTTGAGGTTACGTTTCAACACGAATTCCAGTTGATTAAATGATTCACTCGCTCTAACATTTTATTTTGGCAAAGCATTGGTGGTTCGTCAGGCTAAAAATTTGGAGTTGGCATTTCGACTTCGTTTGTATCTTTCCAGCCCAATTGATGACCCAAGCCCGAATTTATATTTGTGACAGATTATTCCCGTAACTATTTGATTTCGAAGGACAGCAGCGCTATGCGTAAATTGATTTTGTCGAATGCAATTCTACTCTCTGTTGTGATGTCAAGCGCAACCTACGCAGATATCAGCGGCTCGCTTGAAATTCAAATTGAGTTTAACGATTCTGGTGAAACGGGTGCCGATTTAGACAACGTTGATTCATCGGATCTGCCGTTTACGACTCCGGTAGTCGAGGACACTAGAACAGGCGATGATCAACTGACAATTTCAGTAATCGGCCTTACAGGCACTGGCGAGTTTTTTTTAGACCGCGGACCCTCTCCAATCTTGAACTTCGGTATTAACAGTTCTGGACAGGATAATGCTTTTGATTTCGACGCTAATTTTGGCGAATCGGTCACATTCGCTTTTAACCAAGACGTTTACATTACGGAAATTGACCTAGATCGCACTTTGTTCGATGGTCTCGGCGATGTATTCGAAGTTGGTGGTGTGACCATCAATGACTCTGATACACCTGCTTCCGACATTTTCAGTTTCATCGATGCTGATAATCCACACGGTCTTTTTGTCGCTGCTGGCGATGGCGTGTTGCTTCAAGCAACTGGTGGTTCGGTCCAACTCGCTTCCCTGACCGTTCAGATCGCGTCTGCTCTAACAGGTGATTTTGACGGCGATGGCGACGTCGATGCTGATGACATCGATTTTTATTCTGGGAATCTTGACTTGCCAGCTGCAGATGATCTCGCGCAGTTGGATCTTACTGGGGATGGATTTGTGACGATTGCTGATCATGACTTACACGTCACCACGTTGGTGCAAACCTCCAACGGTGTTGTTGGTACTGCGATTGGAGATATCAACCTTGACGGACAAGTTGATGTGCTTGGAGATGCATTTATTTTAGTTGGCAGCCTTGGAAGCAATGATACCAGTTGGGAAACAGGTGATCTGAATGCCGACCAAACCACAAATGTGCTGGGCGACGCGTTCCGATTGGTCAATAACTTGGGCGCGAGCAACGACGCAGCTGCCGCTGCCGCTCCATAGAAAGCCGCGGTGTCCCTGCCGAGCAAAGCTGTGGTGGTCGGCACGCAGGTGCCGTTGATCAATCTTGGTTTGCAAGAACGAGATTTCGTCGCATCGGTTGTAAGTTTTGACTGGTAGCATGTAAGAGGATACATGTGAAGTTGGTTTTCTATGGCTACCGTGGTTAACGGTGCTGGTTGACAGCTTGTAAAATTCTCGAGCGGAGAACTTTTGGGCTTTGCTGCTGTTTAAGGCGTTTGTCGGTGTCGCTGGGCTTTTGGTCGAGTGTTCCAACATGCCGCATTGGCGATTACAATGCGAGCGATGTCTCCTGATTTCTATTTCCGTCGAGCTAATTATGATGCGCCCAAGTTTTCGTCCGTTGTGCCTACTGGCTCTTTGTTTGACTCTTGCCGTAGTCGCGAGCCCGCTTGGGGCCCAAGAACAAACGCGTGTCGAGGTTAGCGTCGATGGCCCGATCAAGACGCTTGAAGACGCTCGGCTGAAAGTCCGAGAGCTAAAGAAGCAACGCCCCGACCAACCCATCGAAGTCTTGATTAAAGGCGGTGTCTACCCGCTGCATAAAACCGTTGTGTTTGGTCTGGAAGATTCGGGCAAAGACGGCGCGGCGATCGTTTACAAAGCCGCCCCCGGCGAATCGCCCGTGTTTACCGGTGGCGTTCCGATCACGGGTTGGAAACAGTTGTCCTCCGATCCCACCGGTGTCTCGGAAAAAGCGAAAGGAAAACTCTGGGCGGCCCCAATCCCCAAAGGTTTCGATAAAGACTGGTCGATCAAATCGCTTTACGACGGGGACACGCTGCTTCGCCGAGCAAAGTCCAAGGGCTTCAAGTATGCGAAATTCGACAAGGAAAACGACTACAACCGGCAGGGGAAAAAGCTTACGAGCACGTTGGAGTACGAAGGCGCTCCCGTCGCGCCGTTTGACCGCACGATTCACTACCAAGACGACCACATCAAGGATTGGAAAAACCCTTCGGACATCGAGCTGATTCTCAAGGACCGCCCTTGGCTGGCCAACGTTATCGCGCTGGACCGGATCGACACCGAAAAGAAAATCGCTCACTTGGCCGTCGACCCGACTTACCAAGCCATTAACCCAAGAAATCGTTACTGGGTAGAGAACGCGATCGAGTACTTAGACGAACCCGGCGAGTGGGTGGTCAATACCCAAGAGGGGATGATCTACATGTGGCCGGAAAAGGATATGGACACGATGAATGTGGTCGCCCCGTATCTGAGTGAATTCATCCGGATCGAAGGCAGCGAGGACGGCCCCTTTGTCTCGCACTTGCACTTTGAAGGTCTCACCTTCACCCACGGCGTTCGCGATATCCTGCAGCCTGACGATAAAGGGCTCCAGCACGATTGGGAAATGTACGACAAGCCCAACGCTGTGATCCGCTTCCGTTTTGCAGAAGACTGCGGCGTTGGATCGTGCACCATCAAGTCAAGCAGCGGCACCGGCATTCGTCTGGATTTGCACTGTCAACGCATCAGGGTCACCAGCAACCACTTGCATCACTTGGGCGGCGGCGGCATTGTGCTTAGTGGGTATGGCCCGGGCACGAAAGACGTGAACAAAAACAACGTTGTCCACGATAACTACGTTCACCACATCGGTGAGTTGCTGTTGCACTCGGCGGCGATCTTTATCGCACAAAGTGGACACAACGAAATCACTCACAACACCATCAGCGACGTGCCTTACAACGGCATGGTAATTAGTGGT
Source organism: uncultured Pirellulaceae bacterium (assembly GCA_964563475.1). Classification (GTDB taxonomy): domain Bacteria; phylum Planctomycetota; class Planctomycetia; order Pirellulales; family Pirellulaceae; genus Mariniblastus. The sequence goes on from CAZLYM010000069.1 coordinate 16,011, forward strand.
TGCCGCCCGCACGAATTTCACCTTGTCAAACGGATCCCTTTCCGGCGCGCATGGGTTTCTTCGATCCGCTTTGAAGAATGCGAGCCCTACATCAAGAAAGCTCAAGCGGCTGAATACAAGAACCGGCTGTCGCACTTTCTGCCGCTGCTGCACGCTCGCAACAACAAGATCATCATGAATGATATCTCGCGGACGCTTTTAAAACTGCATGACGGCAATGCGATCTACTTCTCTGCGATGGGTGTGGATAACTGGGTCGAGCGTAACTATCTCCACCAGAACCACGACACCGCAGGGGCTCTCCGTTTAGACGATAACCCCAGTTTCACCATCATCCGTGAAAACGTGATTACCCAATCCGAGCACGGGTTTGGACTCAAAGGGCCTGCGGATCTAGTCAATAACTTTGTCTTCACCGAGACATTCCTGCGTGGACGCTCGCTACCTGGTTGGTTGGGCGGCACCAAGCAAGTGAAGCCGAAACGCAACATCTTCATGCCCCCGGCGTCCTCCAAAGCGACCAGCGGTCTTTATCTGACGGACAAACGTGCGACCAACAGACCGTTTTATGAGAACCTCCCGCTGACCGAGAACTCGATATACTTCACTGAAAATAAAAGTAAGGCATATCGACCTAAGACCAAGCTTGGCAGCGATCTGGTCACTGGCAAACGTGCGGAAGCAAAGAAAGGGGCAGTGAAACTGCTGTACACCGATCCGCAGTTTGACCAAGCAGCGATGAAGAAAGGGATCTTTCGTTTCGAAAAAGGATCCCCTGCCGAAAAACTTGGCATTAAGCCGATCGATCTGAGTGAAATCGGATCCTCGTTGGCGCCTTCCTCCTTTGCTGCGACGGACGACGTTTCTTTTGGTTCTACCGATGGATCGGCGCTAGACAACCGGTAGGGCATTGTTGGGGCGGGGTTGCCCAAAAGGTAAGTGCCAGGAGTCAGTTCAAGATCGGACAAGCCGATTGCTAGAAATTGTCGATTACCTTGGAGATGTAAGATGTCGGTTGTGTTCGAAGTGACGTTCAAAGCGAAAGACGATACGTATGACCAATTGCATGCAACACTGACAGCCATTCTCCCTGACACGGCCAAGTTCGAAGGAGCCGAGTTAATATCCTGTTCAGCGGATCGGGCTGACAAAACGTTTTACGTTCACGAAGTATGGGGTTCAGTAGAGAGTCAGCAAGCCTACGTGGCGTGGCGAAAAGAACGGGGCGACATCGACAAGCTGGTCGCCTTGTTGCGAGAAGCACCAATCTTTGAGCAACGTGAGCATCTGGCTTTTTAGTTTGGCAAAGACCAGCCATGCGGACGTCTGTCTGTTTTTACAGTCTCAATGGCGGTCGCGGCCGTGGAGCGAGATTAGCGAGGATTGCGTTTTGTGGGTTGTCTCAGCTTAAGTTGAAGATGGGCTGTTTTGCTCTGGCCACCGTTGCTCTCGCAAAAACGGTG
>CAZLYM010000070.1:0-8350 GCA_964563475.1 uncultured Pirellulaceae bacterium
GTCATCAATCATTATGCCAAGATTCATTTTCGCGTTGCTGCTGACGTCGCTGCTCACTCACCAAGGGATGGCTCAAAAGCTCCAACCAGACGACTCACACAATCCACCCGCGACGGCCGAGTTCGTCGATCCGGCCGAAGCACCAACAGAACCTCTGACGTTGTGGTATCGCAAACCGGCCACGCGATGGGAAACCGAGGCACTTCCTGTCGGCAACGGCCGTATGGGCGCGATGGTTTTTGGTGGCGTGGACCGAGAACGAATTCAGTTCAACGAGGAAACCGTTTGGGATGGCGAATACACCGACCGAAACAATCCCGATGGCTTGAAAGCCTTGCCGGAAATTCGGCGTTTGTTGTTTGAAGGCCAGAACGGAAAGGCGGCTAAGCTTGCTGGCAAATCCATGATGGGCAAGCCTACAAGGATCAAGTCATACCAGACGCTTGGCAATCTATTGCTCGATTTCCCTGACGCCGGCAAGGTAGCAAATTACCGCCGCGACCTAGATCTAACCACGGGCATTGCAAAGGTTAGTTATCAAGTCGATGGCGTCACCTACACGCGTGAGGTTTTCGCCAGCTTCCCCGATCAAGTCATCGTAATGCACCTGACGGCAGACCAACCGGGAAAACTCAATTTCGACGCTCAATTTGCTCGGCGCGACGCCACGTTCAGCTCTGGTAAAGACAACCGCATTATCCTGCGCGGGAAATTGAAGATCGACTACGAAGCTCAACTCGTTCCGATTGCTGAGGGTGGAACTGTCGAATCCAAAAACGGGATCTTGACCGTCAAGGACGCAGACCAAGTAACCCTACTGATCAATGGAGCGACTAGCTATGTCAATGCGAAGGACCTGACCGCGAATGCAACCGCTCGCTGCCAATCGCCACTCAACGCAGCTGCCAAGAAAAGCTATGCCACCTTACGAGCCGATCATATCACGGATCATCAAGGCTTGTTCAATCGAGTCAAACTGGACGTCGGCACCAGCGAAGCACTCAAAAACCCGACCGACCAACGACTCGCGAGTTTGAAAAAGGGAAACGCTGACCCGCAGCTGGTGTCGCTCTATTTTCAGTTTGGGCGTTATCTATTGATCGGCAGTTCACGTTCAGGTTATTTGCCCGCCAATTTGCAGGGCAAATGGTGCCAACATTACAAGGCTCCTTGGAACAGCGATTATCACCTTAACATCAACTTTCAGATGAACTATTGGCCGGCGGAGATCACCAATCTCGCTGAGTGTCACCTGCCGTATTTTGATTATGTCGAAAGCCTAGTCCCGTTCGGAAAAGACACTGCTAAGAATCTTTATGGAGCTGACGGATGGGTTGTCCATCACCTGTCGGACATCTATGGAATGAGCATGCCGGCCGACGGAGTCCATGGCGTATGGCCTGTCGGGGCAGCGTGGTTGTCGCGGCAATTCATGGAATACTATGAGTTTACCGGAGACACCGATTTCCTTGAGAAGCGAGCGTATCCCAACATGAAAGACGCCGCTCAGTTCATGCTCGATTTTTTGATCGAGGCTCCCGAAGGCGTTGCGGGAGCGGGTCACCTAGTCACCAATCCTTCGCATTCGCCAGAAAACAAATTCATCACGGCAGACGGCACCAAGTCGGTGTTTACTTACGCGGCCACGATGGATCTGCAAATCATTCATGAGCTTTTCACAAACATCCTAGAGGCCAATCAAGCGATTGCCGGCGAAGGAACTTTTGATGCTGAGTTTTGCCAGGAAATCAAATCGGCCCTCGAACGACTCCAGCCAATGCAAATCAGTGAGAAAACCGGCCGACTTCAGGAATGGATCGAAGACTATAAGGAAGCCCAGCCTCGTCACCGACACGTCTCGCATTTGTACGGCCTTTATCCAAGTAGCCAAATCAACCGCAACACGACACCCGATTTTTACCAAGCAGCACGAAAGAGCCTAGAAGCCAGAGGCGATCGAAGCACTGGCTGGAGCATGGGCTGGAAGGTGAATCTGTGGGCCAGACTGCATGATGGTGAGCGGGCTCATAAATTGCTGACGACGTTACTAACCCAAGGTACGCTAAACAATTTATTTGACACGCATCCACCGTTTCAGATCGACGGCAACTTTGGTGGCACAGCGGCGATTGCAGAAATGCTAGTGCACAGCCACGCCGGTGAAGTGGAACTTTTACCAGCGCTTCCCAAAGCGTGGCCGGACGGTTCGGTATCTGGCCTGCGAGCCCGAGGCGGATTCGAAGTGGACGTCGCTTGGAAAGGCGGAAAGCTGACCGAGGTAAAAGTCCGATCGCTGCTGGGCAATCCTCTGAAGCTGCGTTACGGAAACAACTCAACTTCACTGAATCCCGCCAAAGGGGAAACGGTCACTTGGAGTGGTAATTAATCCGACTGTGCAAGCCTTGGATCTTTCTCCTGGGTCGCGTAGTCACGAAAGGGCAGGGCGGTCACTTCCCGGTTGAAGCCAGCTGATTGTTTTATTTTGCTTCCGAGGTTGGGTCCGACTGATGCTCACTTTGCTGGGCAGGCTCCAGTTGGTAGACGCGAAACTTTGAGTAGATATGGTGCGTACCCACCATTCGAAACCCAAAGAAACCCTCTTGGTAAAACGGGAACGTTTCGGCATCGTAGCGCTCGTTACCTTGCTGCTTCTTTCTTCGGTCAAGAACTTTTTCTGTCGCCACGTCGTCTCCATACGCGATCTCGTAGACAAGTTTTCCGTCCACGATGTATTGAATCAAATCATCGAAAGCAACCAGTTGCACTCGCAGCGTTTTGCCGGGAGAAATCATATACTCCGGTTTGCCATCTCGATCGTTGAGCGCAACATGTTTAGCCGGAAGCTCTTCTTTTTCACGCGGGTAACGGCGCATCCGCGTTGTCGTGTTTTTCCCTCCACCCGTGCTGGCGTAGTATCCGTTCATTTTGTGATAGCTGATGAAGTCCCCATCGTATCGCTCGGCATCGAACAGACCCGATACAGGATCAACGGGATCGCTTGCCAACCAAAAATTGTTGACATCCCTAGGTAAGAAACTTTTTGAACCGGCTTCCAGCTTCGGGCAAACGACTTCGTAGGTGATGGCGAGTCGATTCTTTAGCTTTTGCTTGTACCAGATCGTGCAGCCGCGCCCCGGCAATCGACAATCCAGTGTTCCGTTTTCGACAGCAACCTTTGGCTCTGGGAAGCCGTCCTTTTCCTCAATCTGCACAACCCAACGCTCAAGGCTGTCAAAATCATCTCGATGCAACAGCTTGCCAACTTGCAACCGCTCAACCGCTCTGCCCAAGACCACTGGCTCCGTCTGAGCAATTCCTTTGACCGGATTCGCGACGAATAAGAATATTCCCAGAAACCAAGCAGCAATTTTCGATTTCATAACAAAAGACCTAATTTGCCTGAACGTCCATTTCATCTATCACACGCAAACTTACAGCCTATCCCCTGATTTCGTAACCCTCAGAGCCAACGATGAAACGCCAGCGAGGAAGTTCAACGATTCCCATCTGCTCGCGTCCGTCGATTTAACCGCTGGGTTTGCATATAATGCTTTTTCCTCAACGACCAGTTCTCGAAACAAGTTCAAAAATCATGAATCAAATCCTGCCCACAATCCTGTTGGCCGTCATGCTGCTTTCAATTGACACTGCGCCAGCGACTGCCCAATCGGTCGTGGTGAGTCATTCTCAACTTGAGGGCATTGGTGAAGAGCCGGGCGTGATGCGCCGCGACCCGAGTGACGTCATCAAAGTTGGCGACCTGTACTACGTGTGGTACTCGAAAGGAAAAATTTCTCCTGGTTATGACGCCACGGTGTGGTACGCGACTTCGACCGATGGTCGTACTTGGACAGAAAAAAGTGAAGCAATCGCCAAGGGTGAACCCGGCACCTGGGAAGGGGCAAGTGTTTTTACTCCCAACATCTTGGTTGCCGAAGGCCGATACTGGCTGTTCTATACCGGCACCTCGATGGACTATCACAAAAAACCATTTCGCCCTGATTCCAAAATTGGAATTGCTGTCTCGGATTCGCCCGATGGTCCGTGGGAACGCTTGGCCACTAACCCCGCACTATCTAACAGCGACAACAAAGACGATTTTGACAGTCACTTGGTCGACGACGCCTGCCTAGTCACTCGCGAAGGCAAATACTACTTTTACTACAAAGGCCGCCAAGAGGGCAAAAGCCCAAAACATACACAAATGGGCTTGGCGATCGCTGACCGGCCTGAAGGTCCATACGTTCGGCACAAATCCAATCCGGTGATTCCCGGCAATCACGAAGTTCTGGTTTGGACTCAAGGCTCAGGCGTAGCAGCAATGATCGGCACCACGGGGCCAAAGACCATTACCAATTCGATCATGTACGCCGCCGACGGAATCAACTTTTCCAAAACTGGTGCCGTGAAGAAAGGCCCTTGGGCTGGTGGAGCTTACCGACCGGAAGCGTTTACTCAAAGCGGCAAAGGCACCATCCCGGAATGGGGCGTCGAGATTGGCCGATCCAAAGGAAAGAAAAAAGAGGGGAAACTTCCGTTCATTCAGCGCTTTGACGTCACCGAACTGTCTGGCTCACCAGCGCCAAGCATGATCAGTCCGAGTGCTCTCAGTCCGAGTACTGTTAGTGCAAGTGCGGCCCTTTCGCAGGCTGACGCACCGGCAAGTCAGACCTTCGCCGACGACTTAGCGTTCATGAAAAAGCACACGGACATCGTCGTGTTGCAAAATGGCGATGCGGCCGTCGCGGTCGCGCCGGCATATCAAGGTCGAGTAATGACCAGCACCTTTGATCTGAAGACCGGCCCAAGTTTTGGTTGGATCAACCGTCCCGTGATCAAAAAGGGCTTGCTTTCCGATGAACAGAAGAAGGGCACGCTGGAAGAACATATTTATATCTTTGGTGGCGAAGAGCGGTTCTGGTTGGGGCCCGAGGGCGGCCAATACGCACTGTTTTTTAAGCCAGGCGCCAAGTTTACTTTTGACGACTGGGCGACGCCTGCTGCAATTGACACCGATCCCTTCACGCTGACCAACCAGACCGAATCGTCTGCCGTTTTCTCGCACAACACAGAACTGGTTAACCATAGTGGCGTCTCATTCAAGGTCGGCATCGAACGAACAGTAAGCTTGGTGGACAAGCAACAGGCTGCCGCTCAATTAGGAATCGAACTGGCGGACGAATTACGACTTGTTGGTTACGAAACCGACAACAAAATCACCAACCAAGGCGCTGAGGCATGGAAACCAGAAACCGGGCTGATGTCGATCTGGATTCTTGGGATGTACAATCCTTCGCCGAAAACCACCGTCGTCATTCCTTTCCAGCAAGGCGACGAAGCAGCGCTGGGCCCGAAAGTGAATGACGCGTACTTCGGCAAAGTTCCGGCGGAGTACCTGAAGGTTGAAGAAGACAAACTGTTCTTTCGAGGCGACGGCACTCGACGTGGAAAGATCGGCATCACCGCACGGCGATCAAAGGGCATCGCCGGTAGCTACGATGCGACAGGGCGGGTGCTCAACATCGTGACCTACAACGTGCAAGATGCCCCCAACGGATTTGTTAATTCGATGTGGGAATTGCAAAAAGAACCTTACTCGGGCGACGTAATCAACTCGTACAACGACGGCTCGCCCGAGGAAGGCAAGCCACCGCTAGGCCCGTTTTACGAACTTGAAACGTCGTCACCTGCTGCTGCACTTAAGCCAGGTGAAACGTTGCAGCACGTCCAGAGAACATTTCACATCCACGGCTCCGAAGAACAGCTCACGGTCCTAGCGAAGAAACTACTGGGCGTATCACTGGACTCGATCAAGGCGGCATTTAAGGGCACTCAAAAAGTTGACTTGGACGGAAACGCTCCGAGTGATCAAGGTTCCCCAAAAAAGAACTCCATGAGCCCCGGCAAAGACCATGACGCGAAGAATAAGGAAACGAGCCTTTTCCCTGGCAACAAAGTCGACTTTCATGGCTTTGACCGCTACACCTTCGAAACCAGCGGAGTAAAAGTCTCAGTTGTTTGCCCCAAAAAAGCCGCTCCGGGAAAGCCATGGCTTTGGCGAAGCATGTTCTGGGGCCGAACCAAAGGAGCGACAGCACAAGTCACGTTGATGGATCTAAAACTGGTCGAACAGGGGTACCATGTCGTGGTTCGTCCGGGCGATGTCTCGGGCCATCCGCGCGGTAACGCAGCGATCGACGCGGCCTACAAGTATCTGACTCAAGAGCATGGGTTCAGCACCAAGGTGGCGATGGGCTCGATGAGCCGTGAGACGTTGGCGCTTTTCCAATGGGCGTCTCAGAACCCGGAAAAGGTCCAGAGCATTTACGTCGACAATGGAGTTTGCAACGTGAAAAGTTGGCCCGGCGGCAAACAAGTTGAAGGAACAGGCTCTATGGCAGATGGAGCCCCAAAGTCCTGGAAGTTACTCAAGACCACGTATGGCTTCAAATCTGATGAAGAAGCGATCGCTGCGAAAGTGAGTCCGATCGATTGGCTGGAACCACTCGCCAAGGCAGGAGTTCCGATCCTGCTTTGCAGTGGCACCAAAGACACGACCGTTCCTTACGAAGAAAACGCCGCGGTGCTCAAAGAACGATACGAGTCCTTAGGCGGATCCGTCAAAGTGATTCTTGAGGAAAAGGCACATCATCCTCACGGGCTAAAAGACACAACTCCAGTAGCTGAATTTATCAAACTGCATACGCCACAAAACAATTAGCCAGTCCCAGTCATCAAATGTGATCCGCGCACGAAACAAAATCCCAAGGCCACAAATGAAAAAAAACTCTCCTGCAGCGGCACCGATCATCGCACTAGTCCTAGTAAGCCTCCTTTCAGATTCAGCCAACGCGGAACTCTCTGTTGCTTCCCCGTTCACTGACAACGCAGTACTGCAACGAGCGATGCCGGTCCCCGTCTGGGGCACGACAAGCCCTGATTCACAAGTGACTGTCGAATTCGCTGGGCAGAAGAAATCAGGCCAAGCCGATTCAAATGGTCGCTGGCAGATCAAGCTTGATCCATTAGCCGCTTCCTTGGAGCCTCGCGAGCTAACCGTCATCGCTGCGGCAACGGACGAAAAACTCTCAATCAAAAATGTCATCGTAGGCGAAGTTTGGATTTGCTCGGGGCAATCGAACATGCAAGCGGCGACCAGTGGCAACAAGGCGATCAAAGCTCTGATTCCAAAAATGAAAAACCTTAGGAACTTCACCGTCAAACGGACGGTTGCCTTTACGGAACAGGATCGCTGCCAAGGCCAGTGGAAACAACGTCATCCCGACAGCGCGGTCGCATTCGCGTTCGCATATTTTTTGGAGCAACACGCGGAAGTCCCTGTTGGGATCATCCACGCCTCATGGGGTAGTTCCTCAATCGAAGGGTGGATGCCGCGCGACATGACCGCGAAGCTTCCGCACTTCCAAAAACAGATGCAAATGTTTGATGCCGACACGGACAAACGGACCAGAATCGAATCCATTCTCAACGGCCCCAAACCGTGGGGAAGAAAGAACGATATCTTTTTGCGGCGTCAGTCAAACATTATTTACAACGCCATGATGCATCCTCTGGCACCTTTGGCATGCCGAGGCATCGTGTGGTATCAGGGGGAAGCCAACTCCAAAGCGGTGGGTCCAATGTTGCAATACGGAACAACCCTGCCGGCGTGGGTCCAACGCTACCGTGAGGAATGGGGGCGAGACGATTTACACTTCTTGGTGGTCATGCTGCCGGGATTTGCTAAAGGCTTGGAAAGACAGGCCGCTCGCCCTGACCAGCGATCGTGGGCTTGGATGCGCGAGTCACAATTGAAAGTGCTCGATCTGCCTCATACTTCAGTCGCCAACACCGTCGATCTGGGACACCCAACCAATATTCACCCATCCGACAAATTGCCGATCGGAAAACGACTCGCTCTCCTCGCCGCACGCAACACCTTGGGGCAAGACGTTCAGGCCCTTGGGCCGGTGTTCAAGCGAATCGATTCTAAAGGCGATCGACTGATTGTCCACTTCGACCATGCGACCGGATTGAAGACGCTCGATGGAAAGCCACCGATGGGGTTCTGGCTGGCAGACGACGCCCGAAAATGGCATATGGCCGACGCCGAAATCAAAGGCAATTCGGTCGTGTTAAGCAGTTCCGAATTGAGCGAACCTCGGCACGTCCGCTACGCATTTGCTGGAAAACCCGACGTCAACCTTGTCAATGAAGCCGATTTACCCGCCTATCCATTCCGCACCGATGAATTCCAACCGTAATTGTCGATTAAAGTAGGGGGTCTTGATTGCGCGATCGCCATCGAAACGGGCTCAAGCTTGGCTTAGCTGAAGCTTGGACTAATATA
>CAZLYM010000070.1:8450-9654 GCA_964563475.1 uncultured Pirellulaceae bacterium
GGCAAACCCCCCGTCCAAATCACAACCACATAAGACAAAACAATGAAACTGGTTCCCCTTCAAAATTATCGACCTGTTCGTTTTACGATGGTTGCCTCGTTCGGATTACTTTGTGGCCTACTCACGATTCCGTGTTGGGCTCAGCAAAACATTGCCCAACTCCCTGCTGCCAAAACACCGGCTGCCAAACTACCGTTCGATGTTTTTAACGAACCGATCGATGGCATCCAAATCTACATGCATCTAGAAAATAATGCGAACGCGCAGAAGCAAGTTCAAGCAACTGATGCGGTAGATATCTTGAGGCAACAATTGCTGGCCGCCAAAACCAGCAGCGATGTTAGCCTCGATGCGCTGACCAGCCATCCGCTAGTCAATTCAGACGACCTGTACCCGCACATGGTTAAATCGTGTTTGTACTTGGGACGATTTTACAATTGTGGGAAATGCGATCGAACTCACGTAGCGATGGCATGCGGTGTCGTAATCGACGAAAGCGGACTGGCGTTGACGAACTATCACGTGCTCAGCAAGCGAGACGAACTCCTCACCGAGGGCTACATGGCGATGACCTACGATGGCAAGTGTTTTGAAGTGGAAGAAATCTTGGCAGCTGACAAGACAGCTGACGTTGCCTTGGTCAAACTGAAAGCCAACGGTCACAAATTTCACGCGGCACCCATTGCCAAAACTCGCCCCAAGCCCACCGCCGAAGTTCGTATGGTCAGTCATCCATCGGGAGAGTTTTACGTGATGACGAAAGGCGAAGTCAGTCGCTATTCCCGCACTAACGCAAAATCGAATCCGGTGACCTGGTTAGAAATCACCGCTGATTTTGGTGCCGGTTCCAGTGGTTGCGGCGTTTTCAATTCTACCGGCGAAGTGGTGGGGATTGCCTCTCGCATCAAACCACTCAGCCGAGCTAAGTCAACAACCATTCGTAACGACAAAAAGATCGTCAAGCCACAATACGTTGAGCTGATTCTTCGCCGCTGCGCCGACCTAGCCGCAATTAAAGCTTGCTTCCAACCAAACGAACCAGCATCTGATCCTGCGGATGCTGAAGCGGACACGGCTGAGTACACCCCGACTCCTTAGGGCTTGCGGAACAATAAATCGCTCAATGAACATGCTTTATCATTGGTAATTAATTTATTGTTGGGCAAAGTAGCCATCACGCTCCGCGTGATGATCACTGTCTGGG
>CAZLYM010000070.1:9754-17456 GCA_964563475.1 uncultured Pirellulaceae bacterium
ATCACGCGGAGCGTGATGACTACAGTAGAACTGGGGTGCGGTGCCACGCGTCTACGGTTCAAACTGAAGATACTTGCGTAGCCAAGCGACGCCAATGTAAAACGGGATTGTGTCCAGCAACGCGACCACGACTTTGAAGGCATAACTGCTCGCCACCAGCACTGACAACTCCATCCAGTCAGGAACTTCCGGTTGACTGGTCAGACTTTTGGCAAAAAAGTGCGTTACCAAGATCACGGCAATCGAATCAACTAGTTGAGATACCAACGTCGATCCATTGTTGCGTAACCACAAGTGTTTTCCGTTGGTCAGCTTTTTCCAAAAGTGGAACATGTACACGTCGCAGAACTGGGCCGCCAGATAGGCGAACATCGATGCCGCAACCGCTCCGAAGGCGAGCTTGCGAATCTGAAAAAATGCTGTGGGGGATCCGTTAGCGTCCAGCGGCACGCCGTTCACGGGAGCCCCTTCGAAGGCTCCGGGCAACACGCCTCCCAGCCACAAGATAAAAACGACCCACACGTTCAAGATCAGCCCAACCGTCACCAGCCAGTTGGCTCGACGCCGCCCGTAGAACTCGCTGATAAAATCCGTGCACAAAAACGTGATTGGATAAGGAAGCACCCCAATCGCGACCGCGAAGGTAATCTGCCAGACATTCCCTGATGCCAATGTCCATGGCAGTTGGTATAGCTGAATAAACCGGCTGACCCCGAGGATGTTCAGCATCGTCATCGAGCCCAGAAACAATCCCGCCAGCAACAGAAATACGCGTTCCCGCCGCGCGTGAATGTGCGATGCCTCGATCGGGTGCAAACCTTCAGATTGGCCGCTTAAATCACCTTGCGTTGACTTAAACGGCTGGGTTGGTTTATTCGTTAAATCGGACATTTCTCGCCTCTGTTCAACTTGGCTGGTGTAGTTAGAATAAGGGCAGTTCTTTTACATTTCCACCGTCGCCAAAAAATGCGCAAGTCGATCCGGCTTGATACGCTTGGGGAACGAGTACGTTTTGATGTCTGAATCACTTCAAAAAACCGCGCTTCATGAATGGCACTCCGCACACGATGGGCGGATGGTGGATTTTGCTGGCTGGTCGATGCCGGTTCAATACTCCAGCATTATCGACGAACATCACTTTTGCCGGCAGTCGGTCGGACTGTTTGATGTTTCTCACATGGGTCGGCTGTACTTTGCTGACTGTTCCGCGTCACTGGACGCGTTGGAACAATTGACCTCGCGCCGCGTCAACACGATGAAACCCGGCCAGATTCGTTACTCGCTGATGACCAACGATCAGGGTGGCGTACTGGACGATGTGCTGGTTTATCGGCTTCCTAACGCCGACGGCGAGTGCTTCACAATGATGGTGGTCAATGCGAGCAATCGACAGAAAATTGTTGACTGGCTCAAGAGTCGGCTCGACTCACAAATCACTTTTGAAGACCGCACTCAATCGACAGCGATGATTGCTGTGCAGGGGCCACTGGCAAACAAAATTGTCAGCCAACACAGTGACACCAATCCTGACGAACTGAAGTATTACACCGGGACGACGGCTAACGTTTGTGGGCATCAGGCGATCGTGACTCGGACCGGCTACACGGGCGAGGACGGTTGCGAGTTGATCGTTGCCTCCGATGATGCGACTGCCATCTGGGAGTCACTTCATGCGGACGCGGTAGCGGCGGGCGGTGGAGCTTGCGGGCTGGCGTCGCGCGATACGCTGCGGTTGGAAGCGGGGATGCCTCTTTACGGCCATGAACTTGCTGAGGATTTCAACGCGGCTCAGGCTAGGCTGAATTTCGCGATCAACTTGAAAGATCGAAACTTCCCGGGTGCAGACGCCATTGGGACTGCGAAAAAAGAAAACACGCTACGGACTCGGGTCGGCATCAAGCTGGAAGGCAAACGCGCCGCACGGGAAGGCTGTGCGATCATGGTTGACGACCAAGTCGTGGGTACGATTACCAGCGGAACCTTTGCTCCCACAGTTCAGTGCTCCATTTCGATGGGATTGATCGAACCGCAGTTCAGTGAAACTGGAACATCCGTCACGATTGATATCCGTGGCAAACATCATGCGGCCCAAGTGGTCGATCTACCGTTTTACCAACGAGAAACGTAACAAGGATAGAAACATGAAACCCGAAGATTTACTCTTTGCCTCGACTCACGAGTGGGCTCACGTCGCGGACGGAATCGCCACGATCGGCATTTCGGCTCAAGCGGTCGAAGCGCTAACCGACCTCGTGTACATGGAACTTCCGGAATCCGGGGCCACGGTCACGGCCGCCGAACCGTTCGGTGAAGTCGAATCGGTCAAGGCAACTAGCGACCTGTACAGCCCAGTCGATGGCGAAATCATCGAGGTCAACACATCCCTACCTGACAACCTAGATGTACTGGGCAGCGACCCGTACGGGGCAGGGTGGATTCTGAAAGTGAAGCTGTCCAGCGAAGACGCTTTACAGAAATTACACGACCATGACGCGTACCAAAAATTGAACTCCGAAGGTTAACCAACCTGCCTCCTGATGTTCGCCCAAGTGGTTTGATGCTGGCTTGATAAAACGGATCCAATGTTCAGCTCTCAATCCAACTCTCGTGGCGAAGAACCTAGCAAACGCCCCAAATCTGCGAAAAATATGAACGCTGCAACCTGCACTCCAAAGACACTCGATAAAACGCGAAACGATTTCGCTTCTCGACACATTGGTCCCGCGCCCAGTGACGTAGCGAAAATGCTCGAGACCGTTGGTGCTCAGTCGCTGGACGATTTGATGGAGTCGACTGTGCCGGCGGGCATTCGATTGACACAGCCGATGGACTTGCCTCCCGGTTGCGCGGAACATGAGTCGCTGGCTGAGCTACAACAACTGGCCGACCAGAACCAAACCTTTCGCTCAATGATCGGAGCCGGGTATTACGGGACGATCGTTCCTCCGGTTATCCAGCGTAACGTGTTGGAGAATCCGGGTTGGTACACCGCCTACACGCCTTACCAAGCGGAAATTTCACAGGGGCGACTTGAGGCGTTGCTGACGTTTCAACAAATGGTGATGGACCTAACGGGGATGACTTTCGCAAACGCTTCGTTGCTGGATGAAGCCACTGCGGCGGCCGAGGCGATGGCGCTATGTAAACGAGCCAGCAAACACTCGTCCAATCAGTTCTTTGTAGCCGACGACGTTCATCCTCAAACGCTGGACGTGCTACAAACGCGAGCGACATGGTTTGGTTTTAAAATCATTGTCGGCCCGGCCAGCGAGCTTGCTCAGCATGACGTGTTTGGAGCCCTGCTTCAGTACCCCGGAACCGAGGGACAGGTCATTGACCTTGAACCGCTGATCGCTGCGGCGCACGAGAAAAAGGCGCTCGTTGCGGTCGCCAGTGACTTGCTGGCGTTGACGTTGCTAAAGCCACCGGGCGAAATGGACGCGGACGTCGTGATCGGTAGTGCACAGCGATTTGGGGTGCCGATGGGATTGGGCGGGCCTCATGCTGCGTTCCTTTCAACACGCAACAAGTTCAAGCGGTCGGTGCCGGGCCGAGTCATTGGCGTATCGAAAGACGCACGAGGGAACCGGGCGTTGCGGATGGCCATGCAGACTCGCGAGCAACATATTCGCCGCGACAAAGCCACGTCAAACATCTGCACGGCTCAAGCGTTGCTGGCCAACATGGCTGCGTTCTATGCCGTCTACCATGGCCCCGATCGACTAAAGCAGATTGCCAATCGCGTTCACTCGCTGGCTGTTACGTTGGCAACCAGCCTAGAGAACAGTCAGATCCGAGTGTTGCACCAATCGTTCTTTGACACGGTTTGCATCGAGGTCGCGAGTGCTGATGCGACGTTGACGACGGCGGCGGCAGCAGGAATCAATCTACGAAAAATTGATAACCAAAAAGTCAGCATCAGCCTAGATGAAACTTCTACCGAACAGGACGTCCACGACGTGGTGACAGCCATCGCGGGCGAGAATTGCGAAATCAATATGCACTCGGCCGCGACCAGCGGGGCGATTGCGGACGATCTTCAGCGGACCACGGAATTTCTCACGCATGAAGTGTTCCACCGGTTCCAAAGTGAAACCGAAATGCTTCGCTACCTAAAGCGTTTGGAAAACCGAGACTACTCACTGGCTCACGGGATGATCCCGTTGGGTTCCTGCACGATGAAGCTGAACGCGACTTCAGAAATGATCCCAGTGACGTGGCCAAAATTTGCCAACGTGCACCCGTTTGCTCCGTCCGAGCAATGGCAGGGCTACCAACAGCTGATCGAACAACTGAAAAAATGGCTGGTTGAAATCACCGGCTATGACTCGGTTTGCCTGCAACCAAACTCGGGAGCTCAAGGCGAGTACGCGGGATTACTGGCGATCCGTCGCTATCACGAAAGCATCGGACAAGGCCATCGAGACGTTTGCCTGATTCCTATTTCGGCCCACGGAACCAACCCCGCCAGCGCCAGCATGATGGGAATGAAAGTGGTTGTTGTACAAACGGACGACGATGGCAACATCGACCTGAACGACCTGAAGTCGAAAATTGAAACGCATCGCGAATCACTTTCGACGTTGATGATCACGTACCCCAGCACGCACGGCGTGTTTGAAGAAACGGTTCAGGAAGTGTGTGAGCTAGTGCATCAGGCCGGCGGCCAAGTTTATCTTGATGGGGCTAATCTGAACGCCTTGGTCGGGATCGCGGCCCCTGGCAAGTTTGGGGCCGATGTTTCTCATTTGAATTTGCACAAAACGTTTTGCATCCCGCACGGTGGAGGCGGTCCGGGCGTCGGCCCCATCGGCGTGCGTGAACACCTGACCGAGTTCTTACCCAATCACCGACACGAATCACACTCGGACGAGTTCAGCCACGCGGTCGCAGCGGCTCCGTTTGGATCGGCGTCGATCCTGCCGATCTCATGGGCTTACATCCGCATGATGGGCACCGCTGGGCTGACCAAAGCAACTCAGATCGCGATCCTGAACGCAAACTACATTGCGGCCCGATTGAGCGGACACTACGAAGTGCTCTACCGAGGTCGCAACGGCCGAGTGGCTCATGAGTGCATTGTCGACATCCGTCCGATCAAGGATGCGTGCGGCATTTCTGAACGCGATTTGGCAAAACGATTGATGGACTACGGTTTTCACGCTCCCACCATGTCGTGGCCAGTTGCCGGAACGATCATGATCGAGCCAACCGAAAGTGAATCGTTGGCTGAGCTAGATCGCTTCTGTGATGCGATGGTGCAGATTCGCGATGAAATTCGAGAAGTCGAGTCCGGCCAGATTTCGGCAGAAGATTCCGCATTACAACATGCTCCTCATACCATGTCTGATTTGGTCGACAGCGATTGGGATCGAGCCTATAGCCGCGAGTTCGCCGTGTTCCCGACTTCGGCAACCAAGGCTTCCAAGTTCTGGCCAACGGTCAACCGAGTCGACGACGTCTATGGCGATCGCAACGTCGTCTGTTCATGCCCACCGCTGTCGGAGTATGCAGAAGAATAATTTTCTGCAACCAACATGAGCTCAGCCAGATTGATCATCGACGCCCCCATGCCGGGGACTTGGAACATGGCGCTCGATCAGGCGCTGCTGGAATCGGCCGACCATCGCCGCGCGATCACGCTGCGATTTTATCGCTGGTCGGAGCCGACGCTGTCACTGGGTTACTTTCAAAAGATCGCCGATCGGGAACTTCACTCTGCGAGTCTCGATTGTCCGGTCGTCAGAAGATCGTCCGGGGGCGGTGCGATTGTGCACGACCATGAATTGACTTACAGCATTTGTGTTCCTGAATCAAATCGCTGGTCGAAATCGAGCGATCAACTTTATGATCTGGTGCATCACCAAGTGGTGCAAGTGCTGGGTGAGCACGGGACGACGGCTCACTTGTTCAGCGACGTCAGCGACTCCCCCGACCACGACTCACCCCACAACCCAAAGCCCGTGGACAACCAATCGTTTCTTTGCTTTGAACGACGAAGCCGAGGCGATGTAGTGGTCGACGGTTCTAAGATTTGTGGCAGTGCTCAACGCCGCCTTCGCAATGCGTTGATTCAGCACGGCAGCCTGATCTTGAAAACTTCCTCCTGTGCGCCGGAACTGATGGGGCTGTCTGACTTGATGGAACAAGCGTTGAACTTTGAAACAACGTGTCATGACCTGGCAGACGGAATCGCAGCCCAGCTTGGGCTCGACTTGACTCTGGCCACTCCAACCGACTTGGAGCTTGCCGCCGCCCAGCGGATCGAGCAGGAACGATTCGGCGATATTGCGTGGACGCGTAAACGTTAGAAACCGAATATTTGCTTCGGCGTAGTGGTTCCTTCTTCGGCCTTACGGACAAGTAAGTTGCTCAATGGACGCATTTGATCGCTGGCATTGCGCGATCGAATTGAAACGGAATCCAATGGTTTATTTCTAGGTTAGCTCTTAGTGGTAGCTGACCACTCCTTATCGCCAGTTCTAGCACCTTCGCGATTTCGAAGTTGGACAATCGAACGGTTCCTCGTTATGTAACGGTTAGTTTGCCACCGTTTCAGTCGATAGTAGAATTGGGGTGCAGAGAACCGTTAATAGAGATGAAGGATTCTTTATATGTCCTGCGAAAGGGGTGATTTCGGGTTGAGTAATTTATTTTGCCCGTTAAGCTGGCCCACCTGAGGTGAGCCGTGGTTGATACCGAAAAAGCTTTAAGACTCACATACCGTTATTAGGGATGTTTAGTGAGGTTTTATTTGACTTTAGTAATTTTCGACCAATAATTGGTTAGATAGAAATCGGTGAGAGTGTCAAAAGGTTCGAGGCAAGGCCGAACACACTGACTCACCGGTTGGTCCTGTGATTTCTGGGAGGAAAACGGGATGAAAGCAAGTTTAAGAGTAGTTGGCGGAAAGAACGACGGTCGCGAAATCGGGATCAAAGTTCCTAAATTCATTATTGGCCGTGGTGAGAAGGCTCACTTGCGCCCGTCTAGTGATCTGGTCAGTCGTCATCATTGTGCGATTCGTGTTCGCGATGGCAAAGTCACGATCGAAGACCTGAAAAGCCGCAACGGTACATACGTCAACGGTGAGAAAATCGAGGACGTGCATGTCGCAAAATCAGGTGACAAGCTTCGCATTGGTCGGTTGCAACTGGAAATGGTGATCGACATGGCGGCGGCTGGAGCCAAGCGTCCGGTTGTCAAGGATGTTGCTGAGGTTGCTGCCCGCACGGCATCTAAAACAAAAAAGTCTGACAAAACACTCGAAGACAGCATCACCGACTGGTTGTCAGACGACGACGATTCCCCATCGATCAGCAATCAGGGCCGCCTCCCAGCGTCCGAAACCGTGCAGTTGAGCTTGGATGATACAACTCAGATCAAGCGGCCAATCGTTTCCGATGAAGATAAGAATGATCAAACGGTGGCGATGGACAAGGGAGAAACTGATTCAACCGAATCAGAGGAATCTCCATCCAAGTCGCGTTTTGGCAAACTGCCTTCCCGCGAGAGTGAGAAGCACGAAAGTTCGACTCACGCGGCAGACGACGTTCTGAAGAAGTTTTTCAATCGTCGATAATTGTTCTGTCCAGTGGTTCAACCGACCTGAGTTGACCGGCTTGGAGTTCAATTCGAACTTTGTTTTCAGAGACCAAAGCAGGTATGCAATCGGTCAATTCAACTTTGACGAACCACTAGT
>CAZLYM010000071.1:0-17409 GCA_964563475.1 uncultured Pirellulaceae bacterium
GCTCGTAAAAATAACGGCTGTTGGCGGCTTGTTCTTCAGGAAGCATGCCGCCTTCGCCGCTGCAGATTCCTGTGCCAGCCAGTTCCGCTCCTGTCGCCAGTGCGACTTTCGCTTCTTCGCTAAGAGCTCCAAACGACATGTCCGAAACGAACAGTGGAATCTTAAGAGTCAACGGCTTGGCTGCTTTGGGGCCGACGACTAACTCGGTTCCAACGGAGGCGTCGTCAAGCAGCGGTTGTCGAGCCAATTGCGCGGTGACGAATTGCAGGTCGCTCCACAGCGGCAGTTCTGGCGCCGGAACGCCCATTGAGGAAACCGGCCCGTGATGGCCAATGCCCTTCTTTCCCTGTCGCGCCAACATTTGAATGTAGCCATTGCTGGGCTCTTCGGGGCCTCCGTGAATGTCTTGGTATAGCCCGAGATATTCATCCCGTTTAAACGGCTGCGGGTGTTTGGCTGCGAATGCGTCGACGTCGGCTTTTTTGATCAGCACATCGTCGCCGTCGATGGTCGCTTCGAATTTGTGAAGTGCTTCAGCGTTGTTGTACTCGCTGACCCCCGTGTCGATACGGTAGTCCCAGTTGTGAACGCCGCAGAAAAGATTGTTGCCTTCAACATGCCCGTCGCTCATCAACGCCGCGCGATGTAAACAGCGTCCGTACAAGACAGAGACATTGTCATCGTAACGAACGACCACCAAGTCGACTTCACCTGCCAGTGCATAGGCGGGCTTGCGGTCTTGTAGTTCGCTAAACGATGCGACCTTCAGCATTTCACTCATGAGTTTCTTTCTTGGCTATGCCGGTCTTTCTGTTGCGTGTCTGTTGATTTCTTGTTGCCAGCAAAATGAGTTCGAGGATCATTTTCGGGGCGTGTGAGGATCAAGTTGCCGGCCCATTTTTCACCAATCTTGTTTTCGATCCAAGTCATTAACCGGTTGAGCCATCCGAACTTGCGACGGCCTGCTTGAACAGCGAGTGCAAACGGCAGGCTTGCACAAACAAGAATCGACAACCCCAGTGCCAGTCGGAGCGTGCCAGCAGGAATGGGCAGGAAAAATGACAACACAAGCAGGACGCCAATTATCTTTCCGAGTAACTTAGGTAGTTTCATTGCGATAGCCTGATTGAAGTGACACTTCGTTGACCGACAATCTATTCGCGTGTGCCCAAATGCAAAATGTGTCTTTGCCAGAATTCCAATATTGGATATCGTGCGATAATATTGAGAGTAAAGATATAGGGTTTGGTGTAATTGAATCACCAATTAGTCGTCTAATTTAGCTTAGGCAGATTTCGTCGAAGCTCCGAGTTCAATATTGAAAGCTGATCCCGTGAATCAAATAAAATTAACTGGATTGCTAGGGTTACTTGGTGCGATCTTGTGCGGTACAGGTGAATTTTTACTGCACTTTGATGAATGCCGGCTCGGTTTAGGTGAAACCGGCTTTGACTTCATGATCAACACCTCCGAAGCTCGGCTTAACGCGGGTCACTTTTTTGCCGTGTTTGGCGTGCCACTTTATTTTGTTGGCGTTTGGCATATCGCGGAAATGATCAAGCCAGCCGGTCAAAAGATGTCAAAGGCCCTGTTTCTGATCGGTGCGTTTGGATTCCTGTACGGAGCGATGTGGATGAGTTCCCGGTCGAGCATCGGGTCGCTGGTGCACCATGCGGATCTAATTAAAGACACAAACCTAGTTGAGCTATATAATCTCCGTTGTGAATCGCTTCTGAACATCATTCGCATCACGACGTTGGTGATTTCGATAATTTATATCAAACAAGTTTTGACGGGTCTGACTCGCTATCCAAAGTGGATGGCAGCGACCAGCCCCATCGTCCTTTTGGTGATGAACTTCGTTGTTTTAGTGATCGCACCAGAAGTTGGAAGATACGTAGCACCGATTGCGTTGAACGTTGGTTTTACTTTGTTCTTCTTGCTGTCACTGACTTTTGGAGATACCCGCGACCACGTCGCTACTTCTCAAAGCTAAGTAAAAACACAGTAAGCAAATAGGAAAGATTGAAAATGAATGACACAAACGATACAGCCGATCAGTCGACACCCATCAAGAAAAAGAAATCCATCTTTTCGTTCTTAAAGTGGATTCCAATTTTCATGATCTGTGCAGTAGCGCTGTTGCTGCTATTTGTCATCATGCGATTCAGAAACGACGCGGCGATACCGTACGACGTTTCGACCGAAGGCATCACCATTCCAAAATACTCGGAAGTTGCGATCCCCTTCGTTCACAACTACGTCAAAGCAACTCAGATCCAAGCCACCGGTGGCTGTGCGTTCAATCTTGACGACGGCGCCGAAGAGCTATTCCTTTGTGGCGGACAAGATCAGTCGGACGTGATCTACCGTTTCGTTGACGGAAAATTTGTCGACATCACCGATGAAACAGGTTTCGAAAAATCAGACCTGTCCGAAGCTTCGATGAGTGCGACTTCGCTGGACGTTGATCACGATGGCGACAACGATTTGATCGTGACGCGCAAAAACAGCATTTGGCTATACACCAACGATGGCGGCAAGCTAACTGGAAAGAATCTTGAAGTTCCTCTGAAAGAAGACACCTGCCCGTTGTCGATTGCGGTGGCTGACCTAAATCGAGATGGTAACTTTGACATGTATGTTTGCGGCTACATTAAGAAGGAGTTCATCGAAGGGTACAACATCTTCAATAAAGAAGGGTACGGAGGGCAAAGTGCTCTGCTGATCAATAACGGCGACAACACCTTCAGTGACAAAACCGAAGAAGCGGGAATGCTGTACAAGCACAATACGTTTCAAGCCGTCTTCTTCGATGCGGATCAAGACGGCGACGAGGATCTGATCGTGGCTCACGATACCGGACAAGTTCGCACTTGGAGAAACAACGGCGGAATGAAGTTTGAAAACGTCAAGAATCCAAACTCGGACGTTTATGGCTATCCGATGGGAGTCGCGGTCGGAGATTACGACAACGATGGCTTGGTTGACTTCTTCTTTTCCAATACTGGGACGACGGCTCCTCCATTTATGGCCAAGGGTGATCTTACGCCTGAGCAAACGTATCATTCCGACTGGATTATGTTCCACAACGAGGGCGACTTTAAGTTCACTGACACAGCGGACGAAGTAAAAGTCGCGGACTACGAATTTTCGTGGGGCTGTGTGTTTGAGGACTTCAATCTCGACGGCCGAACCGATTTGATCGTGTCCGAGAATTATGTCGATTTGCCGCCACACAAACTTGAATTCCTGCGACTTCCCGGTCGGTTCTTGCTGCAAAACGCGGAAGGGCAGTTTGCTGAAGTGGGTGCCGAAATGGGAATCGTGAATACGAAGTTCGGGATCTCGCCCGTGACTGCTGACTTCAATCTGGACGGCGCACCTGACTTGATTCACATCAACATCGCCGGTGCATCCAAAGCGTTCATGAGTAACAATAGTGACACTGGCTACGTCAAAGTATCGCTTCCCAATATCGTCGAAGCGGTGAGTGCGATGGTCAAAGCCGAACTGGCGGATGGGCGAACGATCTACGAACCATTCGTCAAAGGCGAGGGACTGTGCAGTGATTCCTCGCCGGTGATCACCATTGGAACCGGTGGGGCGGAAGTTAAATCGGTCGAAGTCAAATTTTTGAACGGTCGGACGCAAGCCTTTCCCGCACCGGAGCTGGGAACAATGATGCAGTGCGTCTTGTCATCCGGCGAGTGATCGTTTGTTTGTGCTTGTTTGCAGTACCGCCTTTAGGCGGAATTCGGCTTAACGGTGGTGATACGAACAAGGCGGTGTGCAAACCAAATTTTCACGATCCATTGCGATTCTATACAGGAGAAACAGCGAATGTTCATACGAATTGCACTGATCGCAATGGTTCTTTTCGGACTTTGGGGAGCCGGACGGCTGTCCTACGAGCAATATCAGTCGGGTGAAGCGTGTCCCGTTCTGGGCGACACAGTTCCGGCATGCTACATCGCGTTCGGCGGATATATTTTAATCGCTGCGGGGGTTGCCCTCTCGATATTGATGCCCGGCGCAATAGGCAGTTACCTGTTTTGGGGCGGAACGCTCGTCGCCGGCGGACTTGCGGCTCTTGCGACAGTGCTGGAACTGGTCAAAGGCGATGTTTGTCCGGTGGCATTTGGTTCGGTTCCCATGTGCTACATATCGCTTGCCTTTAGCATCGTGATCGCGGTTCTGTTTATGCTTCAGTCCAACAGTCACGCCGCCAACGCCTCGCTAGATGGATAACCCAAATGGCATCGCAAACTGAAACGGCATTTCGATCTTGCAATCTCTGCGAAGCCGTCTGTGGACTGACGATTGAGCACGATGGCCAGCAAGTGGTTTCCATCAAAGGAGACAAAGACGATCCGCTCAGTCGCGGCCATATTTGCCCCAAGGCAATCGCACTTCAGGATATTCACGCCGACCCAGATCGGTTGAAGATGCCAGTCCGTCGTACCAAAAATGGTTTTGAACCCATCAGTTGGGGAAACGCATTTGATTTGATTGAATCAAAGCTGATGCAAATTCGAAGGGAACACGGTGACGATTCTGTCGCACTGTATCTGGGGAACCCAACCGTTCACAATTCGGGAGCCTTGCTGTTCCAGAAGTACCTAAAGCAATCGCTCAACACTCGCAATCGTTTTGCCGCCACTTCGGTTGATCAGCTTCCGCATCATCTTGCGGCCAGCCTGATGTTTGGACACGGACTGTTGATCCCGATTCCTGACATCGACAACACCGACTACATGTTGATTTTGGGAGCCAATCCGGCAGCGTCCAACGGCAGCCTGATGACGGCTCCGGATGTTAAGAACCGCTTGAAGGCCATCACCAAACGCAGCGGCAAAGTCGTTTTGGTCGACCCACGTCGCACGGAATCCGCGAAACTTGCCACCGATCACCACTTCATTCGCCCCGGCACCGATGTGTTCCTGCTTGCCGCGATCTTGAATTGCCTTTTCGAAAACAAGAACGACGCCGTCAGCCTTGGTCGCTTGGGCGGCTTCACCAAAGGCGTCGAACAACTGAAAGACGCCGTTGCCGAGTTCACTCCTCAGAACGCCTCAGCAATCACCGGGATTGAGCCAGCGACAATCGAAAACATCGCCGCTGAATTTGCCACCGCAAAACGAGCCGTCGTCTACGGACGAATGGGTGTTTCCACACAGCCTCACGGTGGGCTTTGTCATTGGATCATCAACGCTATCAATCTGGTCACAGGAAATCTTGACCGAACCGGCGGGCAAATGTTTGCCAAGCCTGCGGTTAGCTTAGTGGGGAAGTCGGGGACGACGCACGAATTTGGTCGCTGGAAATCAAGAGTCCGAGGCTTGCCGGAATTCGAAGGCGACTTGCCGGTGGCCGTACTGGCCGAAGAAATGTTGACGCCCGGCGAAGGGAAAATCAGAGCCCTCATAACAAGCTCCGGCAATCCGGTTCTGTCCACCCCCAATGGCGTTCAGCTTGAGCGAGCCCTAGAGCAATTGGACTTTTACGTTGCCCACGACATTTACGTTAACGAGACGACTCGGCATGCGGATTTGATTTTGCCATCGCCCAGTGGCCTTGAAACCGACCACTACGACTTTATCTTCCTTGCCGTCGCGGTGCGAAACGTTGCCAAGTATTCGCCGCAGATTTTTGCTCCCGAGGCCGGGTCGATGTACGACTGGCAGATCATGAAAGAGTTGGCGCTGCGGTTGATGCCCAAGGGAAGCGGGGTTTTCGGTCAGCTGAAAACAGGATTTCAAAAGCGAATCTTACGCTGGTTGACTCCTGATCGATTGCTGGACCTAGGTTTGAAGTTTGGACCCTACGGAATGTTTCGCAAAGGCCTCTCGCTCAAGCAGCTCAAAGCTAACCCCAACGGTATTGATCTTGGCGAACTTCAGTCCGTTCTTCCTGCGGCGCTACGAACGACGGATAAGAAAATTGACGCCGCTCCTCAAGTTTACCTCGACCACTTGAAACAGGCGGTCCTGCCGCAATTGAACGCGGCAGGCGAGAGTCAGCCAAACACTGCTGCGAACGAGTTCTCACTTATCGGCCGCCGCCATCTGCGTAGCAACAATTCGTGGATGCACAATTCCCAGCGGCTTGTCAAAGGCACCGATCGCTGCACAGTGATGATGCATTCAAGCGACGCTGAGAAACTGAGCCTAGCTGATGGTGCCGTGGTCGCTGTCACGTCCAGTGTTGGGTCGGTGAAGGCGCCTTTGGAAATCACGGACGAAATGATGCCCGGCGTTGTCAGCCTGCCACACGGTTACGGACACCACCGCCCGAAAATAAAACTCTCCGTCGCAACTCAGCATGCAGGGGTCAGCATCAACGACTTAACGGATGACAAAATCGTCGACAAGCTAACCGGCAACGCCGCTTTCTCCGCTCAAATGGTTCGGATCGAGGCCACCAACGATGATTAAACACGACAAAATCGAACGCAAGATTACCGGTTCGATCATGGCAGAAATCCACGGCGATTTGAATGAACTCGAGTCACCCCTGTTTGCCATCAATTGGTTTGATACACGCATCGCAATCATTTATCACATCTATAATTTGCTCGCCGCCGGTCGAGTCTTCAAGATCGGCGGCAAAGCACTGTTCAAAGGCAAGTGCCAACGGACAATTTCAGGCAACGCGGATCTGGCGCGTGATTATTTGTTGATCGTCAACTACCCATCGGGCTATCGGTTTCTAGAATTGCTTTCCGACAAACTGTTTCAACTGATGAGCGTTCTGCGGATCGCGGCCGTCAATCGGTTTTCGTTTGTCTTGCACCAACGGCAAGGTGAACCGCAATTGCTGCCGGACAGCAAGTCAGTGATCGATCCCAATGACCATTATGCCGTTTTGCAGATACAATTGCCCACGGAATCAAAAGAAGACGGGAAGCCTTTCGATTTTTCGGCACTCAATAAACTGGCCGCACAACACGATTCGCAAGTGTTCTTTGCCGGGCGGGTTGCCGGGCGAGTTGTGTTGAACAAAGCCGAGCAAAACGAACCGGAAGCTTTGGTCTATTTGACGGACGTAACGGTACTGATTAAATCGTCGACCGCGAACAACGTTTTAGCTTGTTTTGCGTCGGACCAAGTGGAAGGTCTGGTGCCAAACGGGGCCGATTACTTTACTGCACAAGTTAAACGGACAATGTGACGTGAAATCAATCGTAATCACAGGCGTTTCGACGGGCATCGGCTACGACGCCGTTCGCCATTTCGTTTCCCTTGGCTACCACGTTTTTGGAAGCGTGCGAAAACAAGAAGACCAACAGCGACTGGAATCCGACTTCCCAGAACGCTTCAAATGTTTCATCTTCGACGTCGTTGATCGTCCTGCAATCCAAGCCGCCGCCGACGAAATTGAACGGTTGCTGGATGGCAACTTGTTGACGTGCCTGTTTAACAACGCGGGCGTTGCCTTGGCCGGTCCCATGCAACTGGTCGACAGCGAGGCGTTCGATCGGCAATTGTTGGTCAACGTTAGTGGCGCCCGCAATGTGATCAACGCCTTTCTTCCATTGCTTGGCGCGTCGCTTGAACGCAATCCCGATCAGAAACCGGGCAAGATCGTCAACAACAGTTCCATTTCGGGCTTTATTAACACGCCCGTCAACGGATCGTACTGCGTCGCCAAACACGCGATCGAGAGTCTGGGGGAAGTCTACCGCCGCGAGTTAATGATGTATGGCATCGACGTTGTGTCAGTTCAGTCGGGGCCAATTCAATCGCAGATCTGGAACAAATCCAGCGGCGCACTGGATGAATTCAAAGACACCGACTACGGCCCCATGATTTGCAAAACGGAAGCCATTTTGGAGGACGCTCAGCAAATCGCTCAATCGGCCGAGGTCTTTTCGCGGCTAGTGCAAAAGATCATCGAAAGCCCCAACCCAAAAACCGCCTACGTCATCCACAAACAGCGTTGGCGTCTGCACATCATGCGCTGGCTCCCCAAACGCTGGCTTGACCGCATGATGCACAAGAAGTTGTCGTAGTTAATCTTGCAGGTATGTTAAGATACGCGGAAACGTTTTTCTGGCCGACATGACGAACCGCCCGTTTGGTGCTAAGCTACGAGCCGACGAGCGATGAAATGGGGTTGTGAAATGGTTCACTGATTGTGTTCGTCTCCGCAAACCGATTTCTAAGCAGGACTTGCGAGGTGGGACTCAATCTATGCGAGTGATGCCCTGCTAGTCCTTTTGGGCCGGTCAAAGGAGTCTTTGCTCGACTGTGAGGCCTATGCCAAAGATCTCACTGGTTTGACTCGTGCGTTATTCCTGCGATAATCTCACGTTATTGCGTGGCTGAGATTGAATGGGCCACAGCGGCGTTATCTCGCGGAGGTGAAGCGGGTTCACCGCCAATACGGCAAACTTAATTCAGCAACTCAACTCACAGGACAGGCAATTCGTCATGACAAATCACATTATTGGTAGTCTCACTGAACTTCGATCATGTTTCGCTAAGCTTCCATTGGCAAAGAATGCGGGACGGCTTCGAGTGTGCGGACTGAATCTCGCTGTCGCCAGCATGATGATGGTTCTGGCAAGCACCGCCGTCGCACAGAAATCAAAATCTAAGCCGACGCTTGTCAATGGTTCCGAAGTTCACCTTTCCTCCGTCGTGGAAGCCGACTGGATTCAAGGCACGGCGCCGACAGAGTTTGAACCAGATAAAATTTACGTGTTTGAGTGCTGGGCCACATGGTGTGGACCTTGCGTTGAGTTGATTCCCCATGTGAATGAACTTCACAAAAAGTATTACGACCAAGGCCTGCGTGTTCATGGCATGGGCTGGGAAGAGGATAAGGCAAAAGTTGAAAAATTCGTCAAAGCAAAAGGCGAAGGAATGTCTTATCCAGTCGCGTTCTTGGGCGAGGGGTCGGCGTTCGAAACCGAATGGTTGAAAGCAGCAGGAGTGCAGACCATTCCGCACGCGTTCATTGTTAAAAACGGAAAACTGTTGTTCGGAACAGAAGCCGTACGGCTCACTGATTCTCTGGTCGAGTTAATGCTGTCCGGCGATGAAGGCGCTCAAAAGGCGGCTGCGAAGATCAAAGCGGCATATGCCAACTATGGAAAAACAGAAGCACTTTCTCAACAAATCTATCTGGCAAAACGTGCGAAGAATGCGGACAAGATGGCGACGTTAATCGACGAAGTGGAATCGCTCGATCCTGACCATCCAGAGTTGGGTGTGCGGAAGCTTGAGTTGCTGATGGTGCGAGAGGAATGGGCAGACGCAATCTCAACTCTGAACGAGATGCCAGCGAGCCACGCTAAAAATTCTTTTCTATTGACTACCGCTATGCGGATCGCCAATAGCACGGCTGATAATTACTCGATGGATTTCACCAAAGCCGTGACTCTGCCATATGCAGAATACATCGCAAGAAAAGGAAAGACGATTGGCCCCAATCACTTTGCCTATCAGAGTATTCTGTTCTGGAGGATCGGCGATAAGAAGGCCGCCATCAGCATGGCCGAAAAGGGAGTGGAAGTCGCCAAGAACTTTTCAAGGGCGAGCGAATACCGTACGAACGCTTTCATGCGTTTCGAAAAATCGGTCAAGGAAGGTGACATGCCGACGTTTTCAGATCTGAAGGCTTGGCAGGTAGAAGGAAAGAAAGAAGCGGAGGCGGCCAAAAAAGAGGTCTCACAGGTAACGGAGTAGGGCGACCAAGCGGCGACCAAATGCAAACGCGTAAACTTCTTCAGGCTACAAAAACAATTCCTTCTCGTGAACGATCGTTTGTGACTCAAGGGATTGTTTGGCCTGATTCACCATCTGCTCGCCTTCACCACGCAATGCAAACACTGCCTCGCCAGGGCTCACAAGAGCATTCCAATGTTTTTGGAACACCGCAACCTCTTGCTTGTTCTTGGCGACGGCACTCGGGACCGCGTGAAGCATCGCAAATACGCTTTCCGTCTTTTGAAAGTACTTGCCGACAATCTCCGGCAACCATCTAGAGAGAAACGTGTCACTTTTCTGTGTGACATTCCTAGGCACGACATAGCGAGGCCGATCCAACGGGCCCAGCACTTGTCTCATGGCATCCGAAAAGATCCGGCTTTCGGCTTCGTCACCGCCCGTTAAAAAAGCTCGAATGTAGCCTCCCGAGAGTTCGCCCACGCTGACATCCAACGCCGCTCGAATCTTGCCTAATTCAACTAGGCTTGCCAGAACCGCCGATCCAATCGCGTTCGTCAGGGTCGTGTCATTCCATGTGGGGCCTTTTCCAAACGGCGGAAAGCCCCCAGCCATCTCGGCCGGCAACTTGAGCTCCACCGCCCGAACCGCTTGAGCGTTAAAAGGCTCGCCGATCTTCCACAGGTCTCGTACGCGTGCTCGTCGTTTGCTGCGTGCCAACATCTCATCGTTGATCACGCTCATGTTTGTTTCCAAACCTTCGGGTTTGATTTCAGTAAAAGCTGGATGAACGTGGCCGACGCCTTTTTCGATCGCACCATCATCACTAACGCCAAACAGTTTCTTATGCTTCTTTTTGAAACGAGAGTAATCGTCGAACCCTTTGCTGAATTCAGGGGCGATACAAACGACATCCCAATTGTTGGCCAGTTTCTCTTGCCAGCTTGGGTCCAGTCGAAAAGACCGACCGCGCAGCTGATTGATGCTCATGCTGGTCGTGACTGTCGTAAGATCGACCAGCACATTGATCTTGTTAGCGTCCCAGCCTTCGCCCAACAGTCCGCGTGTTCCGATCAAGCACTTGGACAGTCCCTGTTGAAACAACTCGGTCACCATCTCGACATAGACCCGCGGCGCCCAATCAGCCCCGGAGCCTTTGATCTTTCGAAATGAACCGACGGTTTCGGATTCGAGCTCGACCTTGAAACCTCTGTCGGAAAGCCAGCTACGGCTTGCGTCCAAAAAGGCCTGTTCGATTTCGTCGTCAATCAAAATCGTTGAACCAGTCAACAAGATGGGTTCTAACAGGTCCGTTGTTTCGTCGGTCAAAAGTGTTTTGAAAGCAGCGATCGCTCCGCCGGTTTCGCTGTCCATTAAATCCTTCAGTTGGGCCGACACCGAGGACGATCGCTCGAAGTCGGCGATCACAACCGCCCGAATCGAATCGCCCAAGCTTTCAAATTCGTGCTTAAGGATTGGCAGCAGAGCCGCCGACTTGTTTTGCGAGTAAGCCATGACGCGTCCGACCGGCGACACACAGGCTCGGGTTGCCGTGTCAGTGATCTGTACGCCAAGGGTTCGCAAGCTGGCGGTTAATTGTTTGGCAATCTGCTGATGTTGAGAGCACGCTGAGCGACGTAGGTAGTGACGCACTAATCGATCAATCACCGGAACGACGAACTCCATCGATGGAACCCCTGCTGGCAGTTCCGTCGGGCCGAGCGCTGGTACGTTTGCTGGTAATTTGATTTGCCGAGCCGTTAGAAATTGACGTCCCGCAAGTGATAGCGCGGGGTCTCGGCGAGCAAAGCTGTTCCAATCGGTCGCCGTTCCGGTCGGCAGCCGATGCTGGCCCAGAGTTTGAGTTAACCAATCGATCGCACTCGAGGCTTCAAGGGCTTGGGACTGTTCCGTCTCCTTTGTTGACTCTGCTGCACCATCGGAAAGTTGCGAGGCCTCTTTCGCCCGCGAGTCATCCTGATCGACGGCCAAGAATCCCGGCTGGCAAATGTCGTCGACTAATTGTTCTAGCTGTTGGTCGGCCGAGGCGATGAATTTTAGTTCCTTCGTTGTTGGGCGAACGAAATATGCCAAGTCTTGGTAGGGAGCCAAAAAGCCGTCTTTGACCACCGCCGGTACCGGGACTTCAAAATCGACCTCACCAAAGAACTCGTCATACCGCTTCACATCACGCTCGTCTTTTCCGTCCCGATCTGGCGGAGTCGCCGTTAGGCCAATCACGATCGGATTTCCTAGGACTGCCAAAGCGTCAGACATCACTCGCCCCCAATGCCCCAACAAGTGGTGACATTCATCAAGAATGATGGCGCCGATCTGCATGTCAGCAAGTCGCTCTAAAGTGGCTTGGGAGGCGGGGTGCAGCAGTGATATTGAGTCACCCGACCGCGAAGCCTCGTCGCGAATCTTCTTTTTGTAGTTGCCAAGCTGTTTGCTAAAGTACTCAGCATTGTTGGTTTCTAGGTCATTGATCCAAACGCCCGCTTCTTCTGGGTTGGTGACTTGTTCTTCATCGATCAACTTCTCAACCCACAGCTGCCGTGCCTGCTCTTCCAGTTCTACTTGGCCTCTCGCGGGCATGGTTACCGATTGATACGTTAACGAAGTCAACCAAGCGGGATTGAGCGGATCGGTTGAGACGAGTTCATCGTTTGAAAGTGGGGACTCAAAGAGGTCTACTCGAGCCGCCCATTGTGACTGGATGGCCGAGTTTGGAGATAGAACGAGGCAAGGGCGTTTAACGATCTGGGCCCACAGATATAAACCCAGTACTGTTTTTCCCGACCCCGGAGGAGCGACGACATGCAGTCGCCGGCTGCCAGAATTGAGCTGCGATTGTGCAATCGAAACGACTTCGGACTGCGACGGGCGAAGTCGACCGGAAAAGTTGATGTTTGGAAACGAAGCTGATTGGCTCATGGACTCTTAGACTGTTTTGGCGCTAAGCAAATTAAGTGAGTACCATCTGGCGTTAGTCTTGGTCGAGTTAGCCTAAACAACTTTACAACCGGCTCAGGTTTTGGACGTTTTCGTTTCTCTGTCATCAAAAGTCTCCTCTGGCCAAAACAGCTGATTAGCTTTCGTAACACGCGCGTCATTTTTTGGGGGGCATGTCAAGCCTTAAATGACCTAAACCAATCGACAGTTCCGGAGTTTTTACTGTTGCAATCCCTTGGATATCGGGTTTTTTGATTTGATGACGTTAAGTGTTTCGTAGTATAATCGATGCGATGAACGCCGTTTTTGTGTCTCGACCCAATACATGGTTGTTCATGATCGCTGGTGCTTTGCCTAGCTTAGGAATTGGGGTTGAGGTTACGTTTCAACACGAATTCCAGTTGATTAAATGATTCACTCGCTCTAACATTTTATTTTGGCAAAGCATTGGTGGTTCGTCAGGCTAAAAATTTGGAGTTGGCATTTCGACTTCGTTTGTATCTTTCCAGCCCAATTGATGACCCAAGCCCGAATTTATATTTGTGACAGATTATTCCCGTAACTATTTGATTTCGAAGGACAGCAGCGCTATGCGTAAATTGATTTTGTCGAATGCAATTCTACTCTCTGTTGTGATGTCAAGCGCAACCTACGCAGATATCAGCGGCTCGCTTGAAATTCAAATTGAGTTTAACGATTCTGGTGAAACGGGTGCCGATTTAGACAACGTTGATTCATCGGATCTGCCGTTTACGACTCCGGTAGTCGAGGACACTAGAACAGGCGATGATCAACTGACAATTTCAGTAATCGGCCTTACAGGCACTGGCGAGTTTTTTTTAGACCGCGGACCCTCTCCAATCTTGAACTTCGGTATTAACAGTTCTGGACAGGATAATGCTTTTGATTTCGACGCTAATTTTGGCGAATCGGTCACATTCGCTTTTAACCAAGACGTTTACATTACGGAAATTGACCTAGATCGCACTTTGTTCGATGGTCTCGGCGATGTATTCGAAGTTGGTGGTGTGACCATCAATGACTCTGATACACCTGCTTCCGACATTTTCAGTTTCATCGATGCTGATAATCCACACGGTCTTTTTGTCGCTGCTGGCGATGGCGTGTTGCTTCAAGCAACTGGTGGTTCGGTCCAACTCGCTTCCCTGACCGTTCAGATCGCGTCTGCTCTAACAGGTGATTTTGACGGCGATGGCGACGTCGATGCTGATGACATCGATTTTTATTCTGGGAATCTTGACTTGCCAGCTGCAGATGATCTCGCGCAGTTGGATCTTACTGGGGATGGATTTGTGACGATTGCTGATCATGACTTACACGTCACCACGTTGGTGCAAACCTCCAACGGTGTTGTTGGTACTGCGATTGGAGATATCAACCTTGACGGACAAGTTGATGTGCTTGGAGATGCATTTATTTTAGTTGGCAGCCTTGGAAGCAATGATACCAGTTGGGAAACAGGTGATCTGAATGCCGACCAAACCACAAATGTGCTGGGCGACGCGTTCCGATTGGTCAATAACTTGGGCGCGAGCAACGACGCAGCTGCCGCTGCCGCTCCATAGAAAGCCGCGGTGTCCCTGCCGAGCAAAGCTGTGGTGGTCGGCACGCAGGTGCCGTTGATCAATCTTGGTTTGCAAGAACGAGATTTCGTCGCATCGGTTGTAAGTTTTGACTGGTAGCATGTAAGAGGATACATGTGAAGTTGGTTTTCTATGGCTACCGTGGTTAACGGTGCTGGTTGACAGCTTGTAAAATTCTCGAGCGGAGAACTTTTGGGCTTTGCTGCTGTTTAAGGCGTTTGTCGGTGTCGCTGGGCTTTTGGTCGAGTGTTCCAACATGCCGCATTGGCGATTACAATGCGAGCGATGTCTCCTGATTTCTATTTCCGTCGAGCTAATTATGATGCGCCCAAGTTTTCGTCCGTTGTGCCTACTGGCTCTTTGTTTGACTCTTGCCGTAGTCGCGAGCCCGCTTGGGGCCCAAGAACAAACGCGTGTCGAGGTTAGCGTCGATGGCCCGATCAAGACGCTTGAAGACGCTCGGCTGAAAGTCCGAGAGCTAAAGAAGCAACGCCCCGACCAACCCATCGAAGTCTTGATTAAAGGCGGTGTCTACCCGCTGCATAAAACCGTTGTGTTTGGTCTGGAAGATTCGGGCAAAGACGGCGCGGCGATCGTTTACAAAGCCGCCCCCGGCGAATCGCCCGTGTTTACCGGTGGCGTTCCGATCACGGGTTGGAAACAGTTGTCCTCCGATCCCACCGGTGTCTCGGAAAAAGCGAAAGGAAAACTCTGGGCGGCCCCAATCCCCAAAGGTTTCGATAAAGACTGGTCGATCAAATCGCTTTACGACGGGGACACGCTGCTTCGCCGAGCAAAGTCCAAGGGCTTCAAGTATGCGAAATTCGACAAGGAAAACGACTACAACCGGCAGGGGAAAAAGCTTACGAGCACGTTGGAGTACGAAGGCGCTCCCGTCGCGCCGTTTGACCGCACGATTCACTACCAAGACGACCACATCAAGGATTGGAAAAACCCTTCGGACATCGAGCTGATTCTCAAGGACCGCCCTTGGCTGGCCAACGTTATCGCGCTGGACCGGATCGACACCGAAAAGAAAATCGCTCACTTGGCCGTCGACCCGACTTACCAAGCCATTAACCCAAGAAATCGTTACTGGGTAGAGAACGCGATCGAGTACTTAGACGAACCCGGCGAGTGGGTGGTCAATACCCAAGAGGGGATGATCTACATGTGGCCGGAAAAGGATATGGACACGATGAATGTGGTCGCCCCGTATCTGAGTGAATTCATCCGGATCGAAGGCAGCGAGGACGGCCCCTTTGTCTCGCACTTGCACTTTGAAGGTCTCACCTTCACCCACGGCGTTCGCGATATCCTGCAGCCTGACGATAAAGGGCTCCAGCACGATTGGGAAATGTACGACAAGCCCAACGCTGTGATCCGCTTCCGTTTTGCAGAAGACTGCGGCGTTGGATCGTGCACCATCAAGTCAAGCAGCGGCACCGGCATTCGTCTGGATTTGCACTGTCAACGCATCAGGGTCACCAGCAACCACTTGCATCACTTGGGCGGCGGCGGCATTGTGCTTAGTGGGTATGGCCCGGGCACGAAAGACGTGAACAAAAACAACGTTGTCCACGATAACTACGTTCACCACATCGGTGAGTTGCTGTTGCACTCGGCGGCGATCTTTATCGCACAAAGTGGACACAACGAAATCACTCACAACACCATCAGCGACGTGCCTTACAACGGCATGGTAATTAGTGGTTGCCGCCCGCACGAATTTCACCTTGTCAAACGGATCCCTTTCCGGCGCGCATGGGTTTCTTCGATCCGCTTTGAAGAATGCGAGCCCTACATCAAGAAAGCTCAAGCGGCTGAATACAAGAACCGGCTGTCGCACTTTCTGCCGCTGCTGCACGCTCGCAACAACAAGATCATCATGAATGATATCTCGCGGACGCTTTTAAAACTGCATGACGGCAATGCGATCTACTTCTCTGCGATGGGTGTGGATAACTGGGTCGAGCGTAACTATCTCCACCAGAACCACGACACCGCAGGGGCTCTCCGTTTAGACGATAACCCCAGTTTCACCATCATCCGTGAAAACGTGATTACCCAATCCGAGCACGGGTTTGGACTCAAAGGGCCTGCGGATCTAGTCAATAACTTTGTCTTCACCGAGACATTCCTGCGTGGACGCTCGCTACCTGGTTGGTTGGGCGGCACCAAGCAAGTGAAGCCGAAACGCAACATCTTCATGCCCCCGGCGTCCTCCAAAGCGACCAGCGGTCTTTATCTGACGGACAAACGTGCGACCAACAGACCGTTTTATGAGAACCTCCCGCTGACCGAGAACTCGATATACTTCACTGAAAATAAAAGTAAGGCATATCGACCTAAGACCAAGCTTGGCAGCGATCTGGTCACTGGCAAACGTGCGGAAGCAAAGAAAGGGGCAGTGAAACTGCTGTACACCGATCCGCAGTTTGACCAAGCAGCGATGAAGAAAGGGATCTTTCGTTTCGAAAAAGGATCCCCTGCCGAAAAACTTGGCATTAAGCCGATCGATCTGAGTGAAATCGGATCCTCGTTGGCGCCTTCCTCCTTTGCTGCGACGGACGACGTTTCTTTTGGTTCTACCGATGGATCGGCGCTAGACAACCGGTAGGGCATTGTTGGGGCGGGGTTGCCCAAAAGGTAAGTGCCAGGAGTCAGTTCAAGATCGGACAAGCCGATTGCTAGAAATTGTCGATTACCTTGGAGATGTAAGATGTCGGTTGTGTTCGAAGTGACGTTCAAAGCGAAAGACGATACGTATGACCAATTGCATGCAACACTGACAGCCATTCTCCCTGACACGGCCAAGTTCGAAGGAGCCGAGTTAATATCCTGTTCAGCGGATCGGGCTGACAAAACGTTTTACGTTCACGAAGTATGGGGTTCAGTAGAGAGTCAGCAAGCCTACGTGGCGTGGCGAAAAGAACGGGGCGACATCGACAAGCTGGTCGCCTTGTTGCGAGAAGCACCAATCTTTGAGCAACGTGAGCATCTGGCTTTTTAGTTTGGCAAAGACCAGCCATGCGGACGTCTGTCTGTTTTTACAGTCTCAATGGCGGTCGCGGCCGTGGAGCGAGATTAGCGAGGATTGCGTTTTGTGGGTTGTCTCAGCTTAAGAGCCTATCCCAGAACTGAACCATTTTCTTCAGCCCGCGTATCACCGGTGT
>CAZLYM010000072.1:0-17014 GCA_964563475.1 uncultured Pirellulaceae bacterium
CACTCCGCATTCCGCACTTGCCTCAAAGTCCTAGGACGTCGTACATGTTATACAGGCCAGGAGACTGAGTCGCGACAAACTTTGCGGCGGCGAGTGCTCCCGATGCGTAACAGTCGCGGTTGGATGAAGCCACTTTTAGTTCGATCGTTTCGCCCAACATGCCAAACACGATGGTGTGCTGGCCGGTGTCGTCGCCCGTGCGAACGGCATGGTAGCCGATCTCGTTGTGAGGACGTTGTCCGGTTTCGCCTTCGCGACCGTGTTGATGGTTGGTGATTTCCATCGCCGACGCAAGAATCTCGCCGAACTTGAGAGCGGTGCCGCTGGGAGCATCCGCCTTGAAACGGTGGTGACGCTCAATGATCTCGACATCGACACCGGTCGAGTGATCCTTCAATGCTAGGCCGGCGGTTTGAGCAAGCTTCATCGTCAGGTTCACGGCTAAGCTCATGCTGGGAGCCCAGACGATGGGAACGGTCTTGGAGGCATCATGAATTTTCTTAATCGTGGACTCCTCTAGTCCGGTGGTCGCCATCACAAGAGGAACCGAGTGCCTGGCACAATGCTCAATGGCTCGGTCGGCTCCGGCGGGTAGCGAAAAATCGATTAGCGACTCGATGCCGTCTGGAACCTGATCGCTCAGTGACACGCCAATCGTTCCGGCTCCAGCGATTTCGCCTGCGTCCTTGCCCAGTAACGGATGCGAGGAGGATTCTAGGGCGGCCACAATCTCGAAAGAAGAATCCTGCGTGCCCAGATCAATCAATCTCTGGCCCATCCGGCCGCCGGCTCCACTAATTGCTAATTTGATCATTTTGATCGAGTTTCCAGTTATTTTCAGGTCGTTAATGCGGTCAATAGTAACTGACACTTTTTACACCAACGGGTCTCGTTTCGGCAGCGGGCAGATGGCCACCTTTGTAGCACCTTATTCGCCGATCCTAAGGTGGCTCATTTTCACGTCACGGATCTGGCGGTCAGGAATCCGCACTGTCTTGGTTTGTCCAGTGTTTCTGGCGAACCGTTTTCCGGTGAATACGTAAAAGCGTAACAAGGCATTGGAGTGGCTGGCTTTGTTTTGTATCAAATGGCTACAGGCAGTTTTTCCAAGCTCTGAAAGGCTTTTCATGAACCTAGCGGGCATGAGCATTGTCATTCACGTGTGCTTGGCCGGCCTTTTAAACGTTAATTTGACCGGCTTGCTGAGTCTGTAAGGCTAATTTGACGCTGGGTTTACGTGTGCCTACAATGCTGAGCCCTTTTCGGAGAGCGGAGGTATCCGGGCAGGCCACGACACGCAATTGAATTCACTGTTGAGTGAGACGACGATATGAAGATGAAAAAAGCGGAAGTGAAGCCCTTCAAGGAACTCTTGCTGGAATTACGAGCTCGGCTTCGAGGCGATGTTTCGACCTTGGCCAACGCAGCACTCTCCAAATCGGGGGCGAGTGGATCCGGAGCGGTTCCCAATCACATGGCCGATCTTGGCAGTGATACCTTCGAGCAAGACAACACAATCCTGCTGATGAACAACGAGGGCGAGACATTGACTCAAATTGAGGGTGCTCTTGTTCGGATCGAAGAGGGGGTTTATGGTTCCTGTGCTGAGTGCAGCGGCAAAATCCCCAAGACTCGGCTCAAAGCTATTCCTTACACTCCGTACTGCGTCAAGTGTGCCAGTGAACTCGAAACCAGCCGATATTAAACCTGAAACAGATCGCGCGAGTGATTCCGCGTCTGCCCAGCTTGCTGGCTCATCAACATCATCAACGACGTTAGTAAATCAGAACGAGCGACTTTCATCGAGTCGTTACGTTCTTTTTTTTGCGCCTCTGATTGTGGGATTGGTGGCGGACCTCTGGACCAAGACACACATGTTCCAGAATTATTATGATCCGGTCGCCGCTGCCGAATATTATCCGCAGGTGAAGCACTGGTGGGTTGAAGGCATTTTTGGAATCCAGACATCGACCAACCCCGGCGCTTTGTTCGGCATGGGAGCCGGATACAGTTGGCTGTTCGCCATCTTTTCGGTGGTTGCGTTGGTAAGCGTTTTGGTGTGGATGTTTGTCTTCAAAGCGGCTCACGATCGCTGGCTGGCTTGGACGGTCGGAATGATTACCGGCGGAATTTTAGGGAACCTGTACGATCGAGTCGGTTTGGGATTTGTTGCCGGATGGCCCGAAGGGACTCGCACCAGTGTTCGCGATTGGATATTGTTCGAGCTAGACGGAATACCTTGGTTCGATCCGTGGCCGAATTTTAACATCGCCGACTGCCTGCTTGTTTGCGGAGCAATCATGTTGCTCATTCACGCATTTTTCATGGTCGAACCAGACCAGCAACCTGAAACCGAATAGTTTGATGCCTGATTCTGAATTAGAAAATCGGCTCTCGCTGGCGAATGAAATCGCGGTCGCGGCGGGCAAGTTAACCCTCAAATACTTTCGCACGGATCGGTTCGAGGTGATTCGAAAGGGGGATGGATCTCCACTGACGGTTGCCGACCAGGAGGCCGAAACATTTCTGCGGCAGCAGATTTCCGATGCGTTTCCTGACGATGCGATTGTGGGTGAAGAGTTTGGCAGGAAAGAGGGTGATTCTGGTTTCTGCTGGATCTTGGACCCGATCGACGGCACCAAGTCATTCATCAGTGGCGTGCCGTTGTACGGAACGATGGTTGGAGTCGAGCGTGAGGGCGACGAAAACGCAAAACGCGAAAGCGTGATCGGCTCGGTCTATCTGCCGGGAATTGACGAAGGGATCTTTGCGTCACGTGGTGGCGGAGCGTGGCATTTTCAGGGCAACGCCAAGCCTGTTCGAGCATCGGTGTCCAAGACATCCACGTTGGCTGACAGCGTACTGGTTACGTCTCAGATAGAAACATTTGGCGAACGGGACGCGATGGACGTCTACCACCAACTTGCTGACGCGGTTTATTTCTCTCGTACTTGGGGCGATGTGTTCGGCTACCTGTTGGTTGCGACAGGACGAGTCGAAGTGATGATCGATCCGATTCTCAACGTTTGGGACGCGGCCGCAGTCCAACCGATTATCGAGGAAGCCGGAGGTCGGTTCACCGATTGGTCCGGCGAGCCTCGAATCGACGCGGGCGAAGCAATTGGATCCAACGGTCTGGTCCACGAAGCGGTACTGGCTTTGACGAAGCAGTAATTTGATGCGGCGCGAACTGGCGGGATCAACGCTGCCCGTTCCTGTTTCTACCTATCGCCATTGTTGCCCAGACGAAGCAGGGCGCTCAACGGGAACCGATGGGAAACGGTAGCCGACGCCTGCGACTCCGCTGGCGATCATGCGGCTCTCGCCCAGACAACCGTAGGGATCCGAGTCTTCTCCGCAGTAGCCGTTATCTGTGCGTTGGTAGTCGATCAGTTTGAAGTCTGTCAGTTTGTCAAATACGTCGACGATGCGTTTTTTCTGACACGGGCGGTAACGATCTTCGGCTTTCTCGGGAAAGTGTTCGTCCAATTTGGCCGAAAATGGACGAGGCCAATAAGCTGAAAACATAGGTGAGTGTTTCCCGCACTTTTTGTCGCCACAGCGGCAGCCTCCCGGTTCGCGTTCCTGATAGGGTCTCCCTTTATTCCCAAGAACATCACAGCCTCGCCCGCAACCACATCCTCCGTTGCTATTTGGATGAGTGCAGATGCCATAGCGTTTTCGTGGGTCGATCGGCAGCGGGTTTCGGTCGCGGTAGATATCGTAGCTAACTGCCGGCGGCGCGGGCTGTTTCTTTTTTGCAGCTTTCTTTTTTGCGGCTGTCTTCTTAGCGTTCGCTTTTTTTGGTGGAAGCTTTGGAGCTGTTGAAATCGATTTGGGTTTCGGCGCCGGTTCGGTTGGTGCAGGCTTGACTGTCGAGAAATCCCCCGCCGGGTGTCGGATTGGAGAAGTGGTACGTGGAGGATCGGCAGCTTCGGCAGGCCTAGACAACAGTAAAGGTTGTGTCGCGACAGGCTCGAGCGTAGGCAGTATGACTACATTCGGTTGTGCTGGGGCCGGATCGACTAACTCGATCGGTTTGTTCACAACCGGAGCGGTCGGATCGACGTGTTTGAACTTGAGCACGGGTTGCGGCGATGACTTCGGTGTCGCCAAGTCGTGCAAAGGGTATCGGCCTCGGTACTGAGGCACCGGCTGGTGGATGGGCCCCGAGTTGACGGGCCACTGGGCTTGGGCAGGTGATGCGTTGGCCAACGCGACGCAGATGACCGTGAGAGCATTCAAGCGGTTGATCCGAAACATGTGATTGCCCTGCAAGCCAATTTGATCGCTAAAACGTATTCTCCTTAGATCGGTTACGAACCGTACAAGCCTTGGAATCGGACCTCCAGCTTCCGCTTGAACCGGTTGTCGCGGCTGTTTCGACTGTAGCGATTATTCGGATTACGAAGACGCGTTGGGCGCGAGCAGGTCCAGAACCAACCCGCAAATATCCAAATCGCTCAGCTGATCGCCAGCCGTCGGCATTGCTTCCGACGAGAGAAAAACACCCTGTAGGTCGGCTGAATTTTTGGGAATCAGCCCATGGGAACCTTTGATTAACGTCGTATCAAGCGGCACCGATTTGGTTTCGAAATCAAAAAACAGTTCAACCGGGTCGTAGCCCGGCTTGCGATGAATGTCGACAGTGCTGGCAAATCCTGGCGCGTGGTCGTCTTCCAGCCACCAGTAATATGCCTGCCAGCTGTTTGCAGTGGAGGCAAGAACCACGTCTCCGCTACGCTCGTGATCCAAGTTGAGCGTCGCTCGATCGGATCCTGCTAGAACTTGGTCGATCCCATCAGCATCCGCAAAGATCTGTTTGACTTGTGCGATGATTGCGGCGTCTCGATCTTTCACAAAGACGTGTGAAAACTGATGGTCCACCAATGCCCACGCTTGGCTGTTTTCAAGGTCCAAGTGTTCGCCGTCGTCGTGGCGTTTGACTTGAAGGAGACCGGCTTCTCGTAGCAGACGGTTGGGGAAACTGACATGGTCGACCGGAGAAATGACATACTCGCTGGCTACCAACCAATGAATGGGGCCTTGGTTGGCTGCTGTGGCCTGTTGCTGAAAATTGCCGATCAAGTCATCTAGTTCACGGACGGCTGAGAGTGCTTGGTCCGAGTCGGGCCCGAACTTCTGAGCGGCATAATCGAGGTGCGGCAGGTAGATGTAGAAAAAGTCCGGTTGGAATTTCTCGGCTGCCGCGATGGCGGAATCGGCAATCCACTGGCTGGATTTGATGTTCGCTAATGGCCCCCAAAAATGCTTCAGCGGGAAGTGATCGAACTTCTCCAACAGGTCGCCATAAAATTCCTGCGGCTTGGTGTAGCACCATAAATCCTCACTACCGTCCGGCTGATGAAT
Organism: uncultured Pirellulaceae bacterium; assembly: GCA_964563475.1. Taxonomy (GTDB): domain Bacteria; phylum Planctomycetota; class Planctomycetia; order Pirellulales; family Pirellulaceae; genus Mariniblastus. The sequence continues at coordinate 5,371 of CAZLYM010000072.1, forward strand.
GGGAGCAGGCATGCAAACGTAGTCGGCGTTGCAGCCCTTGCTAAGCATCGGAAACCAAGCGGCTGATTTCAGGTCCGGCGCGCGCTGCCGCAGCAGATCCCAAATTTGCGGTTGCTGAATCACTTCGTTCCAAGCCGTCCACATTTCGACTTTGTGGGAATCACGCCAGAAAAACCCGTTGGCCACGACGCCATGCTCAGACGCCGTTTTTCCAGTCAGCAGGGAAGCTTGAGCCGGCCACGTGACGGCCGGAAACGAATGGCTCAACGCCGCCGCCCCGCCCTGCCCCATCGCTGAGAGGTTGGGCATCGACGAAAGATCCTTGCGACGAAGGCCGGGGATGGTCAGAAGGTAGACAGGAAGCGACACAGCAGAGCCTTAGGGTTTTGTTTGTTTTACTTGTTCAATGATCGGATTCAAAAAATTGAAAGCGGCCGGGACGATTCGATCGGCCGCGTGCGAGTGACGACTTAGCTCGACGTAGACGCCATCCTGATAGCCGATTCGCTGTAGGGTCTCGATCACGGGCGGAAAGTGAATCTGTCCCTCGCCAAACATCAGATGCTCGTGGCGGTCTGATACCATGTCCTCGATGTGAACGTTAATAATCCGGTCCTGCCAACGCTCAAGGTATTCGGCGATTGGCACTTCGCTCATGCAGAACAGATGCCCGATGTCCATCGTCATTTTCAGCCGGGGCGCATCGATCAGATGCAGCAGTCTTTCAAACCTTCCGGTGGTGTCGACCAGCATCCCCGGTTCAGGTTCGAAACCGATATCCACGTTTTGGTCGTCGGCATGCTGCAGGACGGGGTCTAGGTTTCGGACGAGTGTTTCCATCGAATCGCGCGTGCTGCAACCGGGCGGGTTGATCCCTGACCAGATCGACACGCAGCGGCTACCCAGTTCGGCCGATACATCGATGCAGTACTTCAAAAAGTCGATCCGTCGGTTGGCTTGAGCAGGATCCGGGTTGAGCAGTGTGGGTTCGTGCTTGTTCCGTGGGTCGAGCAAAAAGCGGCAGCCCGTTTCGATCGCACTGGTCAGTCGGTGCTCCTGCAGCGCGTGCTTGATCTTCTGAAGCTGCACGTCAGAGTCGTCATTGCGAGGGCTTAGCCAGCCGTGATCGATCGTGATGCCAATCGCTTGGTAGCCCGTGTCGGCTAGGAAACGGATTGCGTCCATTGGTTCATGATGAGCCATTCCGTTGGTGTTGTAGCCGAGGATCATGCGGAGGTCGAAAATGGGATGACGAATAGGAGAGGGAGAGACGCTGAGAGTAAATGGCCCGATTTACGTTTGGGCAGAGAACTTTCGCAAGATCATGAGCGGAACGATCAACAGTGCGACCGCTCCAGCGTAGAGTGGTTGGTCGGGACGTACAAGGAAGCACACGGCGGCATCAAGAAAAATCAGGCTGCTCAGGGAGGCCACGATTGCCGCACCTACCAAGGGTGGCTTGGCTGTTTTCACTGCTACAAACAACCGCCGAACAATTGGGAACGCGATAATTGACAGCATCGCCCAGTACACTTGCTTTACCGTGAGTGCAGTTCCCTTTGGAATGTGCGATGCCAGCATCCAAACTGCGGCCAGCATTGTGGTCGCGCCGATGCCCAGCCACAGACGCGACTGCTTCTGCTTCGATTCACTTCGTGCCAACAGAGTGATTCCGCACACGAATAGTCCAATTGACAGCGAATACCAAAACCAAGATTGGTCGTAGAAAGAAGAATACCATTGGGATGAATAATCGGGGGCTGTGATGGATGCTCCTAGAAGAATATTCAACGCTCGACAGGTGCCCATGGCTGGCGCTGCAAGCCAAGTACGCTTTAACGGGCCGTTGTACAGAATGATAAAGCCAGCCAACAGGATTGAGATGCCACTCAAACCGAGCAGTGTGTTCAGGTGTTGCGTGGCATCGGTTGCCATCTGGAAAAGGAGCAGAGCTATTGGGGCGGCGATCGCAAAGCCCATCAAGCTATATCCCGCCTTGAGCGCGGTGGCTCGAGGGATCCTGCCCGATGGAATTGGGCGATTGGGCCGCTCGACCGAATCAACATGGGCATCGAAGGCGTCGTTGAGGATCATGCCGCTGGTGTATAGGAACGCGGACATGATGGTAGCCATCACGACAAGTTTGGTTGTGAACCAGCCATTCCAAGTGCCATGAACGGCCGTCGGCAAAATGGCGCCCGCCGCAACGTTTGAAATCGCGGTGGGTAGATTTGCGATCCGCATCAGTTGCAGCCACGCGCGGATTTGGGAAGGACGGGTTGTCGAGAGCTCAGCCATGGGGCCCATTCTGACACAACGCCGTGCTAGCGGAACCGGCATTCGCGATGAGCGCAAAAAAGAAACCTGGCCGATGCAAGCACCGGTCCAGGTTCCACCCCCCTGGGTATATCGTTTGTATTGTTTTGAACAGCCTAGCCGCTGAAATGAATGATTTAGCGGCGTTCTGCCCTGTCAGTGGGGACCAAGGCTGAAGCAAAAGCCGCTACAGCTTTGATCTACAGGTTATCGGAAGAGTGATGCCATTTGTTGATGTCAAGTTTTCGGTTTTGTTCGGTTAGTGACAATCGGCAAGACTTTCCGGAAAAAGTGGTCATACCGGACATTGAAACTATTCCGAACGTCTGGATCGGGTCGATGAGATAAGTGGTGCATTGAGCCATTCCTTGCGCTCGGCTGCGCGATTTTGACGTGCATCCCGTCCACTACGCTCCGAACTAACCTAATTCAAACAAGTTTCAACTCGGCAATGTCATGAGCCAACCGAATCGTAACTCGCTTAGCTGGATTTCGGTTTTGCCGTCCCTTGTCATCCCGGTGTGCCTTGGGCTGACTCTCTATGTATGCATGCTGGCAGCGATCCGGTACGGCATTCTGGAAAATGAAACCGCGCTGCGTTATCTGACGGGGCATCCGATTTCGAAGCTCAGCGTGGCGATGTTCCTGATCGGTGCGGCGTCGCTGTTGATGATCGCCGTCAATGTATTTGCTCAGTTTGCCAGCGAGCGTAATCTGCGCTTCGAGCCGTTGGATCAAAACGACTTGCCGGAAGAATCGAAAGCCGATGATGAACAACTAGCGGTGGCACTTGGAAAGCAACTACTGGATTTTCCTCGATCAGTACAGTCGCACTATTTGTGGCAACGATTGACCAACAGTTTACTATACGTTTACCGCAACGGATCGGCAGCCGGAGTGGACGAAGAAGTCAAATACCTTGCCGAATTGGACCTTGAGCGACAACAGCAACGCTACTCGCTGGCCCAAATCCTGATCTGGGCCACGCCGATGCTCGGTTTTCTTGGGACCGTGTTGGGGATTTCTCAAGCGTTGGGAGGAATCAGTGTTGGCCCAGACAATGATTTCGAATCGATGATGAATGGCCTGCGAGGAAGTCTGTATGTTGCATTTGATACCACCGCATTGGCGTTGACGCTATCAATGGTGTTGATGTTCGTACAGTTTCTAGTGGATCGCTTTGAGTCACAACTTTTGGCCATGGTTGACCAGCGGGCACGATCGGAGATCTTCCATCAGTTTGAGTCGGCATCTAATTCTGGTTCAGCAACGGATGAGGAGTCTGTTGAACGTTTGGGGCAACATCTGTTGTTGGCGACCCGAGAATTGATGGTGGCTCAGACGGATATCTGGCAAAAAACAATTCAATCGGCCGAGCAAGCGTGGGCATCTTCGTTGAGTGAGACCAGCGATCGCGTTCGCTTAAACTGGTCAGAATCAGTCGAATCAACTTTGGCTCAACTTGCCAAGGGCATTGATCAGTCGGTGGTGCAGGCGGACGAATCAATGTCGCGACGGTGGAAGCAATGGCAGGTGATGCTGTCTGATAACGCTCGTCTGATGAGCCAACAGCAACAGGAGTTGGCGGCTCAGACGAATGCCCTTCAATCGCTAGTGGGGAAGTCCGAAAACGAACGCGCCGTGCAAGATGCCTTGCAGGGTGCGATGAAGGCCATCGCCACGACCGAAAAGCTAACGACCGCGATCGGCAGCCTGTCACAGCGAGTAGAAAAGTTGAACGTGGTACGTGAGGTTGAACCAGTTAAAGCCGCTGCGAAAGTTGCGGCAGAGACCATTCAGCCGAAATCCGGCGTGATGAAGAAGCTCGCTCGTGCGACGTTGAGAAAAGAAGTGGCGGTCACACGTCGTCAGACGCAGGTGCGTCGCCAACCTGCAAAGACCGTGTCTGTTGTTGACGATCTTGCTGCGATTGGCGCTGGATTGAATCAAGCGTCGACTAAAAATTCTAAGAATCCTGTTCCCGCAGCTCAAGCGGATGAGGTCGTGTTTTCAATTGAGCCGTATCTTTCCGGACAGAAAGCGGATCCTCGTCGAAAAAGCCCCGTTGTTCGCCGCTCGACTTCTAAACGGAAGATCGCATGAAACGTCGCCGTCGCTCGCGGAGCGTCTTGGCCGTTTCGCTGTTTCCGTTCCTTGCTGTCTTGATCTGCACCTTGGGTGTGTTGATCGTGCTGCTGGTCCTAGCCGTCAAGGTCGCGGATACCAACGCTGACGTTGCACAGGCGGAGGCAGATGCTGAAAAGTCATCGCAGTTAAATAAAGTTCAGCTGCAGTTGGAGGAGCGGCAGATACAGATCGACGGGCTTAAGCAAGTCAGGCCCGAGGCGTTGGAGCGTTTAGAGGATGCTCGGGCGACACGTAGCCACTTCGAAGATGAACTACGGCAGTTGCAGCGTGAAAAGCATTCGCTTGCCGAAGCCCTGTTGCAGTTAGAAAATCAGCGTCTTGGAATCCAAGCCAACAAGGTGTCAGACCAAGAACTTGAGAAGTTGCGGGCGAAGATTATCGAAGCGAAAGCGTCGCTGGCGAAAAAACGTGAGCAAGCCAAACAAGTCCCGGAAGTGGTTTGGTCCATTGAACCTTATCGAGGGAAAAGTGGGACCAATCGACGCCCAATCTTTGTCGAATGCCGATCGGATCATTTGGTGCTTCAGCCGTTGGACATCAAGATTACTCAGAAGGAACTCCGCAAAGCGATTTTTCCGGGCAACATGTTAGACGCGGCTTTGTTGGCCACCAGAGAGTACTGGCAACGCTACGATGTGGAAGGCGATGCTGGTCGAGCGTATCCGTTGATTGTGGTTCGCCCCAATGGAGCTAGGACCTTTCAGACGGTCAGGGCTTCGTTGAAGGACTGGGATGACGAATACGGATACGAGATCGTCGATGCCGACAAGAAAATCAATTTCGGTCAGTACGATGCTGAGCTTGCTGGGGAAGTCAAAGCTGCGATCGCAGGGGCTAGACGTCGTCAAAATCGACTGGCGGAAGTTGCGACACAAAAGCGTCGACGTGAGCAGGTGCGAAGACTGGCCAGTCGCCCAGCAAGTGAACGCCGGCCGGGTCTAACTGTGTCTCGGACGGGAGGCGGGTTCGTTTTCAACGGCGTTCAATCAGCCTCCGACATTGGGACCGATGCCCGCTCGCGTGGCCAACAACGTACGGCAGCGGACTCACAGGCTTCGTGGGACCAAGCAGCGAACTCGCGAGGCCCCGCTTCGCAGGGATCGGATTCACGAGACGTGGCAAAAAGCTCATCGACCAGAGTTGCCGGTGGAGTCGCCGGAGGCACACAAACTAGCGGTGAGTCGCAGCCTGCTTCCGTAGCAGGGCAAGCGGATGTCGCTCGGGAACACGAAGATGCGGAATCTTCGGAGTCCAATTCCAACGAGAGTCTAGCAAAAAAACGGGGAGCCAACTGGGCATTGCCATCGCGATCTGCGGGCGCGGTGCCCTACGTGCGTCCTCTTCGAGTCATTTGCTTCGCCGATCATTTGGTCATTCGCGGGGCGAGTAAGGATTCGGTTGTCTCGATGGATGGGACCACCATGGAAGCGGTTGAAGAACTGGTGAACGAAATCTGGACTCAAATTGAGTCGTGGGGAATCGCTGGCCAGAACAGTTACTGGAAGCCTCAGTTGAGAATTACCGTGATGCCAGGGAGTCATTATCGATTCCAAGAATTGCGTCGCCTATTAGCCGATAGTGGCATTCTGGTTGAGGGAGCTTGAGCATGGCAATTCGTGAAATCACAACAGGGCAGGATTCGTTTCTGGATATCGTTGCCAACCTAGTCGGTGTGTTAATCATCCTGATCGTGATTGTCGGAGCCCAAGCAACGTCCGCGTGGAATCAAGTCGAGCCTGATGGTGCAATCGGCGACGAGATCGTTGCGGTCGAACAGCAGATTGTGCGTGCCTCCAATACGGTAAAGAGACTGCAGATCGACAATCACGAATTGGAATCGGATATTCGGACTCAATCCATGCTGGCGGCGGTCGCTTCCGAAAAACGACATAAAACGCTTGTTAGCCTAGAAGTGGTTCGGCAGGAAGTCGAATCGCAACGCAAAAAGCTTGGCGAGGCTCAGCAACAACAGTTCGACCGATTGAGAGAACGGTCTGAAATGCAACAGTCCTTGGATGCCATCGTCCGCGAATCGAAAGTGCTGAGTGTGAATCAACCTACCGTGGTGTCAAAGACAATCGAGCATCACCCGACACCGATTTCCCAGACAGTCTTCACTGACATTATCCACGTACGACTGTCTAAGGGGCGATTGGCCGTTGTTCCGGTCGATTTGCTGACTGACCAGATGAGAAGCGAATGGAAAGTCAAAGCGGACAAGTTGAAGTATCGACATGGAGTTTCCAGCACGATCGAAACGGTTCGGCCAATCGATAATTTTCGCCTGCAATATGAACTGCAAGCGTCTGGAAATCGCGTTCGCCTAGCGGGATACCATGTTATCGCGTTGTCTGATCAGGTGGGCCGACCGACTGCCGAAATGTTACAGCCCGGATCGAGTTTTACAGAAATCTTAAGCAAGTCTGTGCCTGAAGAAACAACGGTTTCGATCTGGCTATATCCTACCGAGCTGAAAGAACACCGGCTTTTGAAAAACTGGCTCCATGAGCAGGGTTTTAAGGTCGCAAGTTGGCTACAGGACCAAGGGCAGTCAATCTCGTTTGGCCCCCAAGGCTCACACATTACTGCCCAATAGGGCCCCTTCGTAAAGCCAAGCCGTTGCTGGGAAAATAGGCAAAGCTACGAAAGGAGCCGAAGACTGGGTTAACCATCCCACAAAGGGGGTTTTTTCCACTTGGATGCAATGACTTGTGTTTTATGTCATCTTCGTTGTATTCAGCCGTTGTAATCGTTGATTGCTTGTCGAGATTCTGGCAGAAACCGAGAAATCGCAAAGCTTTTGGGTTGCCGATACGTACCGGGAGCTAGAATTGGTGGTGAGCCGTTAATCGGCATTTTTATGCATTTAAGCTGTTGAAAGGACGTAAAAAAATCCCAGTTACTTAAATGTCCACTTCACCAAGTTGAAAATGGTTTTTGCAAACAGTCGTAAAAACGCAGTTGTCCGAAGATTTGCGTTCTTCCGCACTGGCATGTTAACGATTGAGTGATATATTTGTGGGCGAAAAGAGCCGGTTGATGGGCTCTTTTTTCTCACCTTTCCTTTAAGCACCAAGCTTACGAATCCTTCCTTTCATTTTGGAGCCTCAAAATGTCTACAAAAAACCCACGTCGAAACATTTCTCGCATTGAAACTGTCAGTCCGTCCGGTAAGACCTATGGAGGATGGGAGGTTCGAATGCAGCGTCGCGGGGAGAAAACAGAGAAGTTTTTCTCGGACAACGGGTTTGGTGGAAAATCGAAGTCTTTGCGGGTTGCAAAGGAATTTCGGGATTCGCTCGAATCAAAGCTCCGCAAGTACACGGTCGAAGAACTGTCTGCTAACCCTTCGGTCAGAAACCAGTCGGGCGTTGTTGGTGTGAGGCTGCACAAACAGAAAGATATCCGAGGGGATTACGAGTATCACTATTGGTACTGGGTTGCTCAGTGGACCGATGCCAGCGGAAAGCGTCGTACCAAGTCTTTCAGCGTTCACCAGCACGGTGACGAAGAAGCTTATCGATTGGCCGTGGCAGCCCGGAAAAAAGGCGTTCAGAAAGCCGGCAGGTAAGCGTTTGCGGTTTTTGAATCCGAGGTCCTGATATCGTTCCGACAAGGGTGAGCATTTTGCTGACCCTTATTTTATTGCCCCATTGAGTTGCTGGACCGAAATCTAGGGCGGCGATCAAGCCTCAATGACGACCGATTCGCCCGCTTTGATTCCTAACATTTCGGCGATGCTGATGCCGACAATTTCGATCTCTAGAAATCCGCTTTGGCCTTGCAAGGCGACCAGTGTGCCGATCGGTTGTTCGTGGTCGGTTGGGTGCACACCATGGGTTTCGTGGCCACCGAACTTGACCGTTACCGAATCGTCAGCCGCCAGATTGGCGACTTGATCGGTCGAGATATCAGTAATCAGATTGCCAGACTCGCCGATTTTTTCGACCGAGCCTTCAATTGTTTTGGACAAGGTGGAGGTGCTCCGAGAGGATTCGGTTTCGGTCCATGTTACCGAACTGCTGCCGTGCTGAAAATATCCTTCTGATAAACTCAAGTTATTGCACGGGAAGGATTGATAATCGCCCGTTTTTTCAAGCGATAGCCAGTTAACGACTCCCAGTAGAGGCTTTTATGCGGTCCTGTCGGCCGGATGGAAGACGTCAAAAGTTTTATCAGCAATCGCTTTTCCGTCCAATTCCAAAGTCATCCGCCAAGGGCCGATTTTGTCGTCGATCGGGGCCCAGATGGTGTCTCCTAGGTAGAAATCCCAGTCGTTGGTGCGAACATAGACGTCTCCATCAAAGGGGTCTCGTCGCCTGCCATCGGCGTCTAAGATGCCCGGGTGATCGATACAGTACACCAGAGACCGATTTTTGGCTCCCTTGATATTAACGACCATCCCGAACTCGATGTCGATCTGTGCCGGCACACGAGTCGTAAACTCAGCGATCCGAGGTAGCTCTTTCGCTTCGGAGTCCCAGCGGTCATAAATGCCGTAGCTTCGGATCCGAATTTCAGGTTTACGTTTGGGCATGTCGATTCAGAATAGCTGATGTGAATCCAACATTGATGGGCGCCGTCGTGGTACTTGCGCCACGAAACTTCAATTAGAACACACGTCGTTTGCTCGTTAACAAGGTTGGTCGAAATACAACGCTGGGCTCAAGGAGCATGAGCCCAGCAATTGTTCAATCGTTCCCCTCGACGGATGTCACTTTGCCGATTCAACCGGTTTGTTGACGGGTAAATTCTCCAAAAGAAAATCAGTCATCAACTGGTGCAAGTGAGGCGTCGTGTTTTCATACTCGCTGATACTGTGCGAGCGGTTTGGATACGCAAACATTTGAAACTGTTTGTTCTTTGCAATCAGTTCGTTGAGCAAAAGTTCCACCGTTTGATAGTGGCAGTTGTCGTCACCGGTGCCGTGAATGACCAGTAAATTGCCTTTTAGGTTTTCCGCATGCGTGATTGGCGACCCAAGTCTTAAGCCTTCTGAATTCAGATCTGGCGTCTGCATATAACGCTCTTGATAAATCGTGTCGTAATACAATTGATTGGGAACCGGAGCAACCGAAATACCTGTCTGATACAAATCAGGGTATTGGAACAGTGCGTTGAGCGTTGAACTGCCTCCGCCGCTCCAGCCCCAAATCCCAATCCTCGTTTCGTCGATCCAAGCAAATTTTTTCATCGCTGCGCGTAAAGCGGCAGCTTGGTCAGACGGATTCAAACGACCGATCTTTTTGTAGATAGCTTTCCGGTACGCAGCACCTCGCGGGGCTTTCGAGCCTCGATTTTCAAAACTGAAAACAGCGTAACCCATTTCGCATAGCATTCGGTGCCATAGGTATTTTCGCCCCCAATTGTTGGTGACCGTCGTGCCAGCAGGTTCACTATAAACGTAAACCAAGGCAGGATACTTTTTTGACGCGTCAAACCCGTATGGCTTCATCACAAACGCATCGAGCTCCACTTGACCGCCGTTTCCATCGTCGATGTCGACTTTAAAAAACTCTTGATCGATGGGCAGTAAGCTTTTGAGCGCCTTTTTCATGTCGGCGTTGTCTCTTTTGACAGCGATCTGTTTGTGGCTTGGAAGGCTAATCGTGTTGACCGTCGGAGGGACGCCGAGGCTCGACCATGTGTGAACCGCAGTGCTCCCGTCGGCAGCAAAGCTGTATTTGTGCCAGCCAGACTGGTCTGCCGGAGTCAGACGCTCCAGTTCAGAATCTCCAAACTTTTGCCGGTACAGATAACGTGACTTCGCATCATCAGGAGAAGCTTGGAAATAGCACGCCTGTTCTTCTTCGCTAACGCGATACAACTTAATGACGTCGAACTTGCCCGGTGTCAGCAGTTTTAGCGCGCCCGAGTCAACATTGGCGAGATAAATGTGCTTCCACCCATCGCGCTCGCTAATAAAAGTAAAGTGCTTTCCATCGGCCGACCATTGGATCCAGTCGCAAACTTCGACCCACGCTTTGTCGGTATCTTCAAACACAGTACGGAACTTTTGAGTCGTTGCGTCTACGGCGTAGACAGTGTTTTTATTTTGCAGACGATTAACACGCTGCAGTAGGAACTCATTGCTGTTTGGAATCCAGTCGATGCGTGCCGGATAGTTCTCACGCGGATCGCCGGGCAGATCAAGGAACTTCGATTCGCCTCCCAGCATATCGTAGACGCCGATCGTGACGGCCGAATTGGTGGTACCAACTTTGGGATACTGAAACTGGATCAAACGCGGATAGAGTTCATCGGTGTTGTTGATCATCGTGAAGACACTGACACCACTGGTGTCGAATCGCCAGTAAACGATTTGGTTTCCGTCTTCACTCCATTGGAATCCGTCGCGAAGGCTCAGTTCTTCTTCGTAGACCCAGTCGGACGTGCCGTTGATAATGTTATCGTTTTCCGTTTTGGTGATCTGCGTAATGCGGCCAGACGCAATGTTTTCAACGTAGATGTTTCGTTCGCGTACATACGCGACATACTTTGAATCCGGTGAGAATTTTGCGAACATCAAGCTCGATTCAGCAGCGTCCTTGCCGCCAAGTTTTCTGACGACTCCACTGACAAGGTCAACGATCCAGAAATCACCCCGTGTGTGGTGCCGCCAAACGCGCTTGCTGTTGTTGAATACCAGAACCTTGTTTTCGTCCGGCGACACTTGAAAACTTTTGATCGCAATTGGATCGGTTTCCCCTTCAGGGATAAGATCCTCTGCGGAAATTAGAGTTTTCGGATCGCCATCTTCTGACTTAGGGTCGATGAGAACAATGTCGTTCCCTTTGCCATCGGCAGAGGGTTTCTGTACGAAGTAGTTTCCACCTTCGGGCATCCAGTTGACGGAATAAGACTTTGGTTTGAATTCACCAGATTTAAAAATGCGATCAACCGTCAGGCGATTGTCCTGCGCGAAAACACTTGTCGCAGTAGCAAAGATTCCAAGCAACAACAGCGATTTTAGAAAGAGCATCGATTAAAGTCCGGGACCAGTTGAATTATGTTTGTTAGAAACGATTGTTTGATTGAGGTGATTCAAGCACCATCGATGCGCAAAGGTTGCAAATACAGCTTCAGGCGTTGTGCGGGCATTATGGCTAACCGCTCAGCCAAGGCGAAGGCACCTGCTTCCTAGTGGCTGTTGGATGTGCCGATGGTGAGATTCACGAGC
>CAZLYM010000073.1:0-6698 GCA_964563475.1 uncultured Pirellulaceae bacterium
CGTTGCTGCCGGGATCCGAGTTGAGGCGTGCTCCGTGAGATCTTCAGCCGAATCGATGACCCGGTTGTGGAAGTCGATGTCTCGTTGTGCGTGACCGGGGAACAACCGCCCAATCGCGTGAGGGAACATGTTAGGGAACAATGGCGACGACAGAAGTTCGAAGCTCGCGTTGATCAGACGGCCCGAGATACCTGAACTCAAACCGTGACGCCGAGTGGCTCGTTGGGCCGCGCGTCCGTGAGGTTGTTTGGCTTCGGCTTGAATCGCTTTTGATTCATGAGTCGTGGCAACGACTTCAGGAAGCCAGCGGCAGTTCAGGTTTAGCGTGCGCGCAGTCAGTGCGATGTCGGCATCCAGATAAGAAGCTTCCATGTGCTTGCATAGTGGAAACACGGTTTTCAACAATGCGGTACGATAAAAACAAGCCCACAGTGTTGGGCCAAGCGGTCGGAACTTTTTGACAGACCGCTTTTTCAAGCGATGCCCTGCACCGATCAGCTTGCGGTTAAGTCCCGCTTGGAGCGAGATTCCTCCGGCGGCGATGCGGTTTGGGTTTGCTTCGTCTACGACAGGCACTGCAACAGAACCAACGCTCGGATCGTCAAAAGCATTGGTAATGGAATCGAGCCAATGCTCGGGTAGTTGGACTCCAGGACGCACGATCGCAGTCAGCGGGCAGGTTGTGTATGGGATTGCTGCGTTGAGCAGTGCGGCCATATCGTTTGAGCCGTTCTCGGTTTGTACAAACGTTACCTCGCGCCGCAGATCGTAGGGATCCGAGTAGTTTCCATCATGTGCAACGATGATCTGGCACTGAGCTGACTGGCCACGCAAGATCGAGGCCAGCGTGTCGTCGAATGCTTGTTCTCGACCGACCATGGGGATGATGATCGAGAAAGAATTCTGATCCATGAGCGTTCCTGTCCTTGGAAGGCCTTGGGGGAAGAAGGTGGGGATGAAAATCGAATCCGTATCAGGCTGCGAGCGTTGTGTGGGCAAGGCCGACACGAATCAGTGAGTGTTCGTTTCGGTTCAATTTCTCGTTCGTCGAGAATGCATCCTGCGCTTGGTTCGGCTTGGGGCAGGAAAAAAATTGACCAATTCCCAAAGGATGCTGAATGTTCGACCGGCGGCTGCCAAGAATCCTGAAAAATAATGGTTTGGCTAAAGTCTCGATTGGTAATGGTCGGCCGAGACTAGTGCTTTCTCAAGACATAGAACACAGCGATATGGTCGGCATTCATTGTAATCCTTTGCATGCCGGCAAGTTTTGTTGCCAGCCGTCCCGAAAACTTAGAAGTTTCAAAGTACTTGTCTGAATCGGCCTATCGTTCTAAAAAAGGCGCATGCAACAATACCAACAACTTCTACGTCATGTTCTCGATTCGGGGGTCGAGAAATCGGATCGCACAGGCACGGGGACGCGGAGCGTGTTCGGTTACCAGATGCGTTTTGACTTGCGCGATTCTTTTCCCATGGTGACAACGAAGAAGTTGCATTGGAAAAGTATCGCTCATGAATTGCTGTGGTTCCTAAGTGGGAGCACGAACATCGGTTACTTGAAGGAGAACGGTGTTCGGATCTGGGACGAGTGGGCAGACGAAAATGGAGACCTTGGCCCGGTCTATGGATCGCAGTGGCGCAGTTGGCCGACGGCGGAGGGAGAATCGATCGATCAGATTTCTCAAGTGATCGATCAGATCAAGACGAATCCTGATTCGCGACGGTTGATCGTCAGTGCGTGGAATGTGGCAGAGGTTCCCAACATGAAGCTGCCACCCTGTCATGCATTTTTCCAATTTTACGTGGCCAATGGTGAGCTCTCGTGCCAGCTGTACCAACGCAGTGCCGATGTGTTTCTAGGGGTTCCTTTTAATATTAGCTCTTACGCTTTATTAGTATCGATGGTTGCGGCGGTGACTGGGCTGAAGCCCGGTGATTTTGTTCACACGCTGGGTGACGCTCATTTGTATTCCAACCATTTGGACCAAGCAAAGCTGCAGCTGGAGCGTGAGCCACGCCCGTTGCCGACGCTGAAGATCGATCGGGTGCCAGATTCGATTTTCGATTTTACGTTTGATGATTTTCAGTTGCTTGGCTACGATCCTCATCCGCACATCAAAGCTGCGGTCGCCGTTTAGGGTTAAGGCGTTTGGTTGGCTCCGAGTGGAGCATCGCTACGACCGGTTCCAACATTTTGTAGGTGCGAGAATACTCAATGAGTCACGCGCAACCCCTCGCCATGATCGTGGCGGCATCGGAAAACGGTTTGATCGGCAGGGAGGGAGATCTTCCGTGGCGGTTGTCGGCAGACTTGAAGCAGTTCAAGAAGCTGACGATGGGGCATCACATGATCATGGGGCGAAAAACGTTCGAATCGATTGGCGTGCTGCTGCCGGGCCGGCATACCGTCATCGTCACAAGGCAGACGGATTTTCAATTCGAGGGCGCTGCGGTCGTTCACTCGGTCGATGATGCGGTCAAGTACGCCCGTGATCAGGGCGACGCATTGCCCTTTGTGGTTGGAGGAGCGGAGATCTATCGCCAGGCGATACCGCAGGTGACCGACCTTTTTCTGACGCGAGTTCATACCACCATCGATGGCGATACTTGGTTGCCCGAGATTGATTGGACAGGTTGGGACGCGGTCGAAAGCGAGCGGCATGAAGCGGACGATCGCAACCAATTTGATTACTCGTTCGAACGCTGGGTTCGAAAATGATGGACGGGTGCTGGCCAAGAAATCGTATTTTGGCACGTTTTTTCGCGCAATTTGCGATTCAGCCGAAATCGAGACCGACAACTTGGGCTTTTTTGGCGTATCTAATAGGTGGGGTCTAACGCGGTTGGATAGCACCGTAAAAAAAGCGGCTTTGGAGCGTCGTACGCACCATATCCGAGTCTGACGGCTGAAAGTTCAGCGAGGGCGGCTTATCCGCCGATACAACATGTCACCGATGGTTTCGATGAGGCCGGTAATCCGTTAAGCTGTGTTTAGGGTCGCTTCGGAGACAGAGATCGCTTGGAAAGGCAAATATTGCCAGTTTCCCGTCGAAATTACCGATGGCTGGTCGATATCGGAACCACTACAATTCAAGTTGCCGTTTGGAGTGTCCGACTTTCGGGCTCGAGCTAGGCGGCAAAAATTCAGCTACGGAGGAGTTGTGGAGATTTTATTCACTGCCAGACATGGCCAGGTGAGCGAGTCAGCTCAGGACACGATCAAGAACAAGGTTGCCAAGCTTCCACGCTTTTTCGACCGACTGACAGGGATTCAGGTTATCGCCGACCTGATCAACACTGACAGCCCGAAGGTCGAGATCATTGCTTCGGCGGAGCACGCGAATGATTTTTTCGCATCCGATACTGGAACCAATGTTGTGACGGCCCTCGATAGTGCGATGGCGAAAATGGAACAACAACTCAAAAAACATAAAGAAAAACTCACTGCACACCGTCATCACGATCACAAGGACGAAGGTTAGTTTCCTTCTTCTGACAACTTGGGCGAACCTCATTAGAGTGAATCCAAGATCGATGACCGCGTGCAGTTAATCCACAGTTTATAAGGAATATTTGATGAAGTTTTCGGATTTTGTGACGAAGTCAGCCATTGCGGCTGAGCTGTCATCTACTGACAAGGAAGGCGTCATTCGCGAATTGATCGCCGGCCTAGTTAAATCTGGTGCATTGGAAGCGGACCAACAGGACGCCATCGTGGCGAAGGTTCTTGAGCGTGAGGAGTTGGGTAGTACGGGTATCGGCCGTGGTATCGCTGTTCCTCATACTAAGCACCCCAGCGTCAGCAAGCCTGTTGGAACCGTTGGAGTCAGCAAGACAGGCGTTGATTTCAAGAGCTTGGACGGTGAAACGGTTCAGCTTTTCTTTATGCTGATCTCTCCTCCCGATCAGCCAAGTGACCATTTGCGTGCTTTGGAAAATATTTCCAAGCAATTGCAGGATGAAACTTTCTGCCGTTTCTTAAAGCAGGCAAATTCTTCTGAAGATATTCAGCAGATTCTCGAAGAAGCGGACAACAACCAGTTTGTTTCCTGACTTCTGTCAGTTGATGTCCATTCGGCCGCTGTCCTGATGTTTCCGTCATGACCTCGGTCGACTTAAGTTTGTTTTTGGCTTGATTCATGCCTGATTCTGTCACACGATCCTCGCTTGTTACGATTTCCAATCCGCAAGGTTTGCACATGCGCCCTGCGTACCTTTTTGCGGAAACGGCAGCGAAGTTCAAAAGCAGCATCGAACTGATCAAGGAAGATATTCGAATCGACGGAAAGAGTGTGCTCTCAATTCTGACGCTTGGCGCGGCTCAGGGAGCACAGATCATCATTGAGGCGGCGGGAGAGGATGCGGGCGAGGCGGTGGCGGAACTTGAAGATCTGCTGCAATCTGGTTTCCCCGAGGTCCAAGCCGCCAAAGCGTTGGAAGCGGAGTCGGACAACGTATAGTTTTTCAAGATCCCAGTCGTGGCCAGTTTTTTGGCCGTTAGATGAACAGTTTTAACGGACGATATTGCCAGTTTGATACCCGAAATAGAAAAGTCGATTTGCTGGTTGCAAAGCATGTGGTCAAACCGCAATGCTGATGCCAGCGGTTCGTTCGGAGGCGAGGTCGAAGCAAAACGCTTTCACTCGATGGCCTTCGCGAACACGATTCGATTTGTCCGGGCCTTATCTCGACCTGCATCGTCCACTCAGTCTGTACTCAGACACGTTTTACCGATCGGCCGCGTTGCCATGAGCAACGTCTCGCGCAGCCAAGAGTGCCGCGCAAGTCACACCACCGATCTGGTCGCCAGTTTGCGTTTGCTTTTTTCACGGGCTTCGGTCCTGAGGGATTTCACCTTGATCACGGTTTTTCGTGCGACGGGATCCTTTGGTGCGATCGTTGACGACTGTCAATCGACAGGCAAAACACTGGCTCTATTGTCGGCCCATGGCCATGGGTATCGAGATGTTTCATCTTCGATGCTCGCGTCAGAAAAGCCGAATTATCAAAACAATTACCTGCGATCGTCTATCCCTCGATGGCTTTCAGATCGCTCAAAGAAGAAAATCATACAAGATGAAAAAGAAAGAAATGTTGATCAACGCGTCGCAATCGGAAGAATGCCGAATTGCGATCGTTGAAGACGGGCGGCTAGAAGAGCTGTACGTTGAACGTGCTAGCCAAGACAATTACGTTGGAAACGTCTACAAGGGAAAAGTCGTCAATCTGGAGCCAAGCATCCAAGCGGTGTTTGTTGATTTTGGTGTTGGACGAAATGGTTTCTTGCACATCAGCGATGTTGAGCCCAACTACTTTCGTCAGGGTGGCTACGACCCTGAAGAACTGATGCGTAAAGAGCGGGCCGAAGCGGCACAAGCCGTTGCCAGTGGACGCTCTCGCCATCGCCCGCCGGCTTCGGGCGGTTTTCGCCCTCGTTTCAAGCCTCCGATTCAGGAGATTTTCAAACGTGGTGACGAAGTTCTGGTCCAAGTGATCAAGGAAGGAATCGGCAACAAAGGTCCAACGCTGTCGACCTACATCAGTATCCCCGGACGCTACTTGGTATTGATGCCGGCTTTGGGGCGTGTGGGCGTTTCTCGGAAAATCGAGGACGATGATGAGCGCCGGAAGCTCAAGGGATATCTGAACGAATTACGTCCGCCCAAAGGGCTGGGCTTTATTGTTCGAACCGCAGGCGCCGGACGCTCGAAGCGAGACCTTTCACGCGATCTTGCGTACTTGTTGCGACTTTGGAAATCGATTGTCAAACGCGTCAAAGAGGTTCCCGCGCCGACCCATATTTATGAAGAGAGCGACCTGATCATTCGCACGATTCGTGACATGCTGACGCCTGACATCGACAATATCATCATTGATAACGAAGACGCCAAGGATCGGGCTCAGGAATTTCTAAAACTGATCATGCCCAAGGCTTCGGATCGCTTGCAGTTGTACTCGGGGAAACAACCGTTGTTTCATCAGTACAACGTCGAAATGGAAATCGCCAAGATTCACGCGCGTGAGGTGCCGTTGCCCGATGGTGGCTCGATTGTGATCGACCAGACCGAGGCGTTGGTTGCCATCGACGTTAACAGTGGGAGCTTTCGCACGGATGACTCGGCGGAGGATTCGGCTTTTCGTTTGAACGTGGCTGCCGCCAAAGAAATCTCGCGGCAGTTGCGCCTTCGTGATCTCGGGGGCGTGATTGTGAATGACTTCATTGATATGCGTCGCGAGAAACACCGTCGCGGAGTCGAGAATACGCTCAAGGATTGCATGAAACGCGATCGGGCTCGGACGAAGATTCTTCGAACCAGCCCGTTTGGCTTGGTCGAGATGACTCGGCAGCGGATCAAGCCTGGGCTCAAGCGAAGCCTCTATCAGGAATGTCCGTGCTGTTCTGGCCGCGGAAACGTGAAAACCGAAGAGAGCATGGCGTTGGATGTGATTCGACTGTTGATGCGTGCCAAGCAGCAAGCAAGCTGTGCCAGCGTTACGGTTCGAGTCAACGAAAGCGTGGCGTCGTATCTGAACAATCAGAAACGTCGAGAGTTGTCGGAGTTGGAAGGCGAACAGAATATGAACATTCGCATTCTGGGCCGAGAAAACGTGTTCCCGGAATTCCTAGAAGTGGAATGTCGTGACGCCGATAACGGAATCGTTCAGCTAGCGTCGAAATAGCGGTTTGATTGGGC
>CAZLYM010000073.1:6798-16944 GCA_964563475.1 uncultured Pirellulaceae bacterium
CGGCATCGTGCGGTCCTTGCATCGTGGGGGCCCAGTTTGGCGGTTCCAGATTGTCGTTCGCATCCACGTAGGTGCGATTGATCTTCCCCGGGTGGCCTTTTGCTTGGGGATGCGCACTTGTGCTATCGCGAGCGTTGCGGTTGTTGTCGTGCCGGCTTTTCCAGAAGCGTGCTATTTCGCCTATAGGCGATACCGCAAGCGACTCAATTTACCCATGCACCTTCTCCATGGTTAGCGAGTGGCTTCAGGTCGCGTGCTAGCGCTCAATGCTGGTGCCAAGTGCTGGCATCTTTGCTCTGCTACGACTTGCAACAAATGCACATAAATTCGTAAACCGAGCCAAACAATCAGGCTGAGTTTGCCGATTTTATCGATGGAGCCGGCGCGGATTGCCTCGTTCCATCGTTATGCGCGATGTGTGTAGGCATTGCCCTAACGGCTTTCTAAGGTCAGAGAACAATTAGCTAACCAAGCGAATCAGGAGTGATCATGGACGATCCAAAGATAGAACTTAGCCACGGGAGAGGATTGAGAATCGCCCGAATGGGTCGACTTCGGATGGTGTTTGGATTGACATTGCTTCTAGCTTGTCTGTTGGGACAGGCGGAAGCCTCTGCCCAGACCGCCAAATGGATCTGGTCACCGAAAGTAGATGGCGTCGCTGGAGAAAAGGCTCAGGGTGACTGTTATTTTCGTAGCAAATTCACGCTGATCAAACCTGACAAGGCCCAGATCATTTTCGCTGCGGGGGACGAGTACGAGCTATACATCAACAACCGCTTGGTCAGCAAAGGCGAATCGTACGGCAGCGAAAACACGCTGGATGTGTCTTCGTATGTAAAGCCGGGCGTCAACTTGGTTGCGGTCAAGGTTTCGCATTTGAGCAGTGTTCAGCCAGGCATTGCGTTGAAGGTGCGAATCAAAGAACGTGATGAGACTCGTTGGCGTAGCATGGTGACCAACGATACTTGGAAGACTCGCAATCAACTGGTTACTGGTTGGACGCAAAATGGTTACAACGACATGGGATGGTTGAAGGCTCGTGCACTAGCAATTTCGTCCGATTTAGGACGCCCAAAAACTGCGCAGACAACGCAACAAACGCAGCCTGCTCCATCCACAATAGCATCGAAAGCCGCTGGTGTTTCGCCAGCCAGTCAGACGAGTACACAATCAGAAACAGTGAAGAAGCAAGCGGTGCCGGTAGCACAAGTTTCCACGTCAGCGGCTCAGTCGAAGGACATCAGAGAAACGAATATTGTTGGTTCAGCCGCAGAACGGGTTGCTCCGGTTGCACCCCTTGGTTTTGCTCCTCCAAAATCGAAGTCGAACCGGTTTGAGCTTGACTCGGAATTTGTTATTGAGCAGGTGTTGACCAGCCAAGTAGTTGGTCCCATCGTAGCAATGGAATTCAATGAATTCGGCAAGCTACTGTTTTCACGCAAAGACGGGCCGCTGATGATTGCGGACCTGACGCTGGCGGCAAATGATCCCGGGCGCGTCCGTGTGTACTGTGACAAAGTGAAAAACTGCGGTGGAATCCTTCCAATCAATGGGGAAGTGTATGTTACGGGTGACGGTCCTTCCGGCTTGGCGCTGTACCGTCTGTCCGACACAGACGACACTGGGACGCTTGAACCGGCCAAGGCGTTGTGTAAATTCACCGGAGAAGCTGGAGACCATGGGCCTCATGGTTTGCGACTTGGGCCTGACGCGATGATCTACATGGTGTTGGGTAACGGAAGCCGAGTTGATCGCCCTGTGAGTGACAGCAGTCCATACAAACGACCCTACGAAGGAAACGTGGTTCCTCGAATGGAGGATCCGAAAGGTCATGCTGCGGGTGTTGCGGCTCCAGGCGGCACGATTGTCCGATGTTCGCTTGATGGGACACAAATTGAAACCTTTGCGGGCGGACTGAGAAACTCGACGGATCTTGTATTTGGCAATGCTGGCCAGCTGTTTGTTTGTGACAGTGACAATGCTGCTGACGCGAAATTGCCATGGTATCGGCCTTCGATGGTGTTCCACGTTCCATCCGGTGCGGAGCTTGGATGGCGCAGTGGGTCAGGGAAATTTCCGAGCCACCTAGTCGATGTGGTCCAACCCGTCTGCCAATTGAGAAGCGGAATGCCAACCGGTTCGGTCGTCTATCGCCACATGCAATTCCCCACTCGTTTCCACGACATGTTGTTCACAGCAAACCGTGCGACCGGGGAAATTTACGGCGTTCGCACGAGCTCATCAGGGGCTGGCTACACTGGTAGCGTAAAAACGTTTCTAACCGGGAAGAATTTTGACATCACAGATCTTACGATTGGTGAAGATGGCATGATGTACATTGCCACCGGCGATCTTGGTTCGGTTGGCGGCTTGTATCGCGTTCGTTGGAAGGGAGAAATCCCTGAGGAAATGCTGGAATTTGATTCTGATTTGGCCAAAGTCATTCGGCATCCGCAACCCGATTCCAGTTGGGCTCGGCAGAACGTGGCGCAGCTAAAAATTGCCTTGGGTCGCGAGTGGGCCAATTCGATTCGAGGCGTGGCGACGGAAGTTCAAAACCCGGCACGGTTCCGAGTTCGCGCGATGCAATTGATGGTCCTTTACGGACCAAAGTACGATGCCCGATTGTTGGGTAGCCTGACAACGGCTCCAGAGCCAGAGATTCGATCTCAGGTGGCCATGCTGTGTGCGGCATCCGGAGACATCCGCAATCAGCAAGTATTGAACCTGTTGCTTGAGGATCCTGAACCGATGGTGCGACGAGCAGCTGCGGAAGCGATGCTGTCGCTGGGCGCCGAGCCTGAGTTTTCTGCTCTGGCAGCGTTGCTGAAATCAGAAGATCGAACCGAGGCATTCGTGGCACGGCGTCTGTTGGAAAGAATCCCATCTGCTCGTTGGAAAGAAGAGATTCTGACGACGGATGACAAGCGTTTGTTTATCCAAGGAGCGGTAGCTTTGTCGATTACCGAACCCAAGCTGGATACTTCCTACAGTATCCTTGCTCGTGGCAGCAAGTTCATGGAAGGATTTGTCAGCGATACGGATTTCGTCGACATGTTGCGAGCAATGCAACTTGCATTGGTTCAGGCTCAGGTTGCTGCGAACGACATCCCCGGTTTCACACGCCGAATTGCCAGCGAGTTTCCGTCGGCTGATTCAGTCATCAACCTTGAGCTGGCTCGTTTGCTCGGCTACCTTGGAACGGCATCGTTGGAAGGGCGTCTTGAGGCCTACCTGAACGATGAAGAGATTGACCATGCGGAACGTCTGGCGGTAGCGATGCAGCTTCGAACTTCTGCTGCAAACATAACGAATAATGAATTGCTGGCGATGCTTCGCTTCATGCAGTCTTCACGATCTGTTGAAGGAGTAGGTTCCAGTTTTCAGGGCTATGTTGATATGGCTCTGGAGAGTTACTGCCAGTACGTCAACGCGGCTCATCTGGATGAGGTTTTGGATCATCCCAAGGACTACGCTAGTGCATTGATTCCCGCGTTCTACCACGTTCCAGTGAAGCTGGATGATCAGATGTTGAATCGCTTGATCGACCTAGATAAACAGTTTGCTGGTCAGAAGGATGCTCGGTCGCTTCAGGTTCGTCTTGGCGTGATTGCGTTGCTGGCGCAAAGTGGTGACGAGCAGGGAATGGTTTACTTGCGTAAGTTGTGGCAGCAGGAAGACTACCGTCGCAGTGACATTGCGATCGGATTGGCTCAGCAGCCTGACGGAGAGAACTGGTCGTACTTGGTCAGTACCCTTCCGATGCTGAAGCCCTCAAGCGCGCCAGAGGTACTTAATGCATTGAAGTCGGTGGCTCGTAAGCCGCGAGATGGCCGACATTATCACGAACTGATCAGTATCGCTGAGCGAAATGACAAGGCATCTGTTCGAGCGGCGCTGGCTTTGTTGGAACACTGGTCCGGTGAGTCACTTGCCGATGGATCAGGCGATCGCGGCAAGTTAGTTGCATCGTGGAAAAAGTGGTGTGAAGAGAACTTCAAGGTCAATCCAAGTGCATCGACCGCTGCTGGCGAAGGAACGAATCGCTTTTAAGCGAAACAGTTGAGCGGTTCACGATTACGAGTGACCCAGCTTACTGTTTGATATCTGGTTTGTGCGTTTGAGTACGAACGAATGAACAAGACGCTTACCAAAAGAGTATGATGTAGAGACGTAACGAACGACCGGTGTGTGAGCTACTCGCTGCTGGTCGTTTCGATTTGCTGTTATCCTCTCTTGAAAGTAACTGTCGTGATGATCCAAGCTTGGTGGATGATTGCCTCTCTGGCGATCGGTTTGTTCTCGGTTTGTGGCATGAGCCTCGCTGATGAAGTGGGGTCCTCAAGCAAAGATCGCAGTGCGTCGGGTTTTGCGGTTGTCGAGTTGTTTACTTCGCAAGGCTGCAGCAGCTGTCCACCGGCTGACCGAGTCCTATCAAGCTTGGCCGAATCGATTGATGACGACCAGCCTGTGTTTCTGCTCTCGTTTCATGTCGACTATTGGAACCGACTGGGATGGGATGATCCTTACAGCTTGCCCGAGAGTACGGCTCTGCAGCAAGCTTATGCCAAGGCGTGGTCCAGTCGCCGAGTCTACACGCCTCAAATGGTGGTCAATGGAACTTGGGAGTTTAACGGTGGGAGCGAGTCGAAAGCTCGGCTTGCAATCAAAAAGGGGTTGGCTGGCGAGGCCAAGTCGCAGATTCGGTTGCAATCTCAGATTGATCGGGCCTCGGCTTTGGCGAAGGTCGCCTTCAAGATTGATGGGGCCGTCGAGGATCATCGTTTGAACGTGGCACTCGTTTCGTCCAAAGCCGGCAATGAAGTTCCCCGAGGAGAAAATCGCGGCCGAACGTTAAGTCATGTCAATGTCGTACGGTCCTTCAAATCACAGCGATTGACGCAGAGTGAAGGTCAGGTCGAGCTAGCGATTCCCGCGGATTTCGACGTGGATTCTGGGGTCGTGGTTGCGTACGTCCAACGTCGAAATGACGCTGTTTTGACCGGGGCAGTGGCAAAAACCCTTGAGAAACGCTGATTTTGTGGTGGTTGCAAGCCATATATCCAACTGTTTTAATGGTATTTTCCAGAAGCGGGTAAGGGTTGTTTCCCCGGACTCGTCCAATTATTGAACGGCAAAGTATGTCGACAGAGACTTCCAATTCGATTTGGCTTGAGCGTTTAAGGGTGGATAGCCCTGACCAGCCCGAGGCAATTGGCGAGCTTCGTGAGATTCTCGTTAAGGGCCTGCGGTCAGCGTTTTTGCCTCGTGGTAAGGACGAAACGTTCTGCGAAGACGTAGCGCAAGAGTCCTTGTTGAAGGTTTTGAAGTCATTGGATTCATTCGAAGGTCGCAGCAAGTTCACAACTTGGGCGATTTCGATTTCCATCCGGACTGGGATCAGCCAGTTGCGGCGAAAGCATTTTAAAGATGTTTCGCTCGACGCGATCTCGGGTGGAGGGGATTTGTCGTTTGATGTGGCGGATGTTGCTGCGGGCGATCCTCAGCAACAGGCGGCTAAAAAATCGATGTTGAGTACACTTTCGGAATTGATCGATGGTGAGCTGACAGAGAAACAGCGTGTTGTCGTCAGATCGTTGCTGGGTGGTATGCCGGTGGAAGAAATTGCCTCCCGAACGGGAAGCAATCGCAATGCCGTTTACAAAATGTTTCACGATGCAAGGAAGCGGCTCAAAACCGGATTTGAGTCTGCGGGGCATAGTGCCGATGAAGTTTTAGCGGTTTTTTCCTAAACAAGAGATACGACCAAGCGTCGAAAGTAAAGCAAGCAACGATGAGTCTTAGCGAACAACAAGTCCGATCACTCGTGCAAATGGCGGTAACCACCACGCCAGATGACATGGATTGTGAGGGTTGCTTTGGCCGCGTTGCGGAATTTGCGGAAGCTCATCTTGCCAATCAGCCATTGTGCGAATCCATGCGGCGTGTCGAGGAGCATCTTAAAAATTGCCCTTGCTGCAAGGACGAATTCGAAGCATTGAAGGCGGCTTTGGTTTCGATTGACGGCTAGGCGTTCTCACGCCGTTCCCGCGTTGTGTCGCAGTGCCCCGCGATCTCGCTTCGATGATCTTTGAATCGATTCGTTGCTTGACCCTTTGAAATTTTGTTTCAGGGGACGATAGATTCTCTCTTTTCGGCTAAATTGAGCACTCGCGATGAGCGTATGTCGCGTTCGAAACAGGCTCCCATCCACCGAAGTTGAGGCCGCAGTGTCTGACAACGAAAACGTAGATCCTTCTCTTGTATCGGATTTGAACACGTCCGTCGAAGATTTGAAGGACGACATGCGTCAGTTTGTTGCTGAAAGAGATTGGCGACAGTTCCACAGCCCAAAAAATTTGAGCATGTCGATCGCGATCGAGGCCGCTGAGTTGATGGAGCATTTTCAGTGGCTGACTCAGCCGCAGTCTCGTCAGCTGGATGCAGCTTCAATCGAAATGGTCGGGGAAGAATTGGCGGATGTGTTGTGCTACGCGTTGGCGATGGCTAATGAATTGGAACTTGATATCGCAAAGACCGTTCGTGAAAAGATGGAAAAGAACCGTTCAAAATACCCTGCCGAACAGTTTCGTGGCCGCTATGGCCAAAAGGATCTGGAGCGTCAGGAGAACCAATGAACAACCCTACTAAAAATGGTGGAAGCAAACCGCGTCTGGCTTTGCATTGGCAGATTCTGATTGGGATGGCTGCCGGTTTACTCTTTGGCTGGGTGGCCGTCATGTTGGGCTATCAGCAACTGACCATCGACTGGATCAAACCGTTTGGGACGATCTTTATACGACTGCTGAAGATGATCGCGATTCCGTTGATTGTTGCGTCACTGATCAAAGGAGTTTCCGACCTGCAAGATTTGTCTCGCCTGTCGAGCATGGGTTTTCAGACGATTGGGCTGTACTTGATGACGACGGTGATTGCCGTGGTCATTGGTTTGGTGATCGTGAATGTTTTCCAGCCCGGCCGTAGTGTGTCGGATGAAACGCGTGCTGGCTTGTTGGCAGCGATGCCTAGTGATGACGCGGCGTCGGATGACTCGAAGGCTGACGCGACCACGAAAAAGTTGGGCATGATTCAGGATCAGGCCAAGAAACAAAAATCGAGCGGACCACTGCAACCGCTGGTGGACATGGTTCCGGACAACATTTTCCAAGCGAGTTCGAGCAACGGAAGCATGTTGCAAGTCATCTTCTTTGCCATCTTTTTTGGCGTGGGATTGATTTTGATCGAACCGACCAGTGCGGCTCCGGTCAAAGCCGTCTTTGACGGGATCAATGAAGTTATTTTGAAGCTGATCGATTTGATCATGCTGGCAGCACCCGTGGGGGTATTCGCATTACTGGCGACTCTGGTCGTTGAATCGCCAGGACTCGATATCTTGTTCGCGTTGATTCAATACGGTTTCTGTGTTGTGGCTGGGTTGGCGTTGATGATACTGGTTGTTTACCCAGGGATTGTCTGGTTGATGACCGGAAAGTCGATGAGGTTTTTCTTCGCGGGAATCATGCCGGCTCAGTTGCTTGCGTTTTCAACCAGTTCAAGTGCGGCAACGCTTCCGGTGACGATGGAACGGGTGGAAGAGCACTTGGGCGTGCACCGCGAAGTCAGCAGTTTCGTGCTGCCCATCGGCGCGACGGTGAACATGGACGGGACCAGCCTCTATCAATCGGTCGCTGCCGTGTTTATCGCTCAGGTCCTTGGGATTGATCTGAGCTTGCAGCAACAGCTGACGATCGTCATGACGGCGAGTCTTGCTTCTATCGGGTCGGCTGCCGTCCCGGGGGCTGGGATGGTGATGCTGGTAATCGTGCTTGAGGCGATTCAAGTTCCCTCAGCAGGCCTCGCGCTAATCTTTGCGATTGATCGACCGTTGGACATGTGCCGAACGGCGGTCAACGTTACCGGGGACGCCACGGTAGCCATGGCAGTCGCCAAACGTGTTGGTCGACTGGGCGAACCGACAGAGAAAAATTGGGACGACAACTATTCCGCGACCGAGGAAGAATCTAGCGAGTGAACCTTGGCGGTGTCACGCTTTGTTGGCGACGAAAGGTTTTTTCCGATTCGGATAACAGTGCTGGCAGATTTCGCAAACGGTGCCGTCGCAGCCTCGAGCGGTACAGTGTTCGCGACCGTAGAAGATGATTTGCAAATGCAAGTCATTCCAAGTGTGTTCTGGAAAAATTCGTTTTAAGTCTGCTTCGGTTTGCTTGACGTTTTTGCCGCGGGTCAGGCCCCACCGTTGAGCCAAGCGATGGATATGAGTGTCCACGGGAAAGGCAGGAACATCAAACGCTTGAGCCATCACAACGCTGGCCGTTTTGTGACCGACGCCCGGTAGTCGTTCGAGCGCTTCCATGTCGGCAGGAACTTCGCCGTCATGCTCGTCGACCAGAATCTTGGAAAGCTCCGAGATTGCTTTTGACTTCCGAGGGGATAGGCCGCACGAACGGATGATCCTGAGAATTGTGGGAACGCGGACTTTGGCCATGTCGCGTGCGTTGTCGGCCTTGGCGAACAGTTCGGGCGTTACCATGTTCACGCGCTCATCGGTACACTGAGCACTCAACAGAACCGCGACCAGCAACGTGAAGGCGTTGGAGTGGTCGAGCGGCACCGGCGGATTGGGGTACAACGCCTGAAGTCTCGCCAGCACAAATTCCGCTCTCTCCGACTTAATCATATGGCGGAATT
This sequence comes from uncultured Pirellulaceae bacterium, assembly GCA_964563475.1. GTDB lineage: Bacteria > Planctomycetota > Planctomycetia > Pirellulales > Pirellulaceae > Mariniblastus. Next base: position 15,511 of record CAZLYM010000073.1, read on the forward strand.
ATTCCTCAGGTTTTTCATCTGAATCATCTGAAGCTTGATCAGATGCCTCTGATTTATCTTCCGGTGTCTCGTCGTTGGTGTCTGACGTTTCCGCAAGCTCTTTCTCTTCAGCAGTTTTAGGATTCTCCAATGGCGGTTCGTCGACTCCAACCTTGTTGGGCCGGTAAACGTGTTCACGTTTGCGAATCACTTTCGCCGAAAGGATTTTGTCCTTCTTAATGTCAGGGATTTCTTCTTCACGGCGGTTGATGGAGACGTGAGTTCGTTGCAAATTTTCCAGCACTTCCATGCCCTCGATGACGCGGCCAAAAACTGTGTGCTGCCCATCCAAGAAATCTGTGCGATCAAAAGTCAGGAAGAACTGACTGCCTCCAGAATCCATATCCTTGCCGTCATGAGCCATTGAGAGGCTGCCGGTGAAATGCGGACGAGCATCGGGCACGTCATCACATTCGCTCTCAATCTTGTATCCGGGGTCGCCGGTTCCCGTTCCTAACGGGCAACCCGTTTGAGCCATGAAACCTTCGAGCACACGATGAAAGAAGATGTCCTGATAAAAGTCGGCTTCGACAAGGCTGATAAAGTTTCCGACGGTCTCAGGGGCTTGGTTTTCGAAAAGCTCGATAACCATTTCGCCCTTAGTTGTGGTCAGTTGGACGTGCGGAAGATCATCGGCTGCCGCTTCTCGTTGCCGGATCAGCAACTCATCGAAAATTTCTCGAGCATCGACCGGAATTCGTTGCGATTTGGCAGCGGTCTCAAACCAGATTGGGTTGGTTTTCTGTTTGATCAAAAAATCGCCGGTTTTCAAAACCTGCGCATCGTCGCCTGCTTTGGCGGCGTTTAGTAAGATCCCCATGATCGCACGAGTCGCGGCGGGGTCTTTTCCATCGCTTGACTCGATCTGATTCAGCGCAGCCTTGCGAATGTTCTCGATGGCAGAATTGGCTTCATCGACTAGGTCGGCGTACTGAACACGAAGGGCCTCGGCGTCACCTTCGCCCGAGTCGAGCTTCTGCTGTACCTCGTCGAGCGATTGGTTGATCTTCCGCCATTTTTGTTGATGATCCGAAAGCGTCATCGTTTGCGAGCCCGCTTCTTGGGCGGACGCCGAATCATGGCAGCTAACGATTGTGCCAAACAACAGCACAGAAAGAATGAAGAACGTTCGGTGAGCAAGCAGTCGTAAAGTACGATTGTTGTGTGGAGAGCGCATTGTCGGGCAGACAGGCAACATGAAATCCTCCTGAGTTTACGTAGCAGGGGCCTCGGTGACGCCGAGTGAGACTTGCGGCGAGTCCGAGAAACCGATTTGGGGAAGAGGACCTAGGGTGTTTTCAGGTCATCGCGAATTTATCAGGGATTGCTGGGTGAAAAAAGGTCACCACCGTTAATCGGGGGTGAGTCTTTTGTCCCAGATCCCGGCGTGAATGT
>CAZLYM010000074.1:0-5618 GCA_964563475.1 uncultured Pirellulaceae bacterium
GTTGCCTACATCCCACTAACTTTTCGGAAGAGCCGAAAACTGAGGGCACTCAGCTATGAAAACGTCGTCAAGAGTGAATTTAATGCCGTGCACTGCGACACGAAATCACTGCTCAAATGCTGGTTCAGGTGGCGGCCTACGACCTACGGCTTGCTGGCCTGTCGAGCTTCTCGCTGGACGGGAGGGAGATCGATAGCTCGCACGGTGACTTCGTCCAGCATGGCTTCGCCGAGACCGGTCAGGGAAAAGGTGATCTTCAAATCCGTATTCGCCGTCGCAGAACGGTATAGCGTGAACTCCTGCCAGCCTTGGGTGACTGGGATTCGCTCCATCAGCGGAGCACCCGATATTGAATCCATAATGGTTAAGCCGTCCTGATTGGCGGCGATGGTTCGCGGGATGTTGACCCAGCCGTGAATTCGAATCAATTGACCCCCTTTGACTGAAACGGGCGGCGTCGAGATCCACAAGGGCGGCGATTCGATTGGGCCATTGATGGTCGTGGAACCGGGTTTCAGGTCGACAGCCAGCCGACATCCATAGCGACCGTCCACTTTTGCATTTTCAGTCAGTTCCACTTTGGTGGCAAACTGAGATTCGTCAAGTCGATGGTTCTCCCATCCGGCGGCCAGCATGTGCTGTAGATTTTCAAAGTCACCGCCCGCCAAGCCATTCGGCTTCCAGCGTGACTCTCCCAGTCGCAGCGCCAAACCCCAGTGCAACGGGATTAGGCTGCAATGTGATACGAAGGGTGATGAAGTTTTGGACTGAAACGACCCCAAGGTTGGAGCCATAAATTCTCTTCGCACAAAAGACAGATACTGATCGGCCTGATGAAGATGTTTGAGCGCTGTAGCATCACTGTTTTGCGCCACCATCGAGTCGACGGTGCGAAAGGCATTAATCGTTTCATTCAGTGATCCACTGGCTGCCGGCACGCTCTGTCCCATCAAGGTCATCTGTTTGTCAATCAGCTGCATAATTGCCAGCCACTGCCGTGAGATTTCTAGGTGCAGATTGAATAGGCTCTGTTTCCCCGGACGCGAAAAGGATTGATTCACTTGACTGACCACCAACGGGTCTTGAGTCAGAATCACTGCGGTCGAGTACGGACAGGCGTCGATGCGGATCTGGTTGCCTGCCGGATTGCGTTGATGCGACAATGGTTGCAAGCCGGTTTCAGTGATCTGCCAAGCGCGGTCGGTGAACGTGGTCGAAGGGTCCTCGAACGCGACTGGCACCGGCGGCACGTCACCTGCCCAAAACTGCTCGTGATGGGTTGGCCGCTGAATCAGTAGCAGCCGAGAGCGACTGGTCTGCAAAGCGGTTACTTCTAGTGAGTCATTCCCCAGTGGCAATTCGCCCAGTACTGCTCCACCGACCAGCCACGGATGAATGACATCCAAGTGCCCGTTGAGCCACTCGATGGTCATCGCGCGAAGTTGAGTCGAAGGATCCGGGGCGTCGAAGCGAGACCGCGAGGTGAATCGCAAACCGCGTGCTCCGCCCGCAATCGCTTCGTAGGCTAGGAATTTTAACTGTTGCGGTTCGACAGGAGTTGGTGGCACTTGGCTGGAGATTGCTGAAATCTGGTCAAGCTGAGCCTGTGAGAGTTGCGTTTGCAGGTCCACCCAGACGGGCTTGCTGTTAGCAACCGCTTGGCTGCGTTCGGTGATCCAATCGCTGTAGCGGCTGGCGATAAAACTTGTGCCCAACGGCTTGAGCCCGACCGAGAGGATGTCGGCCGTCTGCGAGATCATGTTCCAATGGGAACTGGCGTTGGCAACGATGGGTCGACCTTCGCGTTGGTCTGACTGTCGTATCTCACGCACCCGTTGATGAATGGTTTTCAGGTTTCGTCCCGTCAGGTTCCGGCCCACCGACCATGCGAGGACTCGGTCGTAACGGAACGAAATCGAAGTCAGGCCAATCGACGTCGGGGGAGGGCAGACGATCCACATTCCCAGCCGACGAGCTTCTTCCAGTTGAGCCTCGGTCGCCGTTTGGCGCAGTTCGATCGTGTTGAAGCCGATCGCACTGAGGAAATCGAACGGTTCACCCTGATGTTCAATGATGCGAGGGAAAAAGGGTTTCTTCTTGACTAGCAGCACGGTGCCATCGCGAACGACCAGCGAAGGTTGCTTCTCGATGGCTCGGTTCATACTGGCCAGCTTGACACTCGACGCATCCACTTTTTCTTGATTGGGTGACTTCTGATTGGGTGACTTGAGCGTTCCATGAATCCGAACTTTTTCCGCGATCTTACTTGCGTCGACGGTTCCATCAACTTTCAAATCGTCGATCTGAACGATCGTTTTGCCCGTACCGCAATGCAGGTTCAAGAAAATCGCGTCGACGTAGGCATCGCGAGCCAGAACATCCTTTCCCTGGTTTCCTACCTTATTGCGCAGTAACCATAGTTGTTCGGTAAGCTGGGTTTGCAGGTTGTGGGTTTTGCCGTCAAAACCAATTGTCTGCCAAGCTCCAGTTTGCTGGTACGCCGGGCCTAGCAGCAGGGCCTTTAGTGGGCCCGTCCCATCGGGAGACGGAACGTGTGGCAGCACCACCTGTACCCACATTTGAACTCCCGCACGAGAAGCCTTGATGCGGACCGACGGCTTCAAGTCAGAAATCACCATGGCGGGCGGCACCGCATGAGTGACCATTAATCGCGTACCGGTCCCACAAGCGAACTCGATCTTTTCAAATCGATTGCGTAGCTCGACTTCGTTGGATCGAGTCTGTTTCCATTGCTGGTGGGGCACGTGGCAGTCGGATTCGCCTCGTCGCCAAGATGGCTTAGCGGTTTCGAATGACTCGTGGAACTGAGCGGTCGCCGTGCCGGAGGGCACTACGAAAATACAAGCCAACGTCACCATGAGGACCTGAAAAGGCAGGACCGATCGCTGGATCGTTGCTTGGCGGTTTCGGATTTGAAATGTTGGATTCATTTCATGAGGTGTTTAGGCATCATGGCGGCCAACGCGTTGACTCAGAAATACACGTACGCCAAACCGCGTTTCGCAATCGCAACACGCGCGAGAATGTCGTGGCAGGGCCGGTTTGAGTGACTTTTATCACTATTCCCTACAGATTGCCACATCATTCGGTGTGGACCTTTGGCAACACGTTTCGTTTCGGCAACAGAGGTCGTTTTTGCGTTAAATGTTTGCTAGCAAAGCATTTGCGAATTAAATGGGCCGGATCTCGATCGATTGGCACCGCTTCTGCAAAGGAGTCGGACATCGAAAGTAAAGCACCCCGACGACTTACCATTTTTGATTGAATCAGGACACAACATGGATTTGAAATCGAACCGCAACCCGAAGGTCAGCGCCGACCAACTACCGCTTGATCTAAAAGACTTGATTTCGGCGGTCAACGAATTGCCGGTTGAGTATCGGGGCAAGCTTCAGGCTCCTTTAGAACGAGTGGTTGAATACACTCGTCGCCGCCGTCGAATCCTCAACCTGATCCAAGAGGCGTTAAGCCAACTGCGAATGGACATGAAATACATGATGTTCGACCTGGAAGCGACTCGGCGCGAGCGAGATGCCTACAAGAATACGCTCGAAGGCGAACTGTAGTTTTTTGGTCAGGACCGGGACCGATGATCTGTCAAAACCTTCCGGTTGCCCGTAATTTTAATCCAAAGAAGCAAGTTATTTCCGGCATCAGTTGCTGCGGTATGGCCGTCGGAAAACTTGTGGGTGCGAAGCCAGCCCTCGTTTGTGGGGCTGGTTTTTCTTCGTTTTGGACATTTCAGTTTGGACAGTTGAGTAGTATTAGATATTAGAGCGATTACCATTTTTGGATCATCTGTTGATTTGATGATGCAATAACGAACAATTTCAAGCCGATTTGAGTGTGGGTGAAACAATCTGTTGAGACCCCCAGTCGATTCGAATAAGATGAATCAATCACCCTCCGAGTGACATCCACGATCTCAGCTAGGACATCATGAGCGAAGTTTCAGTTTCAGCGGAACAGTTGGGCAAACGGGCTCATGAATGTGGATTGCTGACAATCAATCAAGTACAGCTGTCGCTCAATGAGGCAGGTGGGCCCGATATCGCCACCTACGAAGACTTCATCAGCGTATTGATGCAGAAGGAATTGCTGACCAACTGGCAGATCGAACGACTGGCCAAAGGTGAGATCCAAGGGTACTTCTTTGGCAAGTGGAAGATTCTCTACTTCATTGGAGCCGGCACGTTTGCGCGAGTTTATCGGGCGGTGCATATTGAAACTGGGGACGTGAAAGCCGTAAAAGTCTTGCGTGTTCGCCACAGTAACGACGACGCGACTCGCGAGCAATTTATGCGCGAGGCCAACATGGTCATGCAGTTACGGCATCCGAACATCACGCCGATTTTCGAAGTCGAGCAATTCAAAGGCCGGATCTACATGGTGATGGACTTCGTTCAAGGGCAGAACCTGCGCGACTACTTCAAGGCTCATCGTAAAATTTCGCACCTGCGGTCGCTGGCGATTGTTCGTGACATTGCCGCTGGGTTAGCTTACGCGTTTGAGCGAAACATCACGCATCGCGACCTGAAGCTGTCGAACGTTCTGCTTTCCGCCAAGGGACAGGCTAAGCTGGTCGACTTTGGCTTGGCTGTGGGCGGAGACGACACAGGAGACAGCAAGACGCCTCGTAGTATCGACTACGCCACTCTGGAAAAAGTTTCCGGCGCGAAACGAGACGACAAACGCAGTGACTTGTTTTTTCTCGGCTGCATGTTGTACGAAATGGTGACTGGACAACCGCCACTGGAGGAAACGCGCGAGCGAATGCGGCGTATGTCTTCCCAGCGTTTTACGGACATTGTTCCGATTACCGTTCACGATCCTAATTTGCCTGACCGGTTAGTGATTTTTGCCAATCGCTTGATGGAGCTGGATCCGAAAAAACGTATTCAGACGCCTGCCTTGGCGAAACAAGAAGCTGAGGCGGTGATCGAATCGATCGAGTCAGGCAACGTTAAAAAGTACGACGCCGAAGCGTCCGGCAAAGCAGCTGCCGAGTATGAAAAACAGATGCTGCTTAAGGAAGAAGGTCGCGGCTATACCATTATGCTGATCGAGTCCAATGCAAAGCTGCAAGACGTGTTGCGAGACCGTTTGAAGGAGCTTGGATATCGCGTACTGATCACAAACGATCCAGGGCGAGGCCTTGAGCGGTTCATGGATATGAACGCTGACGGCGACGAAGATGATTTGAAAGGTTGTGTGATCTTCGGCTGCGTGGGGCTGGGGCGCGAAGCGATGCAGGCGTGCTATAGTTTCTCGGCAGATCGAGAGACCAAGCATGTTCCGTCATTAATGATCATCACAGAAAAGCTGAAGCGGCACGTCAATCACGATCTGATTGGTGACCGCCACCAAGTTCTATGCATGCCCGTTAAATTCAAGCACGTGCAGATCGCACTTAGGAAGATCCTCGGCATCAAGTTGCCGAGTGCGTGACGTGGGTAATCAATGGTGTAGAGATTGCTGAATGACGCACGCACGCTAGCGTTTCATCGCGAAAGACGAAAGGAGTGTCAGCACTCCTACGCCCGCTAGGCCCAGCAAGCCGAAAGCAAACATCTTCAGGATCTCAGACTGTTTGTTGT
>CAZLYM010000074.1:5718-10440 GCA_964563475.1 uncultured Pirellulaceae bacterium
TCACCGCTGGTGGGCAGTTGCTTGAGGGTTCCCAGCTTGGGCGCATCGACCGCTGTGCCACACTGAGGGCACTCAAGCGGTTGCCCTGCCTGACTGGTCGTCAGCTGAAATTGATGTTCACAATCGTTGCAAGGCAGCAGGTAATGAATCGGCATGGCAGATTGATCGATTGTGCGGAGTGTCTTGGGTAAACGATTGTCTAGTTCGGGCGTCCAGCAACAGCAAGCTCAGGTGGCTCAGACGCTCAACGGTAACTGCTGGACGGTGGGGCTCATCAGCGTTTTGTGCAAATGCTATGAAAACGTCGATGTTGGGCGGGGTCGATCCGGAAAATATAGAATTTTCCGGCATGGCTCTCTGTAACCCAGTACAGGAAACAGCCAGCGATAATACCGATATCTAATTTCACAGTGTCCGGCCAAAGTGCCAGCAGTTTACTATTAAATGTTCCGGCCAGTCACCGGGGAATTTTTGTAATCTCGCTCACTCGTGCGAGGTCGGCAGGGATCAGGCATGGAAATCCCAATGTTTCAACTACGGACGAAGAACCCAAATGGTTTCATGGCGACCGTCAGGCTAATTCTTTGTTGTTCATCGCCCCCGTAAGGATTTGAATTGCCCAACAGGGAATTACCGGATTCAGCTTCAAATCGCTCGCGAAATACCGACGATAAAGCATGCCCATTGAGTAACTTACTGACCCGCAAGTTCTAAGCCCTTTAGTGCGCAGGACGAAATGAAACTTGCTGGTCGCTCGCTCGAAAACGCCCCGTATTCTGTGGGCTGACAGGCATATTCCATTCCGCCTACCGCTCAATGTAGCGAGGATTTAACCCACAGCGACGGAAGCGACCCTTCCAGCAATTTCGATGCCACTCGGTTCGTTTTAATGTGCTTTTTCGGTAGTGTTTCGGTAAAGGAGATTTTCCACTGCATGCTCCATAAAACCGATGCGAAACTGATTTTCTGACTGGACCGAGAGAAGGCGTGAGTTAAAATTGAGGCTGATCGCATTCAACGCTCAAGCTGTTTCCACAGCCCAGTTCGAAAGCCGCCCGGTAGGTTTTAACCTGCCGAATGCTCTCGCCTTATTTGTTGAGCCATGTTTGAAGCGATCTTAAGAGTGGATTGGCGGTGCTGACTTCGATGTCGGCAACAAAATGCAAGGCTAGGATGTAAGTTCCCTTAGTGGGTGATTTTGCTTTGTGACAGGGCGGTTGGCGCGGAGGCCACGGAAGGTGGCGCGATAAAACGAAATAATTGCACGGCAAGATTCACTCCGTTGAGTTCGGGTGTCTTTGCTCGGTCGCAAGTTTTGATCGTGTCGGTTCATAAGCCGCTCGGAGGTCTTTTCTGGCTTTTTACATTGGTTTGCTGTTTTTCAGCAGTCTTTGTGAACGGTTGGGTGGGTTTTAACGTAAAGCCGGTGCACCATGCGAACGGTGTGCCGTGATCTGCACGGGGGTGTTGATTTCAGTTTGCCCGAAACGGGTTCGCTAACTGTAATATTTTTCCAAATTTCGACTATTGCTTAAGTAAGTCTCAAGTGGTGGTAGAGTTTGGTTCTTAGTTTCTTAAAACGATTTCTGGCGTAGGAGTATCAAGGTTGTACGACACATTGCTCGAAGATTTTGATAGTGAAGCAACACGAACACGAGTCACCCCACAGGGTTTCGAAGAAGTCGTGGCAGGTGGAGCCGATGCTCCAGCCGACGATTCGGCCACTGGCGTTGCAGCCAGTACGACGGACGAGAAAGCTGCCGACACTGGCGAGGCTGAAGAGCTTCGGTCAGGAGTCGATGAGGCGGAAACTTGGTCCGATGATCCGGTGCGAATGTATTTGACTCAGATGGGTGAAATTCCGCTGCTGACTCGGCAGGAGGAAATTACCCTTGCCAAGGACATTGAAGATACTCGCAGAGCGTTTCGAACGCATCTGTTGGAGTGTGACTATGTCATCAAGGTTGCCTTCAAAACACTCGTCCGAGTCCATCATGGCGAGCTGCCATTTGATCGGACCGTACAGGTATCAGTAACCGATCGGCTAGAGAAGGAACAGATTCTCGGTCGCATCCCACATAACTTGGAAACACTGTCGGTTCTGCTCAAACGCAATCGCCACGATTTCCTGTTGGCTTATTCGAAAAGTCAATCCAAGGCCAAGCGTCGCAAGGCGTGGCAAAACCTTTCTCGTCGTCGTCGTCGGGCGGTCCGCTTGATCGAAGAGCTTGGTTTGCGGACTCAGCGAATTGAATCTTTGATCCGAGTGGTTGAGGATTTCAGTGACCGCGTTGACAAACTGCTTGCCAAGGTTCAAAAGCACAAGAAGGCTGGTAAGCCGGCGGCCGAACGTGAGCCTTGGATTTCTGAAATGCGTCGCATTTTGTTGGCTGTGCAGGAGTCGCCCAAAAGCTTGCGTCAGCGAGTCAAAACCTTGCGAACCACGTATACCAAATACCAGAAAGCCAAGCGTGAGCTGTCCGAAGGTAACCTTCGCTTGGTGGTTTCGATCGCCAAGAAGTACCGTAACCGCGGCCTCAGTTTCTTGGACTTGATTCAGGAAGGTAATGCCGGCCTGATGCGAGCGGTCGACAAGTTCGAGTACCGTCGTGGTTTCAAGTTCTGCACTTACGCCACTTGGTGGATTCGTCAGGCGATCACTCGTGCGGTCGCTGACCAGAGTCGAACGATTCGAATTCCCGTCCACATGGTCGAGACCATGTCACGCGTTCGTTCGGTTTCACGGCAATTGTTGCAGGAACTGGGCCGCGAACCGTCGCTCGAAGAAATCGCTCGTCGCAGCGAGACAACTGTGGATGAAGCTCGCCGCGTGCTTGCGATGAGCCGGTATCCAATCAGTCTCGATCGGCCAGTTGGAAACAGTGAAGACAGCCACTTTGGTGACTTGCTTCCCGACGGTGAAGCAGAAAACCCATCCATTGGTGCGGCTCAAGAGATGCTTCGCGGTCGTATTCAGGACGTGCTGAAGACGCTCAGTTATCGCGAACGCGAAATCATTAAGCTCCGCTACGGGCTGGGCGATGGTTACAGCTACACCTTGGAAGAAGTTGGTCATATTTTCAAAGTGACCCGCGAACGTATCCGCCAAATTGAAGCCAAAGCCGTCCGCAAGTTGCAGCAACCAAGCCGCAGCCAAGAACTGGTTGGCTTCTTGGATTGATCCAGACCATTCGTTGTGGCTTTGTCATGACAAAATAAGCATCAAAAAAGCCGCGTCAATTGACGCGGCTTTTTTATTAGATCGCCTGAGGCTCTAGCTTCGTCCACCGTTGGTTCTTTAACCCGAAGCGTGATAGGAAATGGCATGGATTGCCGTCGGTCCATATCCAACCAATCCCAACCCGACACGTAAGTGAGGGACCGATCCCTCGCTCGCTGACGCAGCGGGTTATGGTGACGCATGCAAATTCCTAGTTCCCGAAGCTTGGATAGTCGTGCTTGGGTAGTCATGCTTGGCACATGAAAACCTGTTATTGCACTTGTTCCAGCCTCGACAGTTCTTCGCGGATCTCAAACGCGGTCAGTTGGGCGTCGCGGGCATCCGGGTTAGCAAACGAAACCCATTCGTACAAACTGACGGCTTCTCGGTAGGCGTCGATGGCTTCGTTCGGTTGCTCAATCAACTGGTAAATGTTCCCCATGCGGCGATAGGCCCGTGCGAGTTCGGCGGCCAAGTCCACGTTGTCCGCATTCTGTTCGGCGAACTGACGGTAAAATCCCAATAGCTTTTTCAGGAATTCAGTATCGGCTTCGGTCAGCGATACGCCGACACGAGTCAGTTCACGGAAGCCATCGATCTCCCAAGCGTCGATGTCATCGGAACCTTGAGTGATCATTTGCCGGAACATTTCGTCGAACGCCTCCATCGAGATTGCGACATTCGCTTCAGCCCGAGCGAACTCTTCCGCCGTCTTTCGTTCGTTATCGATAGCAAGGTCGAGTGCTTGGGCTGTGGCGGTCTGTTGCTCGTGCAGGAGTTCCGTTTGTTGTCGAAGTTTTCCCAATGCATCGTGTGTCGACCAGTAACCGATCGAGGTCGTGATTGCGACCAACGTCAACAACGCAAAACTCAAGCCTGACAAGCTTGCGGCCAGTGGGTTGGCTCGAGCCCATCGTTTTGCATTCTGCCATGTTGACGCGCGGCGTGCAGAGATGGCGCGACCGTCGCTGAATGCCAACAGATCGTCTCGAAACGCTTGGGCATCCGGATACCGCGATTCCGGTTCTAGCGAGATCGCTTTTTCGATGACGGTTGACAAGTCGGATGGGATTTTCGAATTGAGTTTCCGAAGCTTGGTCGGACGAATGGTTGTGATGTTGTTGAGAACTTCGGCTGGGCTGCCTCCGGCAAACGCGGGTACCGACGCGATCAGCTCGTATGTGGTCAGACCAAGGCAATAGACTTCACTTCGCGCGTCGTACTGGCCTTTGAGTGATTCGGGCGCAAGGTACTGAGGCGTTCCGATCAGGTCACCGGTTTTGGTCAGATGCACATCACTCCCCGAGAGCTTGGCGAGCCCAAAGTCAGTAATTCTGACGATACCGTCGTCTCCCAGCAGAAAATTCGAAGGCTTCAGGTCGCGATGCAAAACACCTTGTCCGTGCGCGTAGGCCAACGCATCGGCCAGATCAGCCCCGACGCGTGCTGCCCATCGAAAATGAGCCTGATCGGAATGAGTTGACGCGTGGGGCGGTTGTGAA
>CAZLYM010000074.1:10540-16939 GCA_964563475.1 uncultured Pirellulaceae bacterium
GGAGGACGAATCGGAATCAGACTCGCAGCGTTTCTTTTTACGCTCACGGATGAACTCGTCCAATCCTCGGCCGGCGACGAAATCCATCACGTAATAATGAAACGAATCGTTCTGCCCGACCCCAAACACGCCCACGATGTTGGTGTGGTGTAGTCTTGCGGCGGCCTGTGCTTCGCTCTGGAAACGGTCGACGCGATCTTCCGACGCCGCCAATGATGGTGGTAGCACCTTGATCGCGACTTCCCGGCCAAGTGTTTGGTGTTTACCTAGGTAGACGACTCCCATGCCGCCCCGTCCCAGCTCTGAAAGCACTTGGTACTCGCCGATCGTTTCGGGCATCGGGAACTGAGTCCGATCAAACGATGCGGATGAGCCCGCCTTCCCAGCGGCGGTGGATTTCAAAGATTCGATGGCTTTGACAGAACCAAGCAGTTCTTCCAACTGACAATGCAGTTGCGGGTACCGCTCTTGGAAGTCGATCACCTGTGGATTTAGCCCGGCGCGGATCTGCGACGTGAACTCATCGACGATCGAGTCGAGTAGTTGCTCGGATGCGCCGTCATGCGCATCTTCAGGCATTTCGGGATTACCGGCTGGTTGGTTCATCGAACTGTTGTGCTTCTTTTAAAATTTCGCCTACTCGTTTGAGTGCTCGAAGGTAGCGTTTGCTGGCTGCCGATGGCTGCAACCCTAGCACCTTGGCGGTTTCAATGTTGGATAATTCCTCGAAGTGCCGCAACGCGATGATTTCGCGATCGGTTTCGTTCATCTCATCCAGAGCCTGCTTAAGGAACTCTAGTTGTTCTTCACGTTGAACGACTAGGCTTGGGGACGTAATTTGGGCTGCTAGATGATGTGCCAGACACATTGATGTCTGTCCATGATTCTGGCTTCCCGAAACGAAACTCACTTCAGCCCGTGCGTCTCGTTTGGCGGCACCCAGATGAAACCGATGCAGCTCATGAAGTTTTTGCTGAACTTCCAGCCTCAGCCAAACAAAAAACGGCAGGTCTGGCTGTTCAAGGAAGTGATCGATCCGTTTGGCGGCACGAACATACGTTTCTTGAATGACATCCGACTCGGAGACCCGTGCCAGCAAGCGGCGATCCATTCGAAAGCGAATAATCTGCTTCAAGCGAGGCTGAAAAGCTGAAAAGTGTTCAGCCAGTCCTTCATCGCCCCGCTCGCGCAAAGCGCGACTAATCGTGCTCTCGTCCACCGGTTTGTGTTGTTCATTTGGGTCATTCATATCCCTATAGTATAGGTCCTGATCGCGTCCGTAGCAGCCGAAGATTTAGGGGGATATGCGTTTTTGTGTCCTGATACAATGGCGAACGCGTGTTAATAGTGACGACCGGAAACGTGTTCGTGCCGCATGATAGACAACATGCTTGGTCCGTTACCCAGCTTCGAAAGGCAATCCAATGAACCTCAAATCCATCTTGCCAACAGCTTGCATACTTGCTGCGACGCTTTTTTTAGTTCCATCAACTTGGGCCGAGCCCGTTGTTCGTAGCCAGGCGACCGATACGGATTCAGCGGAAGGCAGCGGCAACAAAGTCGACACGGCTAATCGTAAGGATCGCAAAAAGGGTAGTAAGTCCAAACAGCAACGCAGTATGCGCACCCCGGAAATGTTGATTGAGCGATTTGATTCTGACGGTGATGGAAAACTGGCGGTCACAGAGTTGTCAGGGCGAATGCAAAAACGACTTTCGAAAATTGATACTGACGAAGACGGTTTTGTATCCGCGTCCGAATTGAGAACCGCGCTCGAAAAGCGTGGTGGTCGCGGTGGCAAAGGGAAAGGTGAAGCAGGGAAGGGAGAGGGCGGAAAAGGAAAGCAAGGCCAGAAAAAAATGGATCCTGCCAAGTTCTTCCAGCGACTGGACAAAGACGGTGACGAAAAAATCGCTTTGACGGAAGCCCCCAAACGAATGCAGGCCGGTTTCGCAAAAGCGGATACCGATGGGGACGGGTTCTTAGATCTCGCCGAGTTGTCGGTCGTGATGGAACGTTTTCAAGCGATGCGAGGCGACAAGAAAAAGGGCGATAAAAAAGTTAAGGATAAACGAGATAAAAAGGACGGCCAGAAACCAATCACGCCTAAGAGGCCACCAGCCTAAGGTTTCAGGGTGTGAGGAAAATGACCCCTAGTTAGAAAATCGAGTTGGCAAGAATCGACTTTGAATGAGAGATGTCAAAATGATCATTTTTTCAACTAATCAGCGAAAGGCATTTCTGCTGCGGGGGGCGATGATCGTGGTCGCGGGCGTTTTGATCGCGGGGCAACTGACTGCCGGGCAACTTGTGGCTCAAACGATGTCAGCAGAAGATCAGGCAAAGTTCTTCGAGACAAAGATTCGTCCGGTATTGGTTCGCGAATGTTACGGCTGTCATAGCTCTCAATCGGGGCAGGCTCGCGGTGGGTTACTGCTGGACACTCGCAATTCTGCTCAGGTTGGCGGTGATTCTGGGCCAGCGGTTGTGCCAAGTTCGATTGATGAAAGTCTGATCATCAGCTCGCTGGAGTACGAGGACTATCGGATGCCGCCCGGTGGAAAGCTTTCCGCCAATATCATTCGTGACTTCCGCACATGGATCGAAAATGGAGCGTTCGATCCTCGCGAACAAGAGATTCAAAAAGTCCAATCGGAAATTACGCCTGAAGACATCGAGCGTGGCCGAGAGTTCTGGTCGTTTGTGTCTGTGCAGATGCCGAACGAGCCACGTTTTGACACTTCGCTTGATTCGAAGGACTGGGCGATTTCACCCATCGACAAATTCATACTGGCGAAATTACAGCAAGCGAAAATCAAACCAGTTGACGACGCGGACCCAGTAACGCTGCTGCGTCGGATGGCACTGGACTTAACCGGATTGCCACCCACCCAGTCACTACGTGCATCGTTTTTGGAAAAATGGGAATCAAATTCTCAGCACGCGATCGAATACGCCGCCGACTTCCTGCTGGCGAGCGAATCCTTCGGCGAGCGTTGGGGGCGTCACTGGTTGGATATCGCTCGATACGCCGAATCGTCCGGTAAAGAGGTGAACGTCACGTATCCACATGCGTGGCGCTATCGTGACTATGTGATCGACTCGTTCAACAATGATCGACCTTACGATGAATTTTTGCGTCAGCAGATCGCAGGTGACTTGTTGCCGATCGGTCGCGGCCCTGATGCGAACGAACGATGGACCGAAAATCTGATCGCGACAGGTTTTCTTGCCTTGGGTACCAAGACACTGACCGAGCGAAACGGTCGGCAGTTCCAACTGGACTTGGTCGACGAGCAAATTGACGTGCTGGGAAGTGTCGTGCTTGGCGTCTCGGTTGCTTGTGCGCGATGCCACGATCACAAGTTCGATCCGATTGCTCAGTCGGATTACTATGCCTTGGCGGGCATCTTCCAAAGTTCGGATACGTATTACGGAACGATTAATAGTCAGAAGAACCGGCGACCGACTAATCTGATCTCGCTGCCGACACGTGACTCCGAAGCATACGAACCCACGCTCAAACCATCTGAACTTCAGGCACTTAAGGATCGGCTGGAAGCTGCTAAAGCAAGCGTGGCCGAGGCTCTTCGTGCGCGGCGGCAGGGGAACCAAGGGAAGCCCTCTCAGACGCCCGGCAAGATGCAGCAATTGAAGAATGTAGTTTCGATCGCACGCGCTTCCGGAGAAGCCGGTTGGCTGCGAGGAAAAATTAACTCGTATGCCGACGACGGAACACCGCTGGCGTTGGCCATGGGAATTCAGGATTCGGACACGATCGAAGACACGCGTTTGTTGGTCCGAGGCGAATTTGACAAACCGGCTGACCTGATCCCTCGGGGTTTCCCGCAGGTTCTGACCAAACAGCCCGTTTCACTTCCAGAAAACTCCTCAGGCCGACGCGAGCTGGCCGAATGGTTGACCGATCCGGATCATCCTTTGACGGCGCGCGTGATGGTAAACCGCGTGTGGGGTAACTTGCTAGGACAGGGCATTGTTTCTAGCACGAACAATTTCGGTTCGACGGGAGCCACGCCGACTCACCCGGAGCTATTGGACTACCTTGCCAGTCGATTTGTTCAAAATGACTGGAGTACCAAAAAGCTGATTCGTGAAATCGTGACATCTCGCGTCTATCGGCTGAGCGCTGAATATAGCGAGGAAAACTATCTGGCTGATCCTGACAACCAGTGGCTGTGGCGGCATCAACCACGCCGCTTGGAAGCTGAAGTGATTCGCGATTGCATGTTGGCGATCGGTGGACAGCTTGATCCGAATCGGCCTCGGCGGTCGTTGATTGCGGACGCCGGACCGGCGGTGGTTCGCGACGGAGTCCTGATGACGGGAGCGGCACCCAGCATGGCCGACGACTCGATGGTCTCAAATGGGCAACGACGTCGACGCGGTCGTAATAGCCAGTCGGTTCGCTTGAAGCAGATTGCCTTTGATGTCGACTCCAACCATCGCAGTGTCTATTTGCCCGTTGTCCGCGATCAGGTGACGCGATCGATGGATGTGCTGGACTTTGCCGACCCGAATCGTCCGGTGGGCCAGCGAGAAGAATCCAACACGCCCGACCAAGGACTTTACTTTTTGAACAATCCTTTCGTGATCAAACAATCGAAGTCACTCGCGAAAAAAATCGCATCCGATCAGAATGCGAAAAGTACGGTCGATAAATTGAAATTGGCGTTCGAGTCCGTCTACGGTCGTCCGGTCGAGCAAAACGAGCTTCGAGCGGCCCGTAATTTCTGCTCGACGATGCGAAATGAACCGTTGGAAAAGCAGTTAACCGCGTTTTGCCAGGCGTTATTCGCCTCGGCGGAGTTCCGTTATTCGCGCTGATTATTTTTACTTGGAGTCAGTCTCATGTCAGATCTCTTTTCGATCTCACGCCGTGACGTGTTGAAAACCGTTTCGTCTGGATTTGGGTACCTCGCGTTCTCATCGCTGGCGGCGGCCGCGTCAGCGAAAGAAATAAACCCACTCGCGCCGAAGGTTGCTCACTTTCCTGCCAAAGCAAAACGAGTCATCTTCCTGTGCATGCGCGGCGGTCCGTCGCACGTTGACACGTTTGACTACAAACCGGTACTCAAGCGGGATCACGGCAAAACAGGCCGGTTTCGTGGTTCACTGTTAGCCAGCCCGTGGGAATTCAAGCAGCAGGGAAAGTCCGGGCTGTGGATTTCGGAGCTGTTGCCCGGAATCGGATCGATGGCTGACGAGCTATGCCTGTTGCGGGGAATGCATACCGATCGCCCTGTTCATCCACTGGCGATGACGGCGCTGCACACAGGAAACTCACAGCTGGTCCGCCCGTCGCTTGGAGCGTGGACGCTGTACGGCCTAGGGTCAGAAAACGAGAGCATGCCAGGTTTCATTTCGGTTGATCCGGCCTCTGGATCGGGCCAACACTACGGCAGCGCGTTTCTTCCGGCGGTCTATCAAGGGACCAAGCTTTCGGGATCCAACGGCAGAGGAGGGCGTCGGTCTGCTCGACGTGGAAAGAGTCGTAGCATCGTTCCGGATATCCAGAACCCGATGTTGACGACTCAACAGCAGCGAAAGCAGATCGATTTGATCCAAGACTTAAACAAGGCAAAGCTAAAGCGGGAGAAGCACGCGCCGGCTGTCGAGGGCGTTATTGAATCATACGAGTTAGCGTTTCGAATGCAGGCCGAGATGCCCGAGCTGATGGATCTATCACGCGAAAGCGAGAAAACGATGGAGCTGTACGGCATCGACGGCAGCGAGTCGGAGAAGTTTGGCCGCAAGTGTTTGTTGGCGCGTCGGTTGTCCGAATCGGGCGTTCGTTTTGTCGAGGTATCGCATAACGGCTGGGATACTCATCGCGGGATGGATACTTCGCTCCCTCGTTTGTGCCAGCAGATCGATCGGCCGATTGCCGGACTATTGGCGGATCTGAAGCAGAGAAAAATGCTCGACGAGACCTTGGTGATCTGGTCGGGCGAGTTTGGTCGCACGCCGTACGCTCAAAACGGCAACGGTCGCGATCATAACAACAAGGGTTACACGTCTTGGATGGCAGGCGGGGGCGTGAAAGGCGGTTTCAGTTTCGGCGCGACTGATGAACACGGCCACACGGCGGTCGAGGGGAAATGTCATACTCACGATTGGCACGCCACGATTCTGCATCTGCTAGGCCTGAACCATGAGCAGCTAACTTATCGCCACGCCGGCCGTGACTTCCGCCTGACCGATGTTGCCGGGAATGTCTTGAAAGAGATTGTCGCGTAGTTTGAACCTCGCGAAGATTTGTTTTCGTCGCGCGTCATGATTGCGTGAGGGTGCTGCTAGGTATTCGTTTCGGCAAGCAGAAGTGTTGTTTGGTTTGTTTAGGTTTCAGGCCGCTGGCACCCTTTCAGGGTGCGTGAACCC
>CAZLYM010000075.1:0-2730 GCA_964563475.1 uncultured Pirellulaceae bacterium
CGTAAGGACACAGGATTTTAAATCCTGAGCGTCTGCCAATTCCGCCACTCGGGCATTGAGTGTCTCCATTTTGCAGAACAGACAGGGTAACCAATGCCTTTTCAATCGCCAAGTCCGCTAAGTGAAGCGTTTTGATCGACAGGGCTGGCCATCGCTTGACCAGCAAGTCACGTCTTGACGACCTACCTAATCACGTTTTCGTCCAAACGGCTCAGCTCAATGGTCGCGGTATTCGTCTGCTCGTCCCGAGTGAATTCAACTTCCAGTTTGTCCCCGGCGCGATGCTGGGCGATGATTAACCGAATGTCTTCAAAAATCGTGACCGGTTCACCGTCGATCTTCATGATCACGTCACCCGGTTTGAGCCCTGCTTTTTCGGCCCCTGAGCCCCCGACCACATCGGAAATCGAGCAGCCAGCTAATTCTACCGGTAAGTCAAAGGCAGGAGCGTCCTGTTGTTGGTCGGGGTTGGCTTGTTGAGCTGCACGCATACGGGCGAGCATTCGGGCTCGCTCCAAATTTGCATTGCCGAAGTCTGGGCTGCGGATCCCGAGGAAGGCGTGGGGGGTAAAGTCGACTCTTAGCTTGGGACGCGATGTTTTCAGCTCCCGGTATGCGTCACGATCGAATTTGCACGCGCTTAGACTGATCTGCGTTAGTGAACCGATGCTGGCGAAAGATTCAAACCACTGTTCATCAATAGGAATATCCTCCAACGCGAGTACGCTGAGCGAATCGATTTGTCGCAAGTGTTGGTGCAACGTTTCAGATGCGGCACACTTTGATA
This sequence comes from uncultured Pirellulaceae bacterium, assembly GCA_964563475.1. Lineage (GTDB taxonomy): Bacteria > Planctomycetota > Planctomycetia > Pirellulales > Pirellulaceae > Mariniblastus. The sequence goes on from CAZLYM010000075.1 coordinate 788, forward strand.
GTTTCAGGCTGTTGATCACTGATGTCCGCAAACGTTTTATGGCGGAAACAGGGATTGTCTGATTGACGAACTCATAGTGCGTCGCAAGCCGAGGCCATGCCGACTCCGGCAGCGGGTCGTTCGGAAATTTACAATTTTCGATATGAACTCGGCTGATGGATGCACTCTTATGAGCCATTTTCATCTCTGAAGCGTCCAGCTGTCGATCTTTCCAGTGAACGATAGTGAGGTTCGGAATGGCTTGAAGCGACTTCAGGTCATCGATCGAGCCACGAAAGTTAGCGTCCAAAATCGCCGTGGCTCCCGTTCGAAGCTGACTGTTTCGTAACGCGTTGACGGCGAAACGTTGTTCTCCCTGTAACGGCGACGCCAAGTTCGCAACCTTTTCGGTATCAGTATCATCATCCGTTCCAAGGATTCGTTCGCGATTCGTTGCAAGATCAGACGCGAGCAATTCATCAACCTGTTCGATCAACTCGCGATCGGTCAGCGATTTTCTCTTTCTGATGCTGGCTTGAGCCTGAGCGGAGTCGGATTTGACCGGAAGCGTGTCCCCGCCCACTGGCCGTCCGTCAATGAATAGTCGTCCGTTTAACACCACTTGCGGGCCGCCCCAGAACTGAGGCGCGACGGAAAGCTGGTCACCAAGCGGGTCAGAAATCTTGGCACCAAGTTCTTGGAGGCGTTTGATTGCGTTTTTCTTTCGAGTCAGAGTCCATTGTTGCCGCAAGTTTTCCAGTCGCGACGTGGTTCCAGCATCATTGAGAGGATACAGTAGCCGCAAAACCCCAGTCGATTTGTAAAAGGTGCCCTCGTCACCGGCGATGCCGATTTTTTCGATGATCGAGCGAATTCTCCATACCGATTCCGGTGATGAAGAAAGGCTGTGCAGTACCATCGGTTTGAGCGAGCTAACGCCCTGCCGGACAAGCTGATCCGCAGCGGCTTCTCGCACTTGGTAATTGTCGGCGTCTAGCTGTACCAGCAATTCCGGCACTGCAGTAGTAGGTGGCGAATCGACTTGGGCGGCTTTCGAAGCGACAGGCAGTAAGCTCAGGCCGACAAACAGCATCAGTGTGATGCTTGCGCAGCGACATTGATGTGAGCTCGGTAGGGCGTTCACGAAGCGGCGAGTGATGGGCATTGAAGGTACTCTGAAAGTAGTTTCTCAGGTGCCATGGTACACAAGGATCAATCTTCGTGTCGAGCGACCTGAGATGCTGGCAGTTGCCCCATTTAATCGAAAAACGTGTAAAAAGCCGCAATTTGCCTCAATCGCTGTGGCTGCGCGGTCGATTGGAAAGAATACGGCGGTCTGGTCGGGAGGTTCTTTATTTAACGAACTGACTGTGTCAGACAAAAACTGATTGACCGTGATTTGCAACTTTTGACCTGTTGTTTGTCCGCCACCCTATCGAATTCAGTTGAAGTACAAACAGGCATTGCCGCCATGAAAATTCACACGACTCGTTTTGCATCTATCGAAATCGAACCGGACGATATTCTGTTCTTCCGCAATGGTTTGGTGGGCTTCGAAGATTGTCGGCACTGGGTTCTATTGGCTGACGGCGACAACCGTTCGGTCGCTTGGCTGCAAAGCATGCAGCACTCGGACATCGCGTTGCCGGTGGTTTCGCCACGACGGTTTGTTGCCGACTATCAGGTTCGCCTTGAGCCGGCCGATGTTCAAAGCTTGCAACTGACGTCTGCTGAACAAGCTTACGTGTTGGGCGTAGTCAGTCGCGACTCAGACGTGCTGACGATGAACCTGAAAGCGCCTCTGGTAATCAACCTTGAACGCCGCATTGGCTGCCAAGTCGTAACGACTGACGCTCAGCCGATGCAGTATGAGCTTGCGACTCTGCCGACGCTGTTGCGCCGGAGTGCGTGATACGTCTACTGCTCCGTGCGTGATACGTCTACTGCTCCGTGCGTGATACGTC
>CAZLYM010000075.1:2830-16836 GCA_964563475.1 uncultured Pirellulaceae bacterium
TGATACGTCTACTGCTCCGTGCGTGATACGTCTACTGCTCCGTGCGTGATACGTCTACTGCTCCGTGCGTGATACGTCCACCAAGCCGTATTCAGCCTGCGACTCCGTCGAGTTTAGCGAACACCATCCGACCGGCACTCGTTTGTAGCATGCTGGTGACGGTGACGTTCGTGTTTGATCCAATGTGATTGCGACCACCTTCGACAACGATCATGGTACCGTCATCCAGATAACCGACGCCCTGCTCTGCTCCTTCGCCCGCTTTGACGATTCGAGTCGTGATCGGTTCACCCGGCAAGAAAACGGGCTTCAACGAGTTCGCAATTTCGTTGAGGTTGATGACGGGAACGTTCTGGAGTTTGGCGACCTTGTTCAAGTTAAAGTCACCCGTCACTACTTTTCCCTCCATGTGTCGCGCCAGCAGCAGCAGTTTCATATCAACGGGCTGGTCTTGCATCTCTGGTAATTCACGATCGTACACCTTGAAATCCAGATCCGGGTGATTTCTTAAACGATTGAGGATGTCCAGTCCACGGCGGCCTCGTGACCGACGCATCTTGTCACTGCTGTCGGCGATTGCTTGAAGCTCAGCAAGGACAAATCGAGGCATGATCAATTGGTTGTCGATGACTCCGGTCTCGACGACATCGGCGATCCGCCCGTCGATGACCACGCTGGTGTCCAGAATGTACGGCTTGCTTCCTTTTAAGTCTTTGCTGAACTCAACGTAAGGGATCACAAAACGAAAATCGTCTTTGGTTTGCCACAGCAGACTGATGCATAGATAGCAGACGACCAAGCCAATGAACGCAACAATAATGGGCTTCTTGTTCGCCATGGCGGAATCGGGTTGGGCGATCCCGAATAGCGGCGTCAATGCAAGATCAATGACGTAGGTCAGAAACAGCCCAACGACCAGCCCAAAGTACACGCTTGAAATCAAATCGATGCGTTTGTTTCTGATTAGGGTGTCGACGATCACCGCCGCGACTGCTCCCAGCACAAACAGCAGGAAGACCGGCCACTCGGTGGTCGCCAGCGGATCGTCCGATTTCGGGAGAGCGAGAGTCAGGCCAAGCCCAATCGCAACTAATAAAAAACAGCCTCGAAGTATCCATAACGCCATGTTAAAACTCGATTAAAGGTACCGGTGGGCTCATTTGTCGATCGACTCAATCACCCGTATGAACACTTCAAGTGTATAGGAATGCGATACCTCAAGGAACAGACGAACTTGTCAGGCGTTTCATTTTGATCAGATTCGTTGGCACCAATAGCACACAATCCTTACTGCTGTTGCCGGTAAGTGCTAGGTCGCTACGTTGCGGTCAACCTTATGCGGAATATGTGGTCACGCAAGCCCGATTTGTTCGTAGGTCTGTTCGCAGAAACGGTCCGTCATGCCTGCCAGATATTCGACCGCCATACGAGGTACGCCGATCCGTTCGGCCCGGCGTTGATATTTTTGCGGAAATAATTCCGGATTTTCACAAAAAGCCGCATACATTTGACGCAGACGATCCTGTGCCGTTTGGCGGATCGTGATTAGCTGCGGGTGACGGTAAACATTTTGGTACAAAAACTGTTCGAGTTCGTGTTTCTGTTCCGCGAGTTCGGCTGGTTGTTCAATGAGAAAATCACTAGACATGGCTTCGAAGGCATTGGCGAATCCACGCTTTTGAAGTTCACCCGCACAGTGAGCGGTCAGTTGGGTCACTTGTAGCTCGACCAGTTGGTGTACCAAGGCCGTTCGCTGTAAAGATTTGTCTAACGCCGTGTATTTTTGGGCAACGTGATTCAAGCAGGTCTTAATCAGGCTCAGTTGAGCCATCTCGTCAATCGAAACCAAGCCCAACTTCAACGCGTCATCGGTATCGTGGGCATCATACGCTGTGCTGTCTGCCGCATCGACCAGCTGAACTTCCAGCAGCCGGTCCAGATCCACATTTGCCTTGTCAGCGCGAAAATTTTGGCCGGCCAGTACTTCCATCGTTAGGTTCAACCCAGAAAACTGAGGATAAACGATCTCCAGTTCCTGCACGATCGTCAGCGCAAATTGGTTGTGAGAAAAACCGCCATGGTCGGCGGCACACTCATTGAGCACATCTTCACCGGCGTGACCGTAGGGCGGGTGTCCAATGTCGTGCATCAAAGCCAAGGCTTCGATCAGATCTTCATTCAATCCAAGTGCTCGGCCGATCGTTCGAGCGATGGTGGCCACTTCTTGGGTATGGGTCAGCCGAGTCCGGTGGTAGTCACCCATCTCGCCGGTAAAGACTTGCATCTTTCCGCTGAGGCGGCGGTAGGCCCAGCTGTGCAAAATGCGATCGCGATCACGTTGGAATGGACCGCGATACAGGTGCTCTTGTTCAGGGTGAATCCGGCCTTGGCTATCACGACTATGCATCGCAAACGGCGCGAGCACGCGTTGCTCGCGCTGGTCGACCCAGTCAATCGATTGCGCCGAATCGTTGCTGGCCTGGTTTGAGTTCGGTAAAGGGTTCCCCGAAGGGCGAGTTGAGTTTGATGTCATGGTTCGGGGATAGATTGAGTATCGGTCCGGCGGAATCGCTGGGAGAGCATGGGTTGGAATGGAGCCGCGCGATTCGTCAGACCCATTTCACGTTACTGTACTGAATAGTCGAACGAGTCATCCATTTGAGTCTGAACGAGGCGAACGAGCAACAGACGTGTTTCGTCCGGCTTTTCTGAACTAAGCAATTGCCGCCCCAGTCGATTCTGAGTCGGACCGAGATCGGAAAACGGATCAGTGGCTGCCATGACCAACGTCTGGCCAGCCCGCAGTTGAATCTTGATTCCAACGTCATCCAGATTCACTTGCCGCTGTCCTCGGTTCATCACAAACGAGCCATCAGCGACCCCAATTTGAGGAAGCGTCTCACCGTGTCGGATGACGGGGACCAGATCCAATGTGATCGAACCGTCTGAGCTGGGGTATGTCGTGATATCAAAAAAGCAACGAGCCTGACTGGCTTCGCCCGGCGTCTGGCCATCGGCATGATTCACTACCCACTCGATATGGTTGAAGAGATCGGACGTGCCAACTGGGTAAACTTCGCCGCCTTGATTCGAAACACGTTGGTGGACCAGCAAACGCGAAACCGGATCGAGCAAACCCGCCAACGCCAGTGGCCTAGCGGCGATGTTTAGCGTTTCGGGATCCGGCACGAAGGGCTGAAGCAATTCATGGAAAACAGCCGGGGGACGGGACGACATAATCCCGCAAACCAGCCCGTTGCGATCGAGTTGTTGCCGAATGTCAAGCGAGAGTTTTTGCTGATCGATCATCCCCAACAATTGTTCCAGTTGAGCGGCTTGGTCCGAGTCCAGTTGAGCGACTGCGATTTCGATGCTGACCGAATCGAGTGACGTGGTCGAAGAGTTCAGTTTGAAAGCCCGCGACCTCGTTTCGTTGTTGGCGTTCCAATTCGCGCACCCGGAGGTGATAGCCAGCGCCGTGATGAGAGCGAGGACAGGCAGAGTGCGAAATTCACTGCCACGCTGCCACGGGCTCGCGCTGGGCGTGCCGATCGAAAAGAGTGCAAAAACGAAGGATTTCATAGGAGTTCAATACCGATTTGTCGGCGTGAACTCAAGGTGAATCCGCTGGTGTCCGGGATGGTGCCTGAGGTGGATTGCGTTGGACTACGGGTCGTTTCGTTGTTTTCGCAGGGATTGGCTGTACTTATTAAGCGTTCTTCGCTCGCTTGATGTCAGGCTGTTCTCGCCCGACTGATTGATTTTGGCCAGAATCCGATCGGCTTCTGCTTGCAGTTTCTGATGTTTTGCATCCGGGTCGTGAAGTTTTAGCTTGGGCCGGTCCTTGAACATATCTTTCGCTTGATCGAGCCCCAGTGACCCAAACTTCCAGCCAAGCTTCAGGTACGCGATTCCAAAAACGGCTCCAACGGCATGAGCCTGCCAGCTGACGTGGCTGCCGGGAGTAAACGCGTAGACCAGATTCGAGCCAATCATCAAGATACCTACTAGCCACGCGGGGACTGGCAGGATGCCCCAAATCAACAGCGTCTGATTGGGGAACCACATGATGAACACCGCAACAACGGCCGTGACGGCTCCCGATGCACCGACCATTGAAACTCCGCTACGCGAAATCCAAGCGAGCACGACCGCTCCAAGCCCGGAAACAACGATCGACACTAGGTAAAAACTAAGAAACTGCTGCGAGCCCATTCGTTGCTCAACGGCTCGGCCCAGAAAGAACAGCGTCAACATGTTTCCCGCGATGTGCCAGAATCCAATTTCGGTGTCGATGGCGGCATGGGTAAAACCGTAGGTCAGCCAGTTCCAGATGAAGTACACTCGGTCCGACTTCAATGCCAACCACTCTCCCAGCAGATGGTAGATCGTCTTGCCTTCGATGTCGGTTGTGGACACGGGCGAGAACATGTCCAGCACAAACACAGCCACGTTGATCGCGATGATGATCGAAATCATCGACCAGTTGGCGGTCTGGGAGCTAAATTGGCTAACGTAGCCGGATTCAGCGTCGTCACGGAAATAGGATCGGTTTTCGATGCCCATGGTCAGGTAGAGCCGCGAATTGAAAAAATGGAAAGGCCCATACGTTCAGATACGTGTGGGAGCACCATGATAGAGAGTTCGCTCGTTCAAAGCGACCGCAACTGCGGCATCGGTCACAGGATTCGGTATGCGTAAAAGTGTCCATCAATTCCGTGGGTTTTCACGTTTTACGCTTTGCTCTTTGGCGCTTTCATCTCTCACGTTTTTACAAAACGGCTGGAAAGCGGTACTAGGGTGGACTTACCGTTTGCTGGCGTTCAGCTGGGATTGGATGCCATCGATCTGCTGGTTTAGCTGTTCGACCGTCGAAGTTTTCGTGTCAAGGACTTTGGTGATCACTTGCTGGTCATTGCGAAGATTCTTCTGATCCGATTCCAAAGCGGCAGTCGTTTTGGTTCGGTCGGCAATTTGAGCCTGAGTGTCTTGAAGTGTTGCCGTTTGAACTTGGTTGCTGTTCTGGCGGCGAACTGTTTCCTCTTCGATTTGTATCGCAGCGTCGGTCGCACTTGCCAGCAAGTACGGATAATCTCTGAGCTGCCGTACGTAATATCGTTCCTCTTCTTCGACAGGCTCGGTGCTGGAGAATGGCGGAACCTGAGTCCCATCGCTACGGCTGTAGCCAGTGGCGTTGACCGAGTCGACCGAAACGATGTCGTCTTTTGCAAATTGTACCTCTTTGCCAAGGTGCAACGATGATTCAATCGCGAGGCCCGTCGCCGTGAAAGGCCCGTCGGTCGCTAGATTTCCTTCTGAGTCCACCTGATAACTTTTGTTTGACTTGCCAGTAAAGCGGTAGCGAACAAAGATCTCCTCGGGCGCCGGTTCGAACGTGGCAGAGATTCGGTTTGGCTGGGCTTCGATCCAGTTCTCAATCTTACCCAATGGGACACCGTCAAAGGTGTATCGATCCAGCAGCGCTTCGTATTCACGTGTGTTGGGGTCCATGTCAACCCGATCTGGGCTGAGTAGTCTGCTCTGCAGGAACCGACGAAGTTCACTGAGATCGATTTCCCCATTTTCGTCCAGCTTGGCTACTCGTCGGAAAGCGTTTGGCACCGTGTCGTGAAGATCGAGCGGCATCTTTTCGAACAAAGACCACGTGGTCGTCGGTTCCGTATATTCATCAGGGTCAGTAATGAACTCGGGGGCCAACTTCAGCGACTCGGGGGTGTCCTCGATGACTCGGACCGAACCGATGTAACTGATCGGGACGCGTGGAGGAGGATTGTTCGCGTTGCCGCCTTCTCCTTTTGGAACCGGCGCGACGCCTTCACCAAACGCAAATAAAACTACGTTCTCCAATTTGATGCCGTTTTCGCCACTGTTGGGCCGAGCGTTGGGGAACCGAAAGCTGATGTTCTCGCCGTCAGGGGCGACCGTTCCACGCGACCACACTCGGCCTCGCCCGGCCATGACCAACGATAGCTCCTGGCTGACGCCGCGAAGCGAATCGCTGGAGTACTCGATTGAATCGAAGTCGCCCGACTCTTGCAAGTTCGCTTTGCTAACAAGATCCTCGGCTCTTTTCTCGGCATCAAAAGCGGCCTTCTGTTGCTTGGATCGCAACTCACCAACCTGAGCCAATCCGATCGTTGCGGCCAAACCGGAGATGAAGGTCAGGATCAGAAAGAGCACGTTAACCCAGTGCCACGACTTGGACGCCAGATACGCACACACGCACAATGCGATGAACACGAGGCCGACGATAGCGATTGAGATAATATCCATGGCAGTCGATGATTTTCTGGCATGCCCAGCTTTGGTGCGCGGGACAGGATGTGTCAAAGTTTAAGGGTCAGGCAATCCGTGCGGGCCGAGGCAAGCTCGGGGACCACATAATAATACAAGGACCAGCAACCGAGCCAACCGAAAAGCCTCTGTTGGAAGGACGAAAGACCAGGAAAACTGGCTTTTACCCACTTTGGCGAGCCCCTTTTAAGACTTATCGACGAATCACCGACCGAGTTGTGGTTTTGTTTCTTTTGTCGGCCATCACGCGGTGCAAACGCACAATATTTCAAGTCAAAACCGGCACCAACCCGATGATCCTTACATACGGATTAATCGGATCAGGCCGCAGGGGTTCCCGCTCCCCTAGCGATTTGATGAACCGAGAGCGTTCAGCTTTCGGCGAAAGGAAGTGTTTTGTTGTCGACCCGGAACAGCTCTCGACCTTGCGCCCAACGTGCGCCCGCGCGAATTGCCGGCTTGTTGGGAGCACTGGCAATCGTCTGCGCGGGAGGTCTGCTGGTTGTTTTCACTGGGTGCCATCGATCGCGAGCCCATTTTCGCCAGCAGGCAGACTTGGAAGCCCATCAGTTGATCCGGCAGAAATCGAATGACCCCCGGTGGGATTCGGCGTCGGGCGACATTCAGCCTGACCCGGCATCGCGGTTGTTCGATCCTTTCTGTCCCGACCACATTCCACTGCCTCCCGATGATCCGACGTCGCATCGGTTGATGCATTGCGTGGACTGTAAGCCGGGCTATCCGTGTTGGCATGCCAATGGTGATCAGGCGAGCATCGAAACCTACAACTGGCTGACGAGTTTGCCGCTCAATGAGCGTGGGCGAGTGGTGCTCGATCTGGATTCGGCCTATCAATTGGCGCTGTTGCACTCACCCGATTTGCAGCAACAACGCGAGACACTGTATCTGGCGGCGTTGGATGTGAGCCTTCAGCGTTTTGGTTTTGACTCGCAATTGTTTGCCGGATTCAACTCGTTCCTGACAACCCAAGGGCGGCAACGTACAGGCACCGGGCAATCTTCGACGACGCTATCCAATCAACTGGGCGCCAACGGAGAGGGAATCAACTTCAGCAGAATGGGGATCACCGGTGCGACGCTGACGGCCGGAATTGCCAACACAATTCTCTTTAACTTTTCAGGCAACAACACACAGACCGCAAATTCCCTGATCGACTTTTCGTTGGTCCAGCCTTTGCTACGTGATGCAGGGCGAGAACGAATTCTGGAGTCGCTGACTCAGTCCGAACGAACGCTGCTGGCCAACGTGCGGCAGTTGGCTCGGTTTCGTCGCGGTTTGTTTCTGCAGATTGCCGTCGGGCGAAACACCAATAGTGCCCTTTCGCTCGCTGGCGACTTCTTGGACGCTCCAACGCCCACGCCCAACAATGTCGGAGGATTCATTGGACTACAACAGCAGCAGCAGCTGATTCGAAATCAGGCGTTTATCGTGAAGCAACTGGAGGGCGTGCTGGACCAGTTTCGCGAATTGTTCTTGCGCGAGCGAATCAATGCAATCCAAGTCAAGCAGTTCGAGTCGACGGTGTACCAGCAGCAGCAGAGCCTGTTGGTGGCTCGGAACCAGTATTTGAATGCGTTGGATAACTTCAAGCAATTGTTGGGACTCCCTCCGGATCTAGACGTGGTGATTGAAGACCCGTTCTTGGATCGATTTGAGCTGATTGATGACCAGCTGAACAACCGGCTTGACGATGTCGCTCAGCTTCGCAACGACGCGGGGCTGATCCTGAGCGATCTGAGTGACTTGCTGATCGATACGGAATTAGCCGAACCCGATGATGTGACTTTGGCCGACGGCGACGGCGACCTTGATTTTGACAAACTTTCTTCGGGTATCGCGGCACTTCAGGAACAGCTCGCATCGGCTCGGCAATTGGCGAAGGCGATCGTCGAAGAAGACCAATCGTTACTCGAGAACGATCTGAAACGACTAGCCGATGCTCGGCAGGAGCGGCTCGACTATCTGGCAGCCATTCGACAGCAGGTGAAGGCTGGCACGATCGATGCTGGGGTTGAGTTGCGTTTGTTTGAAGATTCATCGATTCCGCAGGAAGATGAATTGAGGGAAATTCTCACGGGCGAGACTGGTTTGATGTTGGCGGTCACCAAAATCGCAGACCAATTGAAGAGGACTTCGGAAACGCTGGATGAGTTTTCTGAGTCCGACGACGTGGACACCGATTCTGATCGAGATCGATTGGCGGAAACGCTTCAAGGAGCGCCGGAACAGTTGAGCGATTTGGCTAACGTGTTGCTGGACATGTCGCTGTTGCAAGCCAAGATTCGATCGAATTCGATTGAGGTCACCAATGTGCAGCTTGAACCAGTCCGGGCGGTCGAGATCGCTCGTTTCTTTCGTCGTGATTGGATGAATGCTCGGGCGAGCCTAGTGGATCAATGGCGACAGATCGAATTTGTGGCAGATCAATTGGAGGGCAACATCGATCTGGTTTTTGAAGGAGACATCGGCAACGTGACGGACAATCCATTCCGTTTGAATTTCGAAAACGGTCAGTTGCAGGCGGGTTTGCGTTTCGACGCACCCATCGTTCGACTTGCTGAGCGGAATGATTATCGCCAAGCGATTATCGAATACGAACAAGACCGGCGGAGGATGTATCAGTTCGAAGACGAGGTCAAACGAAACTTGCGGCAGACGTTGCGGACGATCGAACAGGACAAGATTCTTTTCGAACTGAACCGGCGCAGCGTCCAAGTGAACATCGAACAGGTGGAACTCAATCGTTACGCATTGGAGGAACCTGTTCGACCCGGTGCGGGGAACGCGACTCGGTTAGGCGCGACGACGGCGCGAGACCTTACCCAAGCTTTGACGGGGCTCAACGCGGCCCTGAACGACATTCTGGAAACATGGGTCGAATACGAATCGCTGCGGATGAATTTGGATTTCGACTTGGGAACGATGCAGCTGGACGAGAGTTTTCGCTGGGTGGATCCAGGGCAAATCGACGTTGGAATTGCCGACTTTGCTGCCAGCATGATGGGATTGAACGTTACAAACGTTGGGTTTCCAACGGTCAACCATTCGCAGGAGAATGAATCCTTGGATGATCCTAGCTCATTGACCGATGAAGCTCCACAACCGCCTTTTGAGGAGGAGCCGCCGGCCGTGGAACTGTTGGAACCCAAACTTTCGCCGCCACTTTCTTAAAACGATCCGGTGACTACGACCTGATCCGGCGTTTGCGGTGTTACAATATGGCGGCATCCATTGGGCATTGTTGAGTATTTTGCGCCTTGTTTTGAATAATTTGATGAACTGCCAATTCAACCAATCTTCACATTTTCGCCATGGTGGCGTTGCGGCCAAATTGGTCGTGACCGTGGTCGTGTTGGCGCTGATCGGCGCAGCGGGATGGTATTGGTATCAGCAGCAGGAGCAACCGGTTGCCGAGCAGCCGATCACCGTGAAAGTGGTTCGAGGTCAATTTGTGGCTCATGTGCTGGATCAGGGCGAGATCCAAAGTAGCGAGAACGTCGAAATCCGCTGTGAAGTCAAACAGCGAAGCACGCCCTTACGAGTACTCGATTTGATTCCCGAGGGGACTCAGGTTAGTGCTGGGGATTTTCTTTTGCGTCTTGAGACGACCTCGTTCGAAACCGAGCTCGAACAGCAGAAGATTATTCTGGCCAACGCAAGGACTCAAGTGATTCAGGCCGAGGCACTTTTCGCGACTGCCATGGCGGCTAAACGAGAGTATGAGGAAGGCACCTACGTTGAGTCGCGGAAGACGATCGAGAACGAAGTCTTTGATGCCGAGAGCGCTATCCAAACGGCCATGCAGGAACTCAATCAGGCGAAGGCCGTTCTAGAGCACAGCAAGAAACTGCAAGCGCGAGGCTTTATTACTCGTCAGCAATTGATTGCCGACCAGTTTGCGGTGAAGCTGGCCGAGATCGCTGCCGAGAAAGGTCGGAACTCGGAAGACCTCGCTCGCAAGAAGCTGCACGTACTTGACGAGATTACGCAGAAGAAGGAAATCATTCGGCTTGAAAGTGAAATCAAGTCTGCGGAAGTTCAGCTTGCCAGCCATCAGGAAGCGTTGCGAGTCGAACAGGCCAAGCAACGCAGTATCATGACTCAGATTGCTAACTGTACGGTGGTGGTTCCCGAGGGTGTCACCGGGCAGGTCGTTTACGCGGTTGAGCGTCAGCGCGGCGATGATTGGGTGCTGGAAAAAGGAATTGAAGTACGGCAGAACCAAGTACTCATTCGCCTTCCCAATCCAACGAAGATGGAAGTCAAGGCATTGGTTAACGAGCAGAGTATCACACGCGTTCGCTCTGGTATGCCGGTTCTCGTTCAAGTGGACGCTCTGAACGATACCAAACTTAAAGGAGTCGTGACGAAAGTTAATCAGTACGCGGACAATGGTAGTAGTTGGCTCAGGTCCTCGGTTCGGAAGTACGGCGTGTTCATTCAGATTCTTGATCCGCCGATGGCCCTAAAGCCGGGCATGAATGCGTCGGTCTCGATCCAGACGAACTATGAAAAAGAAGCACTTCAGGCGCCGCTGCAAACGGTTTATGGGGCACAGGATCGGCAGTTTTGCCTAGCCGTTCGCGGGGAAGGCGAATACGAAACTCTGGAAGTCGGTGTTGGCGGTGACAATTCCGAGATGGTGATGTTTCGGTCGGGTGTTTCTGAAGGCACGGAACTGGTGATGAATCCGGGGTCCTACAAACACCTGATGGATCTGCCGGAAATGAAGCGTGATCGCCGGATTAAGTTACCGCCTGGGGCTCGCGCCACCGTCAAGCGACCTCAGTGGAAGAAGCCTGCACAGGCGAAGCCAGCGAATGCCGGTCAAGCGGAAAACGCTGAAGCGGTGACCGAGGTTCCATTGGACCGCAAGGCAAAAACGGAATCGCCCACGACTGTTTTGAAAGCGAAGCAGCGTGACCCGAGTTCAAGTTCGCAGAGTGCGGAGGCTGGTAGTTGAGCAATCGACCTCAGAGCACAGGTTCCGAATCTGCGATGGCGGCAGAGATTCTTGATCTTCAAAAGCACTACGTGCTCAAGAGCGAAACGGTCCGAGCACTCCAAGGTGTTTCGTTCAAAGTACCTCAGGGGGACTACGTCGCCATCATGGGGCCCTCCGGATCCGGGAAAAGCACGCTGTTGAATCTGCTTGGTTGCTTGGATCGACCGACCGCCGGTTCGTACCTGTTGGGCGATCGAGATGTTGCTCAGATGAGCGACGATCAGCTTTCTCACATGCGTGCTTCGAGCATCGGCTTCGTGTTCCAGTCTTATAACTTGATTCCGCAGCTCAGCGTGGTCGAAAACATCGAAGTGCCACTCTATTATCTTGGACGTTTGAGTTCCAAGTCACGTCAGCGTACGATTGAGTTGGCAAAAATGGTCGGCCTAGGGGAACGACTCAGCCACCGACCGGCACAGTTGTCTGGTGGTCAGCAGCAACGGGTCGCGATCGCCCGCTCCCTAGTCAACGATCCGCGGTTCATTTTGGCTGACGAAGCGACGGGAAACCTTGACTCGGTGACGACCGAAGAAATTCTGGCGTTGTTCGAACGGCTGAACGAAGAAGGCCGTACCATCATCATGGTGACTCACGAGGACGAGGTCGCCGAACATGCGAAACGTGTGATTCGTTTGCGGGACGGTTTGATTCAATCAGACGACCCGGTCGTCGGCAGAAAAATTCTGGCCACGACAACCGGCTAGTTAACCACACCATTTCATTCCGATGGACGTGCGGGGTTGCCTGTTTGCCTCAAATGGGGCTTGTTTGGCCACAGCAAGTCCGTATGGGCTCGCTGGAACGCCGTCGCTGGGAAAACCGATAAATGACACGGTATTTTCGCTACAGGATTAAACGAAATAACATCGTTTCACTTCGAATTTCGATTTTGTGAAAGACGAGCGAGTAGAATGGTGAACTCAGAAGTATCCGTCAGATTCGCCACTAGCAGTAGATAGTCCGATCAATTCGCTCAAGCGCACAAATACCGTTCCGTCGAGAATCAGGGTCTGGTTTGACTATTTGCCGATGACTATGTTTTGGGCGTTGGCTGGCCAAGGCATTTTGAGTGTTACTCGATTTCTAACTTCCATTTCAGTGGGCGGCCGCTTTGCGCCTAGTGATGATGCTGTTTTAGGGATGGGTTCGCCCGAGCAATTGGGCTACTACTCGACGGCATTTGGAATGCTGATGCTCTTGATTGGAGTGCATGAGGCGTTTGTGACGACGCCGCTAACGGTATTCACCCAAGCAGATCGCAGCGAAGGACGTCAGGCAATCCTTTCTGGAAGCACGCTCGTCAGTTCACTGTTGCTGATTGGAGCGTTGATTGTTAGCGGCGGAATTTATTGTGCGTGGCTGATGAACTCGCAGGTTTTCAGTCAAGCTTCTGCGGTCGTCATTGCCGTTATGTTGCTGATCGCGCCGCTGCAACTGCTACGAGAATTTGCGCGTCGCTGGTTGCTTGCAAACCTTGAAGTCCGAGCCAGTGCGACTCTTGAATTCTTGATCGCCACTGTTTTTGTTTCCGCTTTGGCAATTGCAGTTTTCAATGCGAAGATGTCAGCGACCGCAGTCTTCTGCTTCATCGGGTTTGTAAATCTTCTGGCATTGGCGGGGTGTTGGGCCGTCTATCGACACCGGTTTCAATTCCAATTGAAAGACGTGAAGACGACGGTCGGTAGGAATTTTCGGTACGGTCGATGGGTCGCAGGAGAAAATATCTGCTCGACGATCACCATGTACCTTTGTGTCTGGTTGCTGACGGGGTACGTCAGCGAAGAAGCATCCGGTGTGTTTTTTGCTTGCTTTACGGTGGTTTTGTTGGCAAACCCGTTTCTGTTGGGGGTTTGCAGTGTCTTGGCGCCTCGTTCGGCTCGGGAGTTCCATGAACGCGGTTGGGCTGGAATGAATCGCATTCTGGTTCAGTACATCAGCGTGATTCTTGTAGGTTTGCTTGGCTTTGCTGGAGTGCTCTGGTTCTTTGGTGAGCCAATTACAAATCTGTTTTTTGGAAGCCAGTACGAAGACTTTTTTAACGAACAGTTGGACGGAAAAAATTCAATCACCTCGACACTGGGATTGGCATTGCCGTTTCTGGGAGTCAGCTTCGGGTTGACGTGCGGTTTGCTGGCGATCAGTCGTCCGCAGGACAGTTTTTACTCGTCGGTTGCCGGGTTGATCGCGATAGTAGTCGCCAACTTTTCATTTTCCGAGATCACCTTGCCAAGTGCGGCTGTGAGTTTTCTCGTTTCCATCATTGTCACGATGACTGCTCGGTTGTGTTTTTTGATTCTGGCTTACAAAAGATCAGTGTCGAAAGCGGGTTCGTAAGAGCTTTTAGTGTGAAGTAGTTCACGCTAGAGAAGCTCCTGCTGAATATGCCGGTTGGACCAATTACGCCGCTTCTCTGTGTTGGGAGATGTGTCCGGATACTGGTGTCACGTAAAAAAGCACGCGTGAGTATCGCTTGGTGCACCAAATTTGCTTGCCTGTGACGTTTGGTAGCGATGCTTAGGGGGAAAGTTGGTTCCTTAGAACATCGCTTTTCAGAGTCTGTTATCTACAATGGGGACCGCAAGCGGTCACAGAGGTGGCTGGTACTAAGGTGTCAGCGTTCAGTCCGATGCGTGCTTGTTGTAGCGTCTCGTTCCCGCCTTGCTGT
>CAZLYM010000076.1:0-16806 GCA_964563475.1 uncultured Pirellulaceae bacterium
GCCCGTATCGTTTAACGTGAGTAGCTCAATCGTTCTCTCATCCGGATCAACGATCGCGTAGTTGGGAACTCGTTCTTCTTCATATCTTTTCAGCTTGTAATCGCGATCCTTGGTAGCTGTTGCTGGTGATAGTACTTCAATCACGAACTCGGGCCGCTGCTCGATGCGTTTCGCAGGAACCGGATCACAAGTGACTAATACGTCAGGGCGTAGAACTGTGTCATCAGAGAGCTTCCAATCGACCTCCGTAAAAACCTCACAGTGGCTGCAGTCGGTTTCTGTACTCAACGCGTTGCTGATCAGCAGGAACAGCTTGCCAACGATCCGCTGATGATCGGGCCGCGCAGCGGGTGACATTGCGATTGCGTGACCGTCCCACAGTTCCCAGTCACCTTCCCATAACTCGTAATCTTCCACCGTGTAGTGCGGCTGATATTGGTCGGCGTTCGACATGGTTTCACCTTGGCGAGTGGCGGATGAGGATTTCATCAAAACGTTTTGGGAAACGCTGGGCGGAAGTGAGCAAGTACGTCCAATCAATTATCGGCCACAAACGGGGCAAAACAAGTCAAATCACGCGACAATCTTCAATTCACTGATTCCACCCGCAATCGGCTGAACCTGAATCTGCGTGGTGATGCGTTCCTTAAGCAGTTCCACATGCGAAATGACGCCGATCGTTTTGTTTCGAGCCTGCAAGCGTTCTAGGGCTGCAACCGCCATGTCCAGCGTCTCGGGATCGAGCGTTCCAAATCCCTCGTCGATGAACAATGAGTCAATTCGAACGGATTGACCGGCCAGATCCGACAGGCCTAGCGCTAACGCTAGGGACACCACAAAACTCTCACCGCCGGACAGGCTTTCCATCGGCCGCAACGCGTTGGCTTGATGCAGGTCACAAATTTCCAACCCCAGCGAATCGGCCGCCCGCCGCTGCAAACGATACCGTTTACTTAGCTCTGATAGATGCAGGTTCGCGTGGCGGATGACCAAGTCCAGCGAAATCCCTTGAGCAAATGTGCGGAACTTCTGGCCGTCCGCACTGCCCATGATCTCGTTCATCCGCTGCCAAGTTGCCAATTGTTGACGCTCGTCCTGCAGTTCCTTGTGCGCCTGTTCTTGTTTTTTTCTTTGCTGAAGGTCAGCATCCAGAGCGTTTTCAATGGTGGTGCGCTGCTGCTGCTTCTGGCCCGCTTCGTTTTCCGCTTGCTCCAATTCGGCGACCTGCTTTACGAGTTCTTGTTCGTTGGGAGCCGATTTGTCCTTGAGCGACGTCAGCGTTTTTTCCAGTTGCTCCAATTGTCCCTGCGTTTTGTTGAGCCGCTCTTTGTGCTGATCCAGATCGTTAGCAATTTTTTCAGCGGCTTCATCCGAGAGCAAGGTCATCTTCAATTGTTCGACACTTTCGAAACCGCCCTGCACTATCTTTGATAAGAAGGCAGCGGTAGTCGATTGGAGTGCCGCATGATTTTTTGATGCCGCTTCTTTGTGCCCTTGTTCTCGGTCGGCCGTTTGTTGCCATGCCGCGCGAAGCGAGCCCAGTTCGTCCAACAGTTCGGGCACGGTCGACCATGTTGTCGCTTTACGTGTGTCGGCCGCCGCAGGCAGTCTAACCGAACGCAACGCTTCCTCGTCGGCCCACGTTTTCAGCCGCTCCAGACCGTTTTCGGTTTCCTGTTGATCGCGTTGAAGTTCTTTCGCCGTTTGCTGGCTATCGGTCAGTTGTGTTTCCAGCTTGGCCAATTCCTTGGTCTGTATTTGAAACGCTTGGCTGCGTTGGTCAAGTGATTCCTGAAACGCATCAACTGTTGAGGGTTCGGGCGTTGTCAACTGGAATGGCTCAAGCATTTTGTCCAGTTGGCCGGTCTGAGTTTGAACATCGATGTTGGCCGCTTCCAGTCGCTCGGTTGCTTCTTGCTGCTGACTCTTCAGGTCGTTTATTTTGTCCTGATCCGATTCAAGAGACTGAGCAAGTAAGCCTTGGTCGTTCAAGCTCTTTTGAGCAATCTGCTCACACGTTTGCACCGATTGACGCAGGGCGTCGACTTGCAACATCCGTTGTTTGAATTTTTCCAACTGAGTCTCGGCCGCCGCTTGGGTTGCTGCCAAGTTCTTCGTTTCCTCAGTCGAGAGACCGGATTGCGTCGCTTGCTGGTTGAGGCTCAACTCATGCTTGGCCAGCCGATCCTGTTCGCTTTTGACGACTTGGAGTTCGCTTTTGAGCGTTGCCTTGGCCTGAGTCAGTTGATTCGACTGAAGTTGCTGCTCGGATTTCAGTTTCGTCAATTTTTCTCGCGCGGTGTCGAACTGTTTTTGCACGCTCTTCAACGAAGACGTTGTTTCGCCATCGACCGCCGGATGCTCCAACGAACCACACAGCGGGCATGCTTCACCGTCCTTGAGGTTCGCCCGATGGTCACTCAATTCGGCAAACTGTCGAGCCTGTTCCAACGCGAGTTCGAGTGCCGCACAAACTTCTTCTTGGGACTCGACCGTCTGGACCGCATGTTTGACTGTTTGTTCGTGTGTTTTGGTGTCGTCCTGGTGCTGCTTGATCGCCGCCTGTTTCGCCGCAATCTCTTTTTTCAGTTGGCTGGTTTCATTTTGCTGGGCGCTCATCGTCGTCAAAGCGGCGATTTTTTTCGTCAGATCATCACGTTGGTCATTTAGATTTTTTGGATCCTTCCCATCCAGTTCCTTCGCAAGCAGTTCTTGTTGCTTGGTTAACGCAGCTTGTTGTTCCTTAATTGTCGTCTCAAGCGTTTTGAATTCCTTTGTCTGCTGCTTGATCGCGGCTTCCGTTTTCTTGGTCGCCTCCGCAAGTGTTTTCAAGCGTGTTGTCGCGTCGAGTCCAGTTCGTCTACTTGAGTCCAGTTTTCCCAAGCCGGTTCTCAAGTTAGGAATCGTTTCTACCAACGCTTTGTCGGCGGCATTCTCAGCAAGCCACGTTGTGATCTGCGTTTGCTCTTTCTTCCACTTCGTTTGCTGCTTGGATTCGGCATCCAACTTCTTTTGCAATTCTTTGTCACGACCAGTAAGCCAAGCATTCGCGTGTTGCAACTGAAGCTTTAGGGTTTGGCCAGACGCTTCGGTTTGCTCGACCGCACGACGTACCTGTTTTTCTGAATCATTGCATTGAGTTTGCAGCTGATTCAGTTGCCCCATGTCCGGCTTGAAAGCGAAAGCCTTTTGATGCGACTTCAAACGTTGTTCGTCCGCCGCCAATGCCTTACCGCGTTCCTTAAGCGACTTCAGCGTCGTTGTTAGCTGCTGTTTTGCGTCGGTCGTTTCGCGCCATTGATTGCCCAGTTCGACAAGTGTTCTGGCCGCTTTGAGTTTTTTGTTGAGCGATTTCAGTTCGTCCGCCAACTTTTTGCTTTGGCCAATCTTGTCTTTCCGTTCGTCCTCGCCAAGCAACTCGACGGCGTCGAGCTTTGCCTCTCGTTCTTTCAGTTGGCTGTCTCGGCTCTTGTGCTGTTCGTAAACCAACTGAGACAGATCGGAATAGATGCGGGTTCCTGTCAGGCTTTCCAGCAACCGCCCGCGTTCTTTGATGTCGGATTTCAGGAATTTTGCAAACTCACCCTGAGCCAACAGCACCGACCGCAGGAATCGGTCAAAATCTAGGCCGATCAATTCTTCAATTTTGTCAGCCGTTTCTTTGATCTTTTGAGTCAGTGGTGTTTCGTTTTGGTCGAACACTTGGTGTTTGGCCGATTGGATTTTCCCGTCTGATTTTTTTCTGGCGCGATTGAGCGACCAAGCCGACCGAAAACGGCCCGCCGGAGTTTCGAAAACGATCTCCGATCGGCAGAAGCCCGTATGGCGGCTCATCATGTTTTCGGGGCTAGGCGACGAACCGTATCGCGCCGCTCGGCCGTACAAAGCCAACGTGATTGCATCAAGAATCGTGGACTTTCCCGCTCCTGTTGGTCCCGTGATCGCGAAGATACCGGCTTCGGCCAGTTCGCCAAACTCAAGGTTAATCGTCTGCGTGCCGCGCAGCGAGTTCAGGTTTTCGAATTCAATCTTCAGGATCTTCATGACGGCACCGCCTTGCTAGCCAGCATTTTTGGGGCGGGCACTTTGGAGGCAGGGACGTCTTCCCGTTCCTGCTGAGCGTGTAAGTCCAATAGTTCATCAAACGCTGTTTGAAGCTGCTGTTTCTCGCCTTCCTCTAGGTTGGTTTCCTGTTCGAGTCGCAGGGAGAAAACTCGGCGTTCATCGTCGAGGATGTTTTCCAGTTCGATGTCTGCTAGGCCGAGACTGTTTTCGCTTAATCGAGCCGTTTCGCCGACCCATTGAGCAACGGTTTTGACGACTTGGTAGTTGGAGTCAGCTGTGAAACCTTTCACCAGTTCGTGCAACTGTTCGTGTTCGCGCGGGGTCTCGATGATTAGCTCGACCCATGTTTGGAATTCAGCGGCGGGTGGTGAGAAGGAAGCCAGCTTTTCTTCCAGTTCGTCGCGAGTCACTTTTAGCTGAACCAATTCACGACAGGTCGGGATCGGCAGCTTGGTAAGAGCCACGAAGTTGCCGTCGGCAAAATCGAGCACTCGCACTGTCTTCTGCTGACCGGCTTCGCTGAAACTGAGCGGGATCGGAGATCCACTGTAGGCGACATGAGGCAAGCCGTCCGCGTTTTTGTCGAACGACTGACTGCGGTGGATATGTCCCAACGCGACATAGCCAAATTCGGGGGGAAAGGTCTCGGCCGGGATTTCGCCCAATCCACCGATGTGAATCGGTAGCTCGCCATCGGGTAACTGCTTCTCTTTGGTTGAACATCCGCTGACTGTCAGGTGTCCAACGGCCATCATCGCGGCCTGAGGATTCTCTTTTCGAATCGCTTGGCAGGCATCCAAGGCGTTTTGGTAGCTCTGTTTGATTCCGGCTTGCAAGGATTTGCTGATCTCTTCAGCGCTCTCGCCCAACTGCCCAGTGCGAATGTCGCGGTCACGCAAGAATGGGACGGCGGCCATTAGCAGCTGAGGCTTGTCTGCATTGGGCAATGCAATCACACAATCTTTCACATCGGTCGGTAGCTCGCCGACGACGTGCACATCCAACGCTTTCAGGGCCTGCCGGGGCGCGTCGAGATGGCGAGGCGAATCATGGTTGCCGGATGTGATGACCGCGACACAATTGGTTTGCGAATGCAGACGAGCCAAAAATGAGAAATACATTTTCTCGGCCGACTGCGGCGGTCTGGCCGAATCGAAAACGTCTCCGGCGATCAGCAAACAATCAACGTTTTGCTGCTTGATGGTTTCCAGCAGCCAATCCAGAAACCGTTGGTGTTCATCCTCGCGCGATAGTCGATCGAGCGTTTTGCCTAGGTGCCAATCTGCCGTATGCAGGACGCGGTAATGAGCGGATCCTTCATTGGCAGGTTTGGCATCAACCGCTGCTAAATCATCCGCTTCATCATTCGAGCCGATATCAAGTTGTAATTGTTTGGGCATCTTTGAAAGTCGGAAGTCTGGTGTATTCAACAGCCTGTCGCGAGAGGCTTTATCTTGACGCACAGGCGGACACGTTTGGTCATGCTGTCATGCCTTGAGCGTCAGTTCTACCGGGCAATGATCCGATCCCATGATTTCAGGTCGAATTTTCGCGTCTTGAACGTGGTCCCAGATTTTTTCGTCCACGCAAAAGTAATCCAACCGCCAACCAACGTTTCTGGCTCGGCAATTCATGCGATACGTCCACCAGCTATAGTGCTCGGGGCCTGATTCGAATTCGCGGAACGAGTCCTTGAACCCGGCGTCCAGCATGTTCGATAGCCCGTCGCGTTCTTCCTGAGTGAATCCTGCGTTGCGGGTGTTGGTCTTTGGGTTGGCTAGGTCAATTTCTTGATGAGCCACATTCAAGTCGCCGCAAAAGATAACCGGCTTCTTGCGCCGCAGCTTCTTCAGCCACTTTAAAAAATCGGTGTCCCATTGTTGACGATACGGAAGCCGCTTGAGTTCGCGCTGGCTGTTGGGGGTGTAGACCGTGACCAGTTGGAAGTCATCGAACTCGGCCATGATGATCCTGCCTTCGTCGTCGTGTTCGGCGATGCTCATCCCGATCGAAGTCTTCTTGGTCGCCACTCGCGAAAAAATTGCGGTCCCGCTGTAGCCTTTCTTTTTGGCCGAGTTCCAGACTCCGGCATAACCCAATTCCTCAAGCCACGTCGTATTCACTTGTTCGGGGCGGGCTTTGGTTTCCTGAAGGCACAAAACATCAGGCTGTTCAGACGTGACGAAGTCTCGCAATCCTTTGTCGGTTGAGGCTCGGATTCCGTTGACGTTCCATGAGACAAGTTTCATGCTGTATTCGAGTCGTTTGCAAGGGCTTGATTGACTGGACGGTACCAATTGCCCAGATTTTAACGTACGCTTGAGCCGCTGTCACCGATCCGGATTTTTGTCCGGATGCCCAGATGAATGGATAACTTAATGGCCTTTCGGGACGTGAAGAACGATTGGAGCCAGTTTTCACAGCAACACAAACTCGGGCTACGTCAGCGTCGCCGCGATAAGAAGCTGGGTGTGACAACAGGCGCGACCAAAGATTTATCCGACGAGTGGGCTGTGAATATTATTCGAGACCGGATGCTGATTCGTTGACTCGACGTCTGATTGCCTCATAATTTGAGGGTGCGATACGCCGCCTCTGTCAGCACGTGAAATCTTAAACCCTTGGGCCTCCAACTTGATGCACTGCGATACGAGTTACTTTCGATCTGTTGATCGCGTCTTGGCCATTGCTGTCTGGCTGATTTTCTTTCTGTCAGCCGGGCATGCTGACGCAGACGATCGATATAAGGGGAATTTGCGTAACGTGTTGGGCGATGTCAAACAGGGGCAGATTCAAAACAAGCTGGACACCAAGAAGAAAATCGACAACGTCTTGGACGGATTCGAAAAGCTTGGCTGCAACGGTGTTCGAATCACGTTGTTTCCAAGAGGTACCAACCCAAACCCAGAAATGTTTGACTACCTCTATCAAGAGGCGAAGAAACGTGGTTTCAAAATATTTGCGAATCCAGCACAGCATGCGGGCGGTCAACGGGTTGCTTCACGCAGCATGAAGACTGAGCCCGTGAAGAATGACCTGAAGGTTACGAATATTTTGATTCAGGATGTCAAAGCTTTCAGCAAACGGTACCGATGTGACTGGATCAACCCGCTCAATGAAGATGGAATTGATGTTGGTGCGTTTACTGGCCCGCAGATACAGTACATTTACCAAAAGCTGCACCGACGGGTTGGCGGTGCGGATTTGATTGGCCCCTGCACGTGGGGAATTCCGAGCGCAATCGCTGTGTTAAAAAAGACCACGATCGAAGACTACATTAGCGTGGCGACCACGCACAATCTTGGACACAATCATGGCAGTTGGAAAGAGTTCGTCAATTTAGCCAAGCGTCGTCGGCTGCCGGTGTGGGATTCTGAGGTTAATCTGCACAAGAAATACCCAGATCGTTCTCACCGTTTCGATGC
Source organism: uncultured Pirellulaceae bacterium (assembly GCA_964563475.1). Lineage (GTDB taxonomy): Bacteria > Planctomycetota > Planctomycetia > Pirellulales > Pirellulaceae > Mariniblastus. Next base: position 7,491 of record CAZLYM010000076.1, read on the forward strand.
AGCATTGGAGGCAGGTGTGGATGGGCTGGTGCTGTACGACGCATGGCGATCATTCGTCAAACCTCACAACGGTGATTTAACCAAAACGGGTATCAACGTTCGTCAACGGATTCTCAAAAATCCGAACCAACCTCAACCGAAACCGAACAAGTATGAGCCCAAAGAGGGCGATCTTTTGTTCCAGTACACTGCGGGCAATCGCTTCCTTAGCGCGCTTGCCGATGCAAGCGAACAGCAGTTCAGTCATTGCGGGATGCTTGTCAAAAAAGAGAGCCAGTGGTTTGTGTTAGAGGCCGCCGGTTCGGTCAAGGAAACGCCCATAAAGGTTTGGCGTGGCCGCAACCGAGATAACCTGATGCACGTCTATCGTTTAAAGGATCCGATGCAAAAGCACATTCCCAAAATGCTTGAATCAGGTCGAAAGTTTCTCGGGCGTCCAGATGACTTTCGCTGCCAAATGACAGACACCAAAATTTATGGCCCTGAACTTGTTTACAAAAGCTTCAAAAGGGCTTCAGGGAAAGAATTGAGTCAGCCCGTGTTGATAAAACAGCTTCGATGGAAGCAGGCAGAAGCTGCGATTCTTGAGGCCGAAAGTTCGGTTCCTTTGCAGCGAAAGATAATTACCGCCGAGATCCTTTCGAAATCCGAATTTCTACAACGAGTTTACTCGACCAAGAAAGAGAACTAGGACGACAATCCCGACCGAAGTTGAGTAAAGAGAAAACTCGGTTCTATCGAAAGTTAGCGTCGCCAAAAACTGGCCTCGAATTTAGCCTTGAAATCTTCCCACGAAAATCCAGCCACGAAAGTGTACCCATGGCGACCAAGCCTTTTAACTTGATGCAGTGGATCGCTGATCACGATCACGAGTTCCAAGAACCCGTGATGAACAAGCAGTTCTACAAAGAAGCCGACGACGTGATCGTGTTTGTCTCGAAAGGGCCCAACACGCGCAATGATTATCATGTCAACGAAACTGAGGAATTGTTTTATCAATTGAAGGGCGATATTGCCGTTCGAATTCGTCCGCTCGATGGCAGCGATCCGCACGATGTTGTGATCCGCGAAGGAGAGATGTGGTTGCTGCCTCGATTGGTTCCGCACCGTCCTCAGCGCCCCAAGGGAACACTCGGTTTGATTGTCGAATTCCCTCGCCCTGAGGGAACAGTCGACAAACTGCGTTGGTACTGCAATGCTGATCAACACTTGGTTCACGAAGCCGAGTTTCGACTCAAACACATCGATCAGGATTTGCATCGAGTGATGGACGAGTTCTGGAACGGCCCTGAATCGATTCGCACTTGTGACGAATGTGGTACCGTCATCGAACGCGCGGGTGAGTTTGACATGTCGATGGCCAAGCCAGGGAAGTAGCCGAATTGTATTCGGTGCGCGATGCTGACCTCCCCATGTGCTACTATTGAGAGGCTCGCGTTTTGTTTTTTTGACCACGAAACACACTAATGATACGAAAATGACGGAATGGATCTGGCGTGTTCGTCGGGTCCAGGGGGAAACCATGGCTGAAACTGAAATCATGTTTAAAGACGAGAGTTACAGGATCATGGGAGCAATGTTCGAGGTTTACAAAGAGAAGGGATCAGGTTTTCTTGAACAAGTTTATCAGGAATGCGTCGAGTTCGAGTTGTCTGATCAGGACATCCCCTTTGTCACTCAACCTCAACTGAAACTGAACTATAAACAGCATCAGCTGAAGGCAACCTATGTGCCCGACCTGATCTGCTTTGGCAAAATCATTCTTGAACTCAAAGCCGTTAAAGAACTCACCGACCAGCACCGCGCTCAAGTTCACAATTATCTGAAAGCGACCGGCTATCGCCTTGGTATCATCGCCAATTTTGCCCACTACCCAAGATTGCAGTATGAACGAATCGTCCGATAACATCCCATTGTCGATACTCTCAAGTCCAAATGAACGAAGAGTCCACGGACGGCAGATTTCGTGTGTTTCGTGCTTTTCGTGGTTGGCAGGATCGTGACAATGAAAGCGAATTCACTCCAGTACGCTCAACAACTTGATCACGAAGATCCCTTGCGCAAGTGGCGTGACGAGTTCTGGATTCCGACCCGTGAAAATGGCGATCAAGAAGTTTACTTCGTTGGCAATTCGCTGGGCCTGCAACCGAAACGGACCGCTGATGTTGTCCAAGCGGAACTGGAAAAGTGGCAACGTCTAGGAGTGCGAGGACATTTCGAATCGGAACACCCTTGGATGCCGTATCACGAATGTTTGGCCGAGCCGATGGCCGACTTGGTCGGAGCGAAACCGGACGAAGTCGTCATGATGAATGGCTTGACGGTGAACTTGCATCTGATGCTGGCCACGTTTTATCGCCCCACGAAATCGCGGCATAAAATCCTGATTGAGGAACATGCGTTTCCTTCCGACTATCAGGTGGCTGAGTCTCAGATTTTGCATCATGGTTTTGACTCGGCCCAATCGCTGGTGGTTGCGAAACCGGAAGCCGGACAAGCGACGCTCGGTAGCGATGCGTTGTGTGACTTGATTCGTCAGCAAGGCGAATCCCTAGCGGTTGTGCTGCTGCCCGGCGTTCAATATTACACCGGTCAGGTGATCGACATGGCTCGTGTTGCCGAGGCCGCCCATTCGGTCGGCGCGATCATCGGACTGGATCTGGCTCATGCGGCGGGTAATGTTCCTCTCTCGCTGCACGACTGGAATATCGATTTCGCGGCATGGTGTTCGTACAAGTATCTCAATAGCGGCCCGGGTTCCGTCGCCGGTTGCTTTGTGCATCAGAAACACGCGACCAACGTGAAGCTTCCTCGTTTGGCTGGCTGGTGGGGGCACGACAAGGAAACACGGTTCGAAATGAAGAATCATTTTCGGCCGATTCCAACGGCCGAGGGTTGGCAGTTGAGTAATCCGCCGATCTTGTCGCTGGCGGCGGTGCGAGCATCATTGAGTCTTTTCGCGGACGCAGGCGGTATCGCACCATTGCGTGAGAAATCGCTGAAGCTGACAGCCTACTTCCAGCAACGGTTGGAGCAAACGCTGGGCGATCGAGTCAACATCATCACGCCCGCTGATGCGGACCAACGAGGCTGCCAGTTGTCGTTTGAATTGGTCGGCGGCGAGGGGCGCGAGGTTCAGGATAAGCTTGAATCGTGCGGCATGATGACGGACTGGCGCGAGCCAAACGTGATCCGCGCCGCTCCGGTGCCGTTGTATAACTCGTTTGAAGACGTCTACCGGTTTGTGGACGCGTTGAACGAGCTAACGTAGCGCAACGGGAGAACAATTCCGGCGACTGTTTGTTACTCAGGAAACAGATCGCATAACGCCAAGCGAAGCAACGAGTCTTCCAGTTGTAGTTCCACCGATTCCGACCGCTGAAATTCTATAACTTCTCGGTACGTTCCCGCATCAGGCATCGACATTCGAAGCAAAGACTGCGTTTCGATTTTGACAATCCAATACTCTTCAACGTTGGCCGAGGCATAAATGGCTGCCTTACCCAAGTCTCGTGCTAGAGAAGTATCGGCGACCTCGACCAACAGGCGGCATTCGTCACCCGATGGATGTCTTTGTCTGTATTCATCCGAAGCCCCAGCAACGATCGCAAAATCAGGCTCAGGTTCGCTGGCCGACAACGTGATGGGAAGTTGGCAACGAACGACCAACGATTCAGGAACGTTTCCGTACATCCAACGTGAGAGTAGCTGAACGGCGAAGCTGTGTGGAGGAAGTTGGTTCATTTTTTGAACGATTAAGCCCTCTAAAAGTTCCACACGATCTTCTGGCCCAAGAACACCTTGTTCGCCCAACGCATGATACTGCGCGACCGTGAACCGATGGATCGGAACCGGAGGAGCAACATCAGATTGAAACGTGAATTCGCTGGTAGACATCGGTTTTTACTTCAGGGCAATTTGGCGTGAGCCTGTACGAGTATTGTACCATCATAAAATTGTACCATCGTATAACTTCAGCGTTAGATCGGGAATTGAGACAATTCCGGCTACTTTGCGATTTTTACCCTTCGAACAACGGTGTCGACAGATAACGCTCGCCGAGGCTGCACATGATGGTGACGATTCGCTTGCCTTTCATCTCGGGACGTGCCGCCAACTCGGCAGCGGCACACATGTTGGCTCCGCTGCTGATCCCCGCGACGACGCCTTCCTCACGGGCTAGGCGTTTGCCCCAAGCGAAGGCGTCTTCGCTGCTGATCTTGAAGACGCCGTCAAGCAAATCGGTGTCCAAGTTCTTGGGTACGAAACCGGCTCCAATGCCTTGGATCTTGTGCTTGCCCGGTTGTTCGCCACTGATGACCGCAGACGTTTCGGGTTCGACGGCGAATGCTTGGAAGTTCGGGTTCTTCGATTTCAGATACCGAGTGACTCCGGTGATCGTTCCTCCGGTACCAACACCTGCCACGATCGCATCGATGTCGTGGCCGCTATCTTCCCAGATTTCGGGACCGGTGGTTCGTTCGTGCATTGCCGGGTTGGCCGGGTTTTCGAACTGTTGTGGCATGTAAGCTTTTGAGTCACTGTTGACGATGTCGATCGCTTTGCGAATTGAGCCGGGAATGCCTTCGGCGGCGGGAGTCAATTCCAAGTTCGCGCCTAGCTGCTTGAGCAAAGTACGACGTTCGACCGACATCGAGTCGGGCATGGTGAGGGTCAGCTTGTAGCCTTTGGCCGCACAAACGAACGCCAACGCGATGCCGGTGTTTCCACTGGTTGGCTCGACGATGTGAGTGTCACTTTTGATGTGACCGTCACGCTCGCCGGCTTCGATCATGGCGACGCCCAAGCGATCTTTGACACTGTTGAGCGGCTGAAAGAATTCACATTTTGCGAACACGGTCGCATGGTCTTCGGGTACTAGACGATTGATTTTGATCATCGGCGTATCGCCAACAGCGGCGGTCGCGTTATCGAAAGTCTTACCTCGAGGCATGGAATTCTCCGTGTTCGCTCTATCAAAAGTGGATTGGGGTCTCAGTTTATTACAGCCGCCCCGTTCCTCATAGCCGGACCATTGCCTAGAAAATTCGAGTCAACCCAAGGCCTTGAATGCCGCGAGCGCTCGTTCGCGCCCCGCTTTGTAGTCGACCACGTAGCTGGGATAGTCCACGTCGTGTTTTTCGATCGCAGCGGACAATTTTATTGGATCGTGAAGCTGAGTCTCCGGGATCGAGGCAAGTTCAGGACACATTTTTTTGATGAATTTTCCCTCTTTATCGAACCGCTTGCTCTGGCTGAACGGATTGAAGATTCGGAAGTACGGAACGGCGTCGGTCCCGGTAGACGCCGACCACTGCCAGCCGCCGTTGTTCGCCGCTAGGTCTCCATCGACCAAAGTCTCCATAAAGTGTTTTTCTCCTAGCCGCCAATCGATCAACAGATTCTTGGTTAGGAACATGGCAGTGACCATTCGCAGCCGATTGTGCATCCAGCCCGTCTGCTTTAGCTGTCGCATGCCGGCGTCTACGATCGGATAACCGGTCTGCCCGTCTTTCCACGCTTGCAGATCTTTCTTGCTCGTTCGCCAGTCAATTTTTTCCGTTTTCAGTTTGAACGGTTGATGCATGGAGACTCGAGGGAACCCGATCATCACATGAACATAAAAATCGCGCCAAGTCAGTTCCGACATCCATACGGCGGCTCCGGAATCGCCTCCGATCTGTTGGCGGTTGCTGGATCGTGCTGCGGCCAAACATTGGCGAGGTGAAATGACGCCCGCGGCAAGATACGGTGACAATAAACTGGTGCCGTTGGTCGATGGAATGTCGCGTGCCTGATCGTATTGATTGACCCGGTCGCTGAATTTTTTAAGTCGTTTCGCGGCCTCCTTTTCACCTGCCGGCCAAAGGTCTTCGCGTGCGTTGGAGAAATCGAAGCCTTTGACGGTGGTTGGAATCCTCGAAGGCTTGACGTCGATCTTCGGTTGCTTTTTGGGAGCCGGCAGAACGTTCGCGCGATCGAGCGCTTTCTGGTTCCAGATTTTTTTGTAAGGTGTGAAAACTTTGTAGAAGGCCCCGCTGCCCGTTTCGATTTCTCTGGGAGGCACAATAACGCGATCATGGAATCGTTGCACGGCGATGTCCGATCGCTGGCAAGCGGTCATGACGGCGTTGTCGCGACGAGCCTCATTAATTTCGTATTCGCGATTAATACACAGATGATCGCACCGATTGGTTTTGGCAACTTTCACGACCACATCTGGAACGTCGTCAAACGTGTCGCACGTTTTTACGATCAGTGGGATGTTTAGCTTGGCCAACGATTCGGATAATGTTTTCAGATTTCGCAACCAGAAGCTAATCTTTGCCGGCGCGTCGTCATGTTGGATCCACTGTTGGGGAGTGATGACAAACAACGCAACCGTGCCGTCGTGGTTACCTTGAGTGGCACGATGGAGCGCTTGGTTGTCGTTGACTCGTAGGTCGCGTCGGAACCAAACCAAAGATCGCATGAATGTACTCGTGTTGATCAGCGTAATGCTAAAGGAAAGACTGGATCTGGAAGGTCTGGCACTAAATAATTGGTTAACCGATGGCGAGGGCCAAATCTCCTTAGTAGCGGCTTGTCGATTTCGTCGATGAAAGCGAAAACAAGAGACAAGCTGTTCGCTATGCGCAAGTGTACGGCTGGAGCAGCGGAGTCGATAGCCGGTTGTTTTGTGATGAATTTCGCAGTTTGACCAGCGTTTTGCCGCGAATCCTCCAATCGCCAGCAGTAATCGGTTCGTACCGCCGAAAGACAATGACTATGATTAACTCACCGGCGCAATGGTTATGTGGTAGAGTTGAAGGTAACTGTTAGGGCCTCGTTCATAGGCGCTCCTGCGCTTTTTCCTGACTCCCACCTGCTCTGGTGAAATCTACTGGCGAAACTATGGGATATCTACAACTCAACGAAAGAGTCGAGAAGTCGATCTTGGTTTTTGTGCGGTCGATCTCTTTTGTTCTGACGCTGTCGATTGGCTTTGGTTTCGGAGCCACCGCAAATGCTCAGGAACGACCAGCAAGCCAATGGGTCTTTACTGGTGCTGACGGCCAGCTTCAGTATTTGACTGATGCTGAGGGTGATCGAATTCCAGACTTTTCAACCTGTGGATATCGCGGTGGGGTGGTTCGGATTCCTATGGCCACCGTGCAAGTGACTGTGGACCCCGGGCCGGGAGATGATGGGGCTCGAATTCAAGCGGCCATCGACCAGGTGTCGGCACTTCCGATCGGTGCCGATGGATTGCGCGGCGCGGTTCTCTTGACGCGAGGCCAATACGAGGTTGCTCAAACACTACGGATTCAGGCGGATGGAGTTGTGCTGCGGGGCGAAGGTCAGTACTCCAACGGTACGGTGATCCTCGCGACTGGAACGACTCAGAGAAACGCCCTAGAGGTGGTTGGTGACGACCCGACTCCATTCTGGAACCGCGTCGCAAACACCACCTTCGACGTTACGGACGATTTGGTCCCGGTCGGAGCGACGAGCTTTAATGTTCAGAGCGGACACAGCTTTGCTGTGGGCGACAACATCGTGATCGACCGAGGCAGCAGTCAAGCTTGGTTCGAAGACATTCTCACTGACACGATTGAGAACCCTTGGGAACCCGGAACTCGGGATTTGCGTTTTGATCGAACGGTCACGGCAGTCAACGGTAACGAGATCACGGTCGACGCGCCACTTACTAATGCGTTGGAACAGGCGGCCTACGGTGACATGACGGTTTACCGATACACGTTCCCGGATCGCGTTAAGAATGCTGGGATCGAAAATCTTCGATTCGTTTCTGAAACCAATGGCTCGGCCACCGACGAGAACCATGCTCGAAACGCCATCATGCTGCTGGCGGCCGAGGACGTGTGGGTTCGACAAGTGGATGCGAAACACTTTATCTATGCCGCGGTTGATACCGAACGAACGGCCAAAGCGGTGACGGTGGAAGACGTGTCGTATTTGGAGCCAGTTTCGCAGGTTAGTGGTGGCCGACGCTATCCCATTAACGTGCGTGGATCGGAAACGCTAGTTCAGCGCGTATTCGCTGAGAACGGTCGCCACGATTTCGCGCTTGATAGTAATGCCGCAGGGCCCAACGCGTTTGTTTTTGGGACCGCTCAGGGAACGACCAACGATACGGGGCCCCACCATCGTTGGTCAGCCGGCGCATTGTTCGACAACATCCACGTCACCGGTGACCAGATCAATTTTCGTTGGCGAGGGAACTCAGGTACCGGGCACGGTTGGGCGGGAGCCAACATGGTGGCTTGGAACTGCATTGCTGATGCGTTTGAAGTCCAGATGCCGCCAACAGCTCAGAACTGGGTGATTGGTGCCACCGGCGGACCCGTTCGAATCGGTACGTTCGAGGCGGACGCTTACACGGGTACCTTGGAATTGGGATACACCGATTCGATCGGAACTCCCGTCGCTCCCAACAGTCTGTTCATCGCCCAATTGCGTGAGCGTTTCGCATCGCAACCCGCCCAGTTGCCAGCGGGTGCGGTTGTGGAGCGAACCAGTTTGTTGGGAGACGTCGATAACTTCAGTTTCCAAGACGATGGCCGAGATGAATTTAGTGTCGAGGATGATTTCCGTTTCGCAATTGATGAAACATCCAGCTTTGGCTTGGGAACCTTCGATAGCGATCAGAAAGATCGAGCCCTTGCGTTCACCCACACATTCAGTTGTGCGCCCGGCGAAGAAGTAGTCGGCGCGACCCTGACCTTACAGCTACGCGTTCTCGACTCCAATTTTTATGCGAACGATGTGCTGCGGTTGGATAACCATGCGGCTCGGTTTCACTTGTCCGATACGCTGCAGGTTCCCCAGGGGCTTCAGGAAGGCGACGACTATGTTTTGCAGTTGGACCTAGTTGAGTTTTTCGGACCGCTTCTCTCTCAGCTTCAGGACGGCGAGTTCAGCGTATTTTTGTCCGATGATCACGCGATCGATTTTTCTCGTTTGGATCTGGTCGTAGCTGGTGCTTCGCGGCTTGGCGATTTCGATTTGGACGGCGATGTAGATCTGCAAGATCTGGATCAATACAATGGAAACATCGATGCGACTGCCGCGGGAGCCTTGGCAGCGTTGGACTTGGATGGGGACGGGATCGTGGGCACAAACGACTTCCGGCAACATTATGAAGAACTGGTCGAAACATCCAACGGCGGCGAAGGAACTTTCATCGGGGACACGAACCTAGACGGAACCGTTGACGTGCTCAACGATGCATTTGCATTGATTGGCAATCTTGGCGGTGTGAGTGATAGCTGGGAGGATGGCGACTTCAACGGCGACGGAATCGTTGACGTGT
>CAZLYM010000077.1:0-3223 GCA_964563475.1 uncultured Pirellulaceae bacterium
TCTCATTTGTTTCTTATTGGTTGGCCACACGAAGCCGATCGCTCCACAGTAACCAAACAAAAATGGGAGTCAGCAAGACGATAGCCCATTGATACGCCGTCAGCCCAAACGTCCAGTGAATTTCCGGGCGAATGAACTCGGTTAGAAACCGAAACGCGAAGTACGACAACAGATAAATCTTGAACAACTGACCGCGCAGCATGCCTTCGCGCAGCATGCCGTACATCGTGAACGCCATGACGGCATGAAAAACGCACTCATAGATCTGAGTTGGATGGCGAACCACGGCGTCGACGCTGGGAAACACGACTCCCCACGGCAGGTCGGTGGCCGTTCCGTAACAACAACCACCAAAAAAACACCCGAGCCTTCCCACTCCAATCCCAATGGCGACGGGGACCACAAAATGGTCACCCGTTTTGGTCGTGATCCCCAACCGCCACTTAGCCAATTCGACTCCGGCGTAGCCTCCAACCAATCCCAACAGAATCGTTTTACCGCTGAACAAAAACGAACCCGCACTATGCAGCAGATCCTCGCCAAGAATCAGAAACGGCAACTTGGCCGCAATCGCCGCTCCTGAAAAGCCAACTAATCCAACAAAAAACCGTTCCTTCTTCGGTAAAGGAAAAGGTGAAGGCAGTAACTTTGCCGACAAGCCGGCGGCCACAAACGCCAACACCATGAAGATCAAATAGCTCATGAGAGAGTCACCAGATCCACATCGGGCGAGTGACATATTTTTGGCAACGGAACGTGGCCGTTTCGGTATAAAACGTTGTATGCCGAGAAAGGAATCAAGTGCCCCGACGGTAACACTTGGTGAACGCAGGATTTCATCAGTTGGCGAACGTCAAAATTGTAGGCGTCCATGAAGGATGTCGTGGTGACTCTAAGCATATCCTCGGGCGCGAGCGTTTTCTTAACCGCGGCAGTCAGAAATTCGATCGCAAGCTCGGTCGTCAAGCGTTCGTCACTGGTTTCGCTGATCGGCGCTGCCATTTTCAGCACCGATCCCAATTGAGCGGGTGAGCATCCCTCGGCACCGCACCCCAAACCCGCCAACACCACTTCGATCAACGATTTAGCTCGACCGCGATCAAACGTGATGCGCCCAGCCAGCAGGTCTAAATGTTTTTCTAGATCGATAAATCTTGCCAGCGGGAGAAACGCAACGCCGCTGTCGTTAAACTTTCGGTAAGCGTAAGCCAACGTGTGTCCGTTTGGATGAGCACAGGGCAGGGGCGAGAAATCCGACATCCGCCATGCCTCGCTGGTTTGAGTCTCAAGGCGTTGCAGCACGTCGGGGAACGTCAGCCGAGATTCAAGATCCGATGGCAGAAAATATCGACCAGTATAGGTCGTCGGCTGAAGACTGAGCCCGGTAATCCATGGACGCTCCATAGCGAACGTCGCCAGGTCTCCGATTTGCTTTTCGTTGACGCCCGGTTGCAAGGTGCTGACCAAGGTCGTCCGAACACCTGCCTCGCCAAGTCGTGCGATTGCATTGAGCTTCGTCTGGACCAGCGAAACGCCCCGCAACGCTTCCGTTTGAAAATCGTCAAAGGTGTCGAACTGGAAATAGACCTCGCAACGGTGTTTCAATTCCGTCAGCAAGTCGACCAGCTTGTCGTCTCGCGCGATTCGTATCCCATTGGTATTGACCATCACGATATCGATGGGCTGATCGCAAGCATATCTGAGAATTTGCTCAAACTGCGGATGGATGGTGGGCTCGCCGCCGGATAGCTGAAGAACTTCTGGCTGAGTCTCTACTTGCACCAAACGATCGATCGCCGCTTTGCATTGCTCGAAGGTTAAATGGTGGCCACCGGGGCCGGAACCTGCGAAACAAATCGGGCATTCAAGGTTGCAGTGTGATGTAATTTCCAGCAACCCGATGCAGGTATGCTGTTCATGATCGCTGCACAAACCGCAGTCGTACGGACAACCTCGATCGACATCGGCCCCGTAGGTTGCGGGAACTTTCCCAGGCAGGCTAAATTCATTCCGATCGAACCAATCAACATCGCTGCAGACAAAGTCCTCACGCACGCCATGCTGAGGACAAGTCTTCTGAAAATAGACCCGCTTTCCTTTGGCAATGATTTTTGCTCGAACGACTTCCAAGCAATCCGGGCACAGCGACTGCGTGATACCGAGGAAATTATGATCGCGATACTTCACTGATCGTCTCCAGAAGAGGTACTGCTACGTTTTTCTCCGCTAGTAAAACGAACCGCTTTTTTTCGATAAAACCAGCGTGCGACAACAAATCCCGCCCAAGCCGCAATCAGAAAAGACGCAGCCCAGAGAATGAAAAACATCAAATCGCTAGACCCGCCATGAAGTTGCGCCGCACCTACCGCGAACAACGTGAACCCACCTCCAATGCACGTGGTAAAGAAAACCGGCACTGCGACGGCAATCGCAATCACAACGACCAACACTTTCTCGAGTGCCGTTAAATGCTGCCCCCCTGCAGCGGACGCATCACTCGTCCCCGGTTCTTTGACGTTCGGCGACTGGTAAGGATTTTCGTTTTCAGGTGAAGTCATGACAACTTTCGACTAAACAGGTTACCAAAGAATCAAAACGATTTGGGCACAAGGATTTAACAGTTTTAAGAATCATGTGGTCGCGGCATTTCATTCGTTGTCCCCAAAGAATGTTTTTTGCTTCGGCGTCGCCTGAGCGACAGACGACCGATCCGGCCTCCCACAAACGCAGCCAATACAAGGCTGCCTATGAATACGAAAAAAATGCCATTCCGGTGCCATGGTTGATGGTCTGTCGAAGCTACCATATCAACGGCCAGCAAGGCAAAACTGCCACCGGCGCAGGTTACCGCGAAAACCGGGATCGCGACGACAAGTGCAACCAAAAACACAAGCACGTTCTCGAACGCGGGCACCTGCCCCCATACTTCTGCCCCTTGATCCGTCGACGATTCCTTGACGCTCGGCGACTGGTAAGGATTTTCGTTTTCAGGTGAAGTCATGATGACTTTCGAATAAACGGACTACCAAATTGAAACAGCGTATCGCCACTCTAAGCCACGAAGCAAGAAGCAAGTAGCACGAAGCTCGATCCTGAATCTACTACTGGGCAAGTCACGCGTCCCCATTTTCGGTTAGTTCCAAAAGTTCGCTTGACTCATCCTTCGATCGAGCATGCAGGACCCGCCAACCGGCGTAGAACGCTGCTCCCATCGCGAACAAAA
>CAZLYM010000077.1:3323-12456 GCA_964563475.1 uncultured Pirellulaceae bacterium
GGACGTGTATCTTATTAGCACTGGCGTTCAAGTTGTCGTCATCCGATTCTGCCATGCCTTGCTCCCCAGACAACTCAACGTGCCCCCCAACCAGCCGCATCGATCTAATAATCGTTTTCTCGCATCTGACAATAACTTTCATATCGTCGAGAATCAAGTTTCCCATCAGCGACGGCCCATTTGACGTTACAGTCGTCCTCGTGAGTGTGAGTGCAATCGGGGAAGCGGCAATCATTGATGAACGGTCGAATATCGCGAAAATAACCTGCGACTTCCTCAGGGATCACGTCCCATAACTGAAACGATCGGATGCCGGGTGTGTCGATCAAGTGTCCTCCGGCTGCCAACGTGATCAAACTGGCTGACGTCGTGGTGTGCCGGCCTTTGCTGTTTTCAGAACTGACCACGCCAACGCGAAGCTGAAGCCCGGGCTCAATCGCATTGAGCAGCGAAGACTTTCCGACGCCACTCTGGCCGGTCACAACAGAGTCCCTACCGGTCACATAATTTCGCAATCGCTCGATTCCCAAACCCGTTTCGGTCGAGGTCAGCAACACACGGTAACCAAGCTGGGCCCAGACTCCAACGACCGGCTGAAGATCTGCGGGATCGACGAGGTCCACTTTATTAATCACGATCACCGGCTCGATCCCCGCCTTCTCCGCCGACACCAGCAAGCGGTCGACCAGATTCGGCTTCAAGATCGGCTCCGCCGCGCTGGAAACGATAAACAACAGATCAATATTGGACACGATAATCTGCTGCCGCTGCCGACTGGTGCGGCTAATCTGATTTCGACGCGGCTCAACGCGAACGATCACGGCCTGATTCGCATCCGTTCCTTCGGCTTGCAACTGAATGGTCACGAAGTCTCCCGCAACCACGACGTGCTGCAAGTCAGTCGCCAATGATTTCAAAATGCCTCGAACCGTACACTCGTATTGTTCGTCTCCGGCTTGCACGATACTGGTCAAGCCATGAACACGAAGCACTCGCCCTTCACGGCAGAGCTTTGGATCCACCTGCAAGTCAATTTGGAATCCCGCCTGCTCCTGATCGCTATTGGCTCCGGCGACGGTTCGCTTGCGAGTCAGCTTGCCTTTTCCAGAAACCCGTTCGGCGCTCGATTCTCTTTCAAGCCCGTCGGCATCGTCTGCGAACTCGCGAGTGAAGTCCTTTTTGCGAGTCCGGCCGTCGTACCGTTTGCGAAACTCCGCACGAACCGTTGCTTTTCCTTTTTTCTTTTTCGCCATGTCTAAATTGTAGCAAAGTTAATGACGTGCCGCCGGGACTTGCAATTGGCGTGCATTTATTGGCTAATCCATGCCTCAAACTCACCAAGGATCAATCATGAACGAATTTTTAGCGGCTGCCATCGAAGAGGCCGAGCTAGGGCTCGCTGAGGGCGGAATTCCGATCGGGTCGGTGTTGGTGATCGATGGCAAGATCGTCGGAAAAGGCCACAATCGAAGAGTGCAGGGTGGTAGCGCGATTCTGCACGCTGAAATGGATTGTCTGGAGAACGCCGGTCGACTGACCGCCACGCAGTACGCCAAATCCACTCTTTATTCGACGCTTTCACCCTGTGACATGTGCAGCGGAGCCGCGTTGCTATACAAGATTCCCAAGATTGTGGCCGGAGAAAACCAGACCTTTCAGGGGCCCGAAGACTACGTCCGCAGCCGAGGTGCGAAGCTGGAAGTGGTCAATGACCCCCGCTGTATCGAACTGATGCAACGCTTCATCGCCGAACACCCTGAGCTTTGGAACGAAGATATTGGGAAATAAGCCCTGTTTGCTCCACACCCTAGGCCACAGTTGCTCAATCGCATCACTACCAAACCATCACGTTGCCAGTTATCAAACCTTTAATGGCCGACGATGGCTAACATTTTTACCTCGATTGTTAAATCGTTTGACCTCGGTCACAACCGACACGATCCAGATGGTCACCAAAGAGTCAACGTTGGCATGGCCGTCGATAGCATTCCGTCGCTTGGCTAACAGGTCATCCTTCAAATCAGCTTAGGGTCCCTGACCCATCTGATCCGAACGTTGCGTTTTCGCGAATACAAAGTTTGGGATGTTTTGCCAAGTTCCACCTTGCTTTCAAGAGGGCAAGGGTCCATGATTACATCACCTTCCCTGCCTGAGCCTCACGTCCGGACTTGGACCCCGTGCGAAAAGTACTTTGCATTAAACGATGTTCCGAATACTCGAATCAGCCCGAGCTTGATTTTGATCGCTCGAACTGCGAAGTCACCGTTGCCGACAGCACTCAGGACGCTCTGCAAAAACTGTCCGAGCAATCTTATGACGGGGTCTATTTCGTCAACCAAGGATCCTGCAACGATGCCGTCTCGGGGATGGTTCACAGTGAAGAGATCCTGAAGCTGATGCCCGATGGTGTCGCTTTACTGGACGAGCAGGGAAAGATTATGCGAGCGAACAAAAGGCTCACCAGTTGGTTTAATCAACCAAACATGGTGGGCCTTGATTTCTATGAAGCTCTTGGTGAATCCACGATCGTCGGTCCTGAAGCAAGCCCCATTCGATCCGCGATCGGAACGGGCAAAGAGTTTGAATCGCTGCTGTCTTGTGGCGAGCGTTTTTTCACGCTCAAGGCGGTTCCGATTGTTGGCCCCAATGGGCAGTGCTGCAACGTTGTCGTGACCATGGCCGACACGACGGTCGCTCACAACCATCGGCAGAAACTGGATGCCCTGCACTCGGCCGGGAACGGACTGGCGGATCTTCGTCCTGAAGAAATTTACCAGATGGATGTCGAGCAAAGGATTGACTTGCTGAAGGAAAACATTCTTCACTTCGCACTCGACCTGCTGAAGTATGATGTCGTCGAAATCCGTTTACTCAATCCGGAAGCGAATGATCTGCAAGTTCTGCTGTCCTACGGGATTAACGCGGACGCCGGACGCATCCGAACACTCAAGGCGGAACCAAGAGGCAATGGAGTCACGGGTTTCGTGGTGGCGACAGGCACCAGCTATCTATGCGAAGACACGACGAATGATCCTCTGTATTTGGCTGGTCTGCTCGGCGCAAAAAGCTCGCTGACCGTTCCGCTGAAACTGGGCGACCAAGTCATTGGGTCGTTCAATGTTGAAAGCCCCAATCCGCGAGCCTTTGACGAATCGGACCTAAGGTTCATCGAAGCGTTTGCAGACGACATCGCCGTTTCACTAAACACACTGCGACTACTGGACGCTCAACGAAGCAACGCCACCCTAGAAAGTGTCGAGGCGATTCGGGATGCGGTTGCTCTTCCGCTGGATGAAATTCTCAACGACACCGTCCACGCGATCGAAAGTTATATCGGGCACGACCCTGACGTGACCGAACGATTGCGAGCGATTCTGACTCACGCGAGAGAAGTCAAGAAACACATTCACCAGATCGGCCGAGAAGCCGTCCCTGATTCCGACCGTAAGTTCATTGTCCGGGCGGAGCAGCGTCCCGAGTTGGCGGACAAGCGAGTGCTGGTGATCGATGCCGACGAACAAGTCCGCACTTCCGCGCATTGCTTGCTAGAACGAGCCGGCTGCGTAGTCGAAACGGCTCACGAAGGGCATGAAGCCATCCTCATGGTCCAGTCTTGCCAAACGACCGACACACCCTACGACGCCATTATTGCCGACATTCGCTTGCCGGATATCGGGGGATACGACCTGTTGATCAAGCTAAAACAGTTGGTGGCAGATCCGCCGTTGATTCTGATGACCGGATTCGGTTACGATCCGGGCCACTCGATCGTGAAAGCTCGCCAAGCGGGTTTACGAGCCAATGCGGTACTGTTTAAGCCATTTCGCTTAGATCAGTTGTTGGAAATCGTTCAGGAGACCGTCACACGTGACACTACCCAGTCGCCTGCGAAATGATTCCAAACCGATCGGCTACCGCCGTTAGCTTCGGTCGATGATATTTGAATGAGTCTCCCGTCTTTACTCGGCCCACCATGCAATTTATTTACTGGGGCATTGCCTTCATCGGACACGTCGGTCTCTGGTGTGCGACGTTCAACTATCTTCACTCGACCGCACTCGTCCGTTGGGCCAGAAAGTCGTCGGAGATTTTTGTCCTATTGTTTCTGGTGTTCCCGGTATTCTTCGGACTCTTGCAACTGCTCGGCTGGATCCTTGGAGGAAACACGCCGCTCACCCTAATCGGAGACAACATTGCCGGAAATGCTTACTCGGTTGTCACTTCGGTCGTCGCCGTTCCAACGATCATCTTGTGGATAGTACGAAAGCTATCTCCCAAGCGCCCGGCGGCAGTCATCGAGTTTTCCACGCATCGCGAGAAATTTGAGTCCACCGATGGAGCAGCACTGCTGCACGGCAAGATGTCTCGACTGCTGGGAGCGCTGCCCAAGAACGAGACGCTTACTTTGGCCGTCGATCGATTGACAGTTATGCTGAACGTGCCGCCAGCCTTGAACGGGCTGAAGATCGCTCACCTTTCCGATTTTCATCTGACTGGCAAAGTGGACCGACAGTTCTTTGAACACGTCGTTGCTCAAGCAAATTCGTTTGACCCGGACCTAGTGATCATTTCCGGTGACTTGGTCGACAAAGTGAAGTGCTTAGACTGGATCGATTCCATTTTCGGTGCATTAAAATCAAAGCACGGCTGCTACTACGTCTTAGGAAACCATGACGCGCGAGTGGGAGACGTTGACGAACTATGCCGGCGACTCAAAGCCGCAGGCTTGACTCACCTAGGCGGCGTATGGCGAACCGTGGAAATCAATGGTGTCTCTGTTCAGATTGCCGGCAACGAATTGCCTTGGTTTTCCGGCGCCGAGTTCCTTCCGTTGAGTGCTGACACTCAAACTGAGGAACCAACGAGCGAGCCGGATACTCGAGCGTGCATGAAAATTCTGATCAGTCACAGTCCGGATCAGTTGAAATGGGCCCAGCCCTTTGAATTCGATCTGATGTTCGCCGGACACAACCATGGCGGTCAGATTTCTTTTCCTGTGGTTGGGCCAATCATCGCGCCAAGTCGCTACGGTGTTCGCTACGCGGCGGGCACCTTTCAAATCGGGAAAATGTTGATGCATGTCAGCCGTGGCGTTTCCGCCGAAAAACCTATTCGGTGGAATAGCGTACCAGAACTGGCGCTGTTCACGATCCAGACCCCGAGAGACACCCCTTAAAATCAATCCATCCGCTAATTGTGCTTTAGCAGCGTTCAATCTCCGCCCGAAACGGTTTTTAACGACCTAGAATGCGGCACCTACCGTGAGAGGAACTTGAGCATTGAAAATTGTATTCATCACAAACGACGACCCCGTGAATCGACACGTCCTCTCAGGCATCGCCAAATCGCATGAGCCGTGCAAGACACTGTGCTTTTTCTGGAGTTCCGGCGCCAGCAAAACACCTTCCTATGTTCCGACGCCACGACGCATCTGGGGTCTACTGAACAGCTATGCACGCAACAAATTCGAGGCTCGGCGTACGATAAAAGTCAACCAGCGACTTGGGAACACGCCAATCGCATTCTCGAACGAAGATCGGATCGCGACTCGTCAGGCAAACTCGAAGTCAACAGCCGAATTGATTTCCTCTTTTCAACCGGACGTCATCGTCGTTTGCGGAGCGCCGATCCTGCGAGAAAGAATTTTCGGCATCCCAAAAATCTGCACGATCAATATTCACTTCGGGATCAGCTCGGGATATCGAGGTCAACACACGTTGTTCTGGCCCATGCTGGACGATCGCTTTGATCAGATCGGAGCGACGATCCACAAAATTGACGCGGGCGTGGACACCGGACATTTGTTGTTTGAAGTTTATCCAGACGTTTCTGCTGAAGACGATGAAGTCTCGCTGGAACTGAAAATTGCAGATGGAATCATCGCCCCGTTTGTAGAAATGCTCAAACAGATTGAGAACAGTCAGCAACAGGAGCTTACCGGACAACCTCAAGACCACTCTGGAAAAGAGATCCGCTACAACGACCTAGGCTGGTGGAAGTTAACTTGGTTTGGAATCAAACGACGATTGGGCGCAGTGAAACCGCCGACGATCGCCGGGCGAAACGAATTATTCTACGAAGTGCGATAGGATTACCATCGTTGGCAATTCAAGCACCGTGTTCGCAAGTCCTACGGGCGAATCGCGGTCCTGTCGGAGTCGGGCGATTGAGCCAAAGTCGGCAGGTCCATAAACGAGTCTGGATCAGATTGCCCAGAACCACTGAAGGCCCTTGCCATTCTTTCACGAGACTCTTTGAGCATTCGGTTGACCAACAACCACATGCCCAAGGCAACCAACAGTAGCAACAACAACGCAGCCAACGAAAGCCAACCTAACGTTCTCCCCAGATCGTGAGCCGGCTTAATGACGTCGTTTTTGTCCTCGACCGCCACGACCCGCAATCCTGTATTGACGCGTGACTGGATGATGGAATCAGGATCAGATGCCTTTCCAATCGTTGTGGGACTAAGTTCATCCCCGTCCCTCAATAAGTCGGACTTGGAAACGAGCACCTTGTTAACGGTAACCGGTGCCCACGCCGCCAATCCTTCGCGATCATAGACCGATACTTGGTTGTCCGAGCGTTTGTCGGCTGTCCCGATCGGGTCACGAAACTCAGGAGAATCTTTTTCCATCGAAACATCGACGCGAACTGCGGTCAACTCGTCCGGTACACGCTCACCTTTTTTAATGATCGCCTTAAACAACGGATGCTCAAGAATCGCGCCGGTATAATCGCCCTCACGAGCGTCGACCAACATCGCGTACTGAGTCTTCCCGTGTTCAAACTCGATAAAATTCCCGAGTTCCTCCGTGACCAACACAACGCCATGGACTTCGCCATCCAACAAAATCGGCGCCGAGAATCCGATCTTCCAAGTGTTGGACTGTCGGCTTGAGAACACTGCCGAAAGATGCGCTCGGTCAATGACCTGCCGCACCGAAGGATCGTGTTCAACTTGGTATTCGATTTCCCCATCGTCATCCGTCACCTTCAGATCTCGATCGAGTCCCGTAAAGTACGTTCGGTACGAATAGTTTTTCCCCAACGTCGTATTCGCGCCACGAAACTCAGACGCAACCTGATTTCCGGCTCGATCCAACACAACCCAACTGGCGGCATACGGATACTTCCCACTACGATCAAACAGCCGTGTTGTCAAAAAAGGTTGCAACGACTTTCTCGACTCGTTGTCGATGAACTTCTGACGAGAATCCACCGCCTGATTGGTATTCCATTTCGGATGCGACAACTGCGATACCAACTGCTGCGCCTTTTCATCCTCCAAAAATTCACCGTAGGCTTTCAAGAAGGCCTCGTCCTGAGTCAGTTCGACTACCACCTGAAAGTACTCGTCGATCTGTTCAGAGGCCGAACGAGCCGCCAACTTGGCCGCAAACGAATTACTTTGGACGGCCTTGCGCGTGATTGCCTCATCGGTGCGAGCAACCGCTTCGCGAAACGCATACCAACCAAACAGCGTCACAACGGAAGTCAACAACAACGGGCCCAGCAACCCAAGCAACATCACCGGACGCCGCGCCCTCACCATTTCTCGCTGACGCAATGCGAACAACACGCTCTGGATACTGTCAAATCGCTGTGCCGGCTTGGGGGCGATGCATCGATCGATGATGTCAGCCAACGCTCGATCGACACCCGGGATGTTCCGATGCTCGGTGGGCAGGGGCGCGTCGAGAATCGCTTTGCGGTATTCAGTCAGCCGCTCAACGATATCCACCGACGACTCAATCTTGTTCGTCAGACTGGTCGACTGATAGGGTGGCTTCCCCGTCAACATGCTAAACAGAAGCGCTCCCAGACCATACACATCCCATTTCGCATCAGGCAACGCCTCAAGATCGGCTTGTTCAGGAGCCATGTAGTACAGCGTCCCAAGTGCCGGAGTCTGCTCGGTACTGAGTCGCGATTGCCCGAAGTCCGCCACTCTGGGCTTGCCGTCTTGGTCGAGCAAAACATTGCCGGGTTTCAAATCACAGTGCAGGATTCCTTTTCCGTGCAAGTGCATCATTCCCGTGGCGATTTCGGTAAACAGTTCGACCGCTTCCGTCACCGGCATTCCCTGTCCGCCGCGCAAACGTTGCTCAAGGGATCCGTGCTCGATCAAGTCCATCACGTAATACGGAGGATCGGCGTCCCAACCAACATCCAATAGCTGTACCACATAGCGATCGGCAGCCAACACGACCAGTTTCTGGACTTCGGCAGCGAGCAACTGCACATCCGAACTGGACCGGCGTGTATAAAACTTGATCGCCACGCGGCGGCCAGTTTTCTTGTCGATCGCCGACCAGACCTCTCCGTACGCGCCGCTGCCCAGAAACTTTTGCAGCGTGTACCCGAGGACGTCGGCGGGTGGCCGCGTCGGTTCGAGACTCAGGTCACGAGTCTTTTGCAATTCGGCAGAAGACTGATGTTGCGTGCGATCGGAAGACATGCTTCCAATTATAGCGTGTAGATTCAAACACGCTCAGCCCTGTGGCCAGCAAGCGGCAAGCACTCGCCTACGTCACCGATGTAGCTCTGCGAGGCCGATTGTTGCGATGGCATGACTGACAAACGTGTTCATACGGTCCATTCAGTTGCCGCCTGACCTGAAACCCAGACTAGACCGCAAAAAAAGAAGGCGCTCACTCACTAAGGCAAGTGGCAGCATAAAACCCACCAGCAGATCGAGAAAATCTGTCGAGGTTTCAATATCTTGAGCGATAGGTTTGAACTTGCCTTCTGCCTAACGCTCGGCGAACAAACCGTGTTTGCAATCAATTGATACCTACCTACCGGTTCAGCAACGGCTCGCACGCGTTGTTGTCGCTCGGCAACGACCCGTCATCTAGATGCCAAGTCTTTTCACTTCAACAGCCGAAAGGATACGCAGGGCTTCACCAAGGTGTCTGACGGTTAGTACAAAAAAAGGAACCGGTCACTAACTGGTTCAAACTCGGCTAACATTCAGTAACTAATCTCACGCAACTCAATCTCACGCAACTCAGTTTGACGAAAAATTTATCTTTCTTGTCAAGGGAACGGTCCGCCCCACTTTTTGCTTGACACCCTCTAAAAATGAGGAACCGGCCGAAGGGACGATCTTCCCCCAGTGTCCACCGCG
>CAZLYM010000077.1:12556-16770 GCA_964563475.1 uncultured Pirellulaceae bacterium
CCTCTAAAAATGAGGAACCGGCCGAAGGGACGATCTTCCCCCAGTGTCCACCGCGACTGCCAACATACCGGGATTTTTCTCCCTGCCGTCAATACTTAATGGCTCATCCTTCACTGCAGCGATGTCAACGATGCTCGTTGAACCCCCACCCCGAAATAAACACCCCGAAAAACCTAAACACCCCGAAAAACCCCCAAAGCTAACTGCGGACGACCGTGCCGCAATTAATTCCACCTTGATCTTAATGCGAATAATATGCTATAATCGAAGTATGTTCTTATCTTTTTTTTCGAGACTCGAGGTATCGATGAATACGTTGTACAAACACAAACGAGCAGCATTCACGCTAGTGGAACTGCTGGTCGTAATTGCCATCATTGGCATCCTAATCGGAATGTTGCTCCCCGCCGTTCAGCAAGTCCGCGAAGCGGCCAGACGAACAGCATGTGCTAACCAAATGCGCCAAATGACCTTGGCCATGATGAACTACGAAAGTGCTCATCAACATCTCCCGCCTGGAAACATTACCGAAGCAGGCGAGTTCGCAGATACTTGGGAACGGCCTGGTTTGAACTGGAATGTTTTCATTCTTCCATTTGCTGAACTTCAGGCTCAATTCGACCAAGTTAATGACGTGACTGATGGCCTCACAAACCCGAGCGCGGCATTCAACGATGTAACAGTCGCAGGCAATGTATTTCCAATATTCATATGCCCTTCATGCCCAATGGAAGAGGTTAACACAGTACGTTCAGGCAACAACCAAGGAAAAAGCAACTACGTCGGAATTTGGGGCATCGAAACAGATGGCCACTCTAACTGGGATAATGTTGCTGAAAATGTAGCTGTCTACGATCCAGACACTTACAGCGGCGTTCTCTTTCTTAATTCGGAAGTCGGTCTTGCCGAAATCACAGACGGAACCTCAAACACACTGATCATCGGTGAGCGGGATGGAGCCCCAGCTGGCGACTCGGGGCGACTTCGAGCGGCTGCAACTTGGTGTGCAGGCCGAGAGGCAAATTTCCTTAACCAATGCTTGGCTCCAGTTTCACAGGTGCCGGATCACGTCATTAACACCGTTTCTTCGAACATCGCGGGCAGATTTTGCGCAATTTCGAGCCAGCACCCTGGCGGCGTCACATTTGGGCGGGCAGATGGCTCAGTGGATTTCGTAACGGAAACCGTTGATGGTAACGTCTACGAAGCACTTGGCACGAAAAACGGTGGCGAAATCGATCGGCTCAACTAAGCCCATCTGATTTGGAGTTCTTTTTTACCTATGCGGCTTGTTGCAAGCCGCATTTTTTTAACCTTGGGTAGATGTCAAGATGATTCGTTTTCTGGGTTTGCAATTTTGTTTGTCCGTTTTACTGCTGTGCTGCTGTGGTTGCCCTGCTTCCAACGATGGCATCGGCATCGTGGAAGGCGTTGTCACACTTGACGGCACCCCCGTAAGCCAAGCTTCGGTGATGTTCTTTCCGCAAACTGGACGGGCTTCCATGGGAACGACCGATGATAGTGGGCACTACAAGCTACTTTACACTCGAAGTGTCGACGGTGCCGTGATTGGCGAGCACAAAGTCACTATTTCGCCGGAACCAGAAGAAGATGATGATGATCGCCGAAACGAAGAACTCATTCCTAGTAAGTACGTTGATCAGAAAACGACCGACCTAACCGCGACCGTCTCCAGCGGCAAAAACACCTTCAACTTCGATTTGAAATCTAAATAGATCACGGGTAAGTAGTCGTGACCTAATCTGACATCCGAAATGATCGCAAGATTGAATCCTTGAAAGGGTTCCTGCTGTTAGCAGGGACCCTTTTTGCTTGACCACCAAAACTGACAAACACGTCGGCATTTATCAGCCACAAACAGTTTCCCCTAGGATCTTCGTTCGAATGCCCCCGAAGCTTCTTGATACAAGCACAGCACGCAACACGAACCACTCTTTCGTTGGTACAATCTGGGACAGCCAATTTGCGCGTAAGCTTGCCCATATCTCATCAACACCCTCAGAAGCACCCATGACAACCAAACGAACCTTCATCCTTTCATTGATCGCCGCTGCAGCGTTTGTTGCTCACGGCTCAACCTCTGTGGCGTCTGGCCAGGAAACGCCAGCCGCATTGAACTTCACGATGAAGTCAATCAATGGCGACGATGTATCACTCTCCAAGTACGCCGGCAAAGTGGTCGTGCTGGTCAATGTGGCCAGCAAGTGTGGACATACGCCCCAGTACAAGCAACTTCAAGAATTGCACGCAACCTATGCGGCAAAGGGCGTCGCAGTCATCGGCGTGCCTTGCAATCAATTCAAAAGCCAAGAACCCGGAACCGACAAAGAGATTTTGAAATTCTGTCAAAAGAATTACGGGGTTGAGTTTGACCTGTTTTCCAAAGTCGATGTCAACGGCGCCGATCAGTGCGATCTTTACAAGCACCTTAATGCCCTAGATGTCGCCCCCAAAGGCAAGGGAGATGTGAAATGGAACTTCGAAAAGTACATCATAGACCGAACCGGAAAACCGGTTGGTAGGTTCGCTACGAAGGTACGAGTCGACAGCGACGAATTCATGGCTGTGCTCAAGAAAGCAATGGGCGACACGGGACACTACTCCCACACCAGCGAAAAACATGGACGAACCTATTACTTGTTCAGCAAATCCGTTCCACGAATGAACTCGGATAAAATGCAAACGATTTACTTTTTTGCCAAAGACGCCGACAACAAAAAGGGCACACCACTGGCTGCCGTCCCTGAAGGCAAGATGGTTTCAGAAACGAAGAAAGGAATGCTGGTGCTGAAGAACAAGCCCAAGAAATAGAAGAAGCAGGAACGGTTCTCGATTAGAGCGACTGAGGCACACCACAGCACATCGTCGAGGTTTTGGGACCTCCGGAAACCTTGGCCCCAATCGGTTAGTCCATTCCTGAGCCCGCGTCTGCAAAGCGCTTGCCTGCGATGGGAAACTTGGGTTTCTTCGGTCGCAAGTGTTAAACTGGCTCGCGTTTGACAGTCTACTCTTAAACGGCGCTGGGGCCGATTACTCGCACGGCAGACTCTGTCCACACGAACTCGACAACACTCTTCTTGACATGAGTCCTCATCAGTCTGAAACAGTCATTTTGGTCCACGGCTTGGCCGGCAGTCGATTAGACATGATCCTGCTTTCACGTAGGCTTAAGCGGATCGGCTACGCGGTCGAAAACTGGGGCTACTGGAGCCTGAACACCAGTATTCAGACTCACGCAAAAGGCTTGGCACAAGTGGTTCAAGCTGTCGCGGCGTCTGATTCGGTCAACCAGATTCACTTGGTCGGCCACAGCATGGGAGCAATCGTCATCCGCGCAATGCTGGCAAATCACTTTCGCGATGAATGGGCATCCAAATTATCACGGGCCATCTTATTAGCACCGCCCAACCGCGGATCTTACATCGCCACGCATTTCGCTCCGTGGCTTGGTTGGCTGACTCCCAGCCTCGCTGAGCTATCCGATCACCCCGACAGTTTTGTCAACCGCTTGCCGAATTCTCTGCAACTGCGGAAGCTGGAATTCGGCGTGATCGAAGCTTCCAAAGATCGAGTCATTCGGCCGGACTGCGTGCAATTGGAAGGGCAGGCGGACTTCGCTCGAATCGAAGGACAGCACGGTCTTCTGACTTGGTACCGGCAGACTCTTGAATTGGTCGAACAATTTCTGCGATCAGGCA
The DNA here is from genome assembly GCA_964563475.1 of uncultured Pirellulaceae bacterium. Taxonomy (GTDB): domain Bacteria; phylum Planctomycetota; class Planctomycetia; order Pirellulales; family Pirellulaceae; genus Mariniblastus. Next base: position 16,276 of record CAZLYM010000077.1, read on the forward strand.
AATTTCAAAATGAGCAGGAATCAGAAAACCGAGTTACCTCAACTGCCCATCAAGACACCACATTAACGGCCTGAGTCACCCCGTTCTGGACTTGAGCCACCCCGTTTTCAGCCTGACACACCGTTCACTCGCTTTGCGACGACGGGAGCATGGGAAAAAACGCGCTCGTGGTCAGCTTGTACTGTTCGTATTCGGGGCGACGGTCGGAAATATCCGATTCCAACATTGCCACGCCCGAAATCTTGATCAAAAAGAATGTCATCAAAGCCGGGCAAACAACGGTCCACCATGAACTGGCGCTCGACGCGATCAAAAACAGGCCCCACCAGATGCAGAAATTGCCGAAGTAATTCGGATGCCGCGTGTATCGCCATAACCCTCGGTTCATCACCTTCCCTTCGCTTTCGGGGTCCGACTTGAATCGAGCCAACTGAAAATCGCTGACCGATTCAAAGGCAAATCCGACCGCCCAAACAACAACGCCAAGCCAACCCA
>CAZLYM010000078.1:0-1661 GCA_964563475.1 uncultured Pirellulaceae bacterium
AATATACGTCGCGTTCGTAGCGGTTAGATTTTGCCAAGTCTTTTACATACTGAGCCGCTTGATCGGCGGACAGGTTGCCATGCTGAGCGATCACCTCATGCAGCGCCGTATCGACGTCCTTGGCCATCCGACTGGCGTCACCGCAAACAAAGAAGTACCCGCCGGCCTCCAACCATTTGAAAATCTCGGCGCCGTTTTCTCGCATCCGATCTTGGACGTAAATCTTGTGATCCTGATCGCGACTGAAAGCCGTGTCCAGCCGCTTAAGCAGACCCGTATTTGTATATCCTTCCAGCATGTCGCGGTAAAGAAAATCAGTCTCTGATTTCTGGTCGCCAAAGAACAACCAGTTGTCGCCTTTGGCTCCACTGGCTTCACGCTCTTGCAAGAAAGAAACAAAAGGAGCGATTCCCGTTCCCGGCCCGACCATGATCATGGGAGCATTTGGGTCGACCGGCACGGTAAACCCATGCGAAGGCTGGATAAAAACCTTCAGCTGGCTGCCTGTTTCAACACGTTCGGCCAGCATGGTGGACGCAACGCCTTTGCGAACGCGGTCATTCTTCTCGTAAGTCACCTTGCCCACGGTCAAGTGAACTTGATTCGGATGCTTTTTCAGCGAGCTGGCAATCGAATACAAGCGAGGATTCAAAACCGGGATGGCTTGTAGTAAATCACTATACGGGATCTTGACGGTTTTGAATGACTGGAGGAAATCGAGAACATCCATTTCGTCCAGCATGTCCTCGTCGGCCGCCAATGCTTCCGCTTTCTTCTTTTCGTTGCCGTCAATCAAGTTCTCGATGAACCACTCGGCCAACTCTTCGGTCGCGGTAGTAAGATCTTTTTCAGCCAAGAAGTCTGGTTGATCTTCGTCCGACATTTCGCATGCGGCAACGATCTCATCAATCAACTCCGGGCAATTGCGAGGATAAACTCCCAGCGAATCTCCGACCCGGTAATCCAGATCGCTGCCGGTCAAATCAATCTCCACATGACGCACATCTTTGGCGGATCCTTCACCTGTCAGCTTCGCATTGCTAATTAGCTTGGCTCCGAAAGGATTCTTGCGTGACCATTTACCGTCGTCAGCCTTGGCGGACGCTCCCCCAGCAGTAGCCGGTTCGCTTCCCGATTCTGCATTCAACTTCACCAGCTTCTTAATGGCTCGAACAGTTTCTTTGCCGCCGGGCGAGCACAGAGTCAGGTTATCTTCTTCGCCACTGGCGATCGCTTCGCTATAAGTTTGACACAGATAGCCACAGGATCCGCAATCCAGCTGAGCCATTGCGGCCATCAGTTTTCGCTCATGAGGGCGACCTTCGGCAAGCTCCAGTCGCTCGTCGATTGACAGGCTGTCATCGTGCCATGGAAAGTCCTCCTCTTCCTCAGCAGCTTCCATAACACCCGGTTCCGTCGACGCCCAATTGCCTCCGCTGCCTCGCCCTGAAATTTCTTCAATACCGGTCATCCCTGCGAAGAAACCATTCAGCCACGCGCGTTGTTCTTCGTCAAAGGGAGCCGATTCGGGAATCAATGAGATGCCGGCCAGCAGCTTTTTTGTGTCGAGCATTTTATTCATGGTTTGATCCTCACTCGGTGAGTCGTCGCTTGGTGTTTTAGTTTGGTGTTTTGATCTTTGATTCAGTCAACGGTGCCCA
>CAZLYM010000078.1:1761-16647 GCA_964563475.1 uncultured Pirellulaceae bacterium
ACGGTGCCCAATCAACGGTGCCTTAACCCAATGCAATCAGTTCCTCGTCGCTGCACCGAGACGCAAACTCGACAAACGATTCTTCGGAACTCTGTCGCTTCTCTAGGTAGCCGGCTAGAATGCGATGGATCAGCGGAGGCACGTCGTCGAACGCAACCGCGTCAAACAACTGCCGGCCCATGCGACCTCGTGATCCGTATCCGCCACCAATCACAACGTGATAGCCGTCGACCATGTCTTCCCCTTGAGTCACCGCGGTGCCCATCAGACCGATGTCACCGATGTAGTGCTGAGCACAGCTGTGATGGCAGCCGGTCACGTGAATGTTCAACGGCTGATCCAGATCGATGTTGTCTTCCAAGTAACTGGCAAGAATCATCGCTTGCCCCTTCGTGTCGGCACCCGCAAACTTGCAGCCTCGACTTCCCGTGCAGGCAACCAAGCCCGCCCGTGCACTGGTCGCTTGCCACTCAAGCCCGAGGGCCTCAATTTCCTTTTTCACGGCATCGATCTGATCGTTGTCGATGTCGGGGATCAGCAAGTTCTGCCAGACGGTTAAGCGAATGTAGCCGTCTCCGTATTTGTCAGCGATGGCGGCGATGCCTCGAAGCTGATCGGCCATGATCCGACCGACGGGCAGTACTAGGCCAACGTAAGATTTGCCTTCCTGCTTTTGAGGATGGAAACCAACGTGAGCAAATCGGTTTTCCGGGTCAGGGAAATCCAATTTGTCGTCTTCCATTCGCAGCAATGGGCGGCCAATTTCGGTTTCCACTTCGGCCATGAACTTGTCGAACCCCCAATCGTCCAACAGGTACTTCAATCTGGCTTTCTTGCGATCGGTCCGATCGCCATTGCGAATGAACACCTTCAAAATCGCGCCGGACATTTCGCTGCATTGGTTAGGTCGAACCAGCACGCTGGTCGGGCGAGCAAAATCTTTATGGCCCGTGATGCCACCGAGGCGGACTTGAAAATAGATACCCGCCGGAATCTGTTCGGTCGCCAGTTCCTCGGTGATCTCGATCGCGAAAAAACCAATGTCGTTGGTGTCCGACAGTGGGCTAATTGTTCCTCGGCCATCAAACGAAATATTGAACTTTCGCGGCAGCCCATACAGTTCGCGATGATTGATTAGATACCAGTGAAGCTCTTCGGCCAAAGGTAGTGTTTCAATGATTTCCTCGGTGTCGAATCCGCTGGTCGGCCCGCAAGTCACATTGCGAACGTTGTCGGCTCCCGACCCTTGGTTCACAATGCCCAACGTCCGCAAGCCCGTAAGAACTTTGTATCCGTTCTCAACCGGAATCTCACGGAACTGCAAATTGTTTCGAGTCGTCACATCGACGTAGCCGCCAGCGAGGTCTTCGCTCATACGAGCCAATCCGCGCAGCTGGGCCGTGTTCAAGTGACCGCCGGGAATTCTCATCCGACACATGTACGAGTCTTGCGCCGGAGCCACGTAGAACAAGCCTTGCGACTTGGTCAGAAAAACATCGGTCCCCTTAGGAAACGAACCTTCTTCGCTGCGCTTTGAGATATCATCCCAAATGTCGCACATGTGCTTGTCACGCTTGGCTTTTTCTTCGTTGCATAGCTTTCCACCGTCGGCCTCAGTTTGTTGCAGTGCTTGATGCATTGCCGCATCCGGCCCAATCATCTGTGCTCCGGCCGGACCAACCTGCACAACGGCGTCACTTGCCGCGCGTGCACTATCGGAAATTACGGGCAAGCCGCGAACGACTTTGGCCACGTCAGAACCCAGCGCATAGCCCTGCAAGTAATTCTTCTGCTCCTCACTGAAGCCCTTTTCAGGATTCGAATCTTCTTTGTTTTCGTCTGTCATGTTAATCGTTTGTGGTGGTGTGGTTTTCAAACAGGTGCAATTCTGACCGCACAGTCCTTGTACGACGGCTGTCTGGAATACGGATCGAAGTGCGCTAGAGTTAATTGATTGACTTGGTCGTAGTGCATCGGGATGAACACACGGTCGCGCCCGACGGCAGGAGTAATCCGAGCCTTAGCGGGCATTTTTCCGCGAGCTGATTCAACCAACACCAATTGCTCATGCGTCACTCCCAGCCGCTGAGCATCGGCGGGGTGGATTTCGACAAATGGCTCGACATCGTAAAGTTTCGAAAGCACGGCCGACTTACTGGTCCGAGTCTGAGTATGCCATTGTGCCGCCGATCCGCGACCGGTCATCAATATGAATGGGTAGAACTCGCTGGTGTCTTCCGGCATTTCTTTGGGGTCGTCGAAAATCAACTTTGCTCGTTGATCCGAATGATAAAACCGGCCGTCCTCGAACAATCGCCGCTGCGGATCGTCATTCGCACCCGTTGCGGGATACGGCCATTGGATACCGCCTCGTTCATCCAGCATTTGATAGTCTTTGATCCCGGTGATGTCGCATGGCTGACCTTCACTGATCTTCGCCAAAATTTTCAGCACCGATTCGGCGTCCGTCCACTGAGCAAACTGCTCCTCCACGCCCCAGTAGTGGGCTACCAATTGAAAAATCGAGAAATCGGAAAGCGCTTGCCCGGGAGCCCGTGAAACTTTTTTCAACAATCCAAAACGACGCTCGCTGTTGATGAACGTCCCTTCTTTTTCACCCCACGCGGCCGCCGGCAAATACAAGTCAGCCAGTTCGGCGGTTTCCGTGGTCCAGTACATATCCTGAACCACCAAGAAGTCCAGCTTCTTGAGCAACTCGCGACCGCGTTCCTGATGGATCCACGAGTGAGCCGGATTGGTGGCGATCACCCACAAGCCTCGGATGCGACCTTCGGCGATGCCTTCCATGATCTGATCGTAACTATCACTCGCTTCGGTCGGAATCACTCCCGGATCGATCCCTAAAACGTCGGCCACTTTCTGGCGATGCTCTTCGTTGCCGAAATCGTGCCCACCCAACAACGAGGTCGTGTTGCTAAACAACCGAGAACCCATCGCGTTGCACTGGCCGGTGATCGAGTTCGCACCCGTTCCAGGTCGACCGATATTTCCTGTGATCAGGGCGAGATTAATAATCGCTTGAGCTGTCCGAGTTCCCTGGTAGCTTTGATTGACTCCCATCGTCCACCAGAACGAAACCCGCTGGCCTTCGTGAATCAGGCGAGCAATTTCCTGCTGACGGTCGGCCGAGATCCCCGAGTCACGTTCGACTCGGTCAAGCGGAAACGCCTGCACAAACTGAGCGAACGCATCAAAGTCGTTGACACTCTGATCAATAAAGTCACGATCGATCCAGTCGTTCTCGATCAGAATTCTCGCAATGCCATACAACAGGCTCATGTCCGACTTCGGCGCGATGGGCAAGTGATGCGACGCACTTGCGGCCGTTTCAGTGTGGCGTGGATCGATGACAATAATCTTGGGCGAGTGTGGGTTTTTCAGAACTCGCTGCCACATGATCGGGTGAGCCGTACACGGATTGGCGCCGACAAAAACCAGCACGTCCGATTGTTCAAAATCATCATACGTATACGGCGGAGCATCAAAACCGAAGGACTGTTTGTAAGCAACCACTGCAGTCGCCATGCACTGCCGCGTGTTCCCGTCGCCGTGCTTCATGCCCATGCCGAACTTCGCCAACGAGCCTAGGAACGCCAATTCTTCGGTGGGCATCTGGCCGGTACCCAGAAACGCCACCGATTCCTTACCGTGTTGTTCCTGAATCGACTTGAACCGCTGACAAAACGTCTCCATCGCCGTCGACCACTCGACCGGTTTGAAGTTGTTCCCCTTGTTGCCAAGCAACGGACTGGTGCCACGATCATCAGCATAGAGTGGCGTCAGTGCTTCCCAACCTTTTGGACAGGCCATGCCCGTATTCACCGGGTAATCAACCGCGGGCGACAAGTTGATAGCTTGACCGTCCTTCAAGTGAACGTTCAAGCTACAGCCGGTGCTGCAAAAACCGCACACCATGCTGGTCGTCGCGTCGGGAGCCAAGCGATCGGGCACCATCCCCAAGCCGAACTTGCCGGGCGAGAGCAACATCTCCTGAGTCAGCGGGCCATCAAACACACGCTCCATGGGCAGCGGCAGCGGTGGCAACGAGGACTTTGTTTTTTCAGATGGTTTCGCTTCAAGACTCATATCAGTTTGGAGCCCCCGGCATTCGACGTGCGTTGGAAATCGCAAAGAAAAGGTAGCGTTCGATTACTTCGCCCAAAAACACGCAAGCAAACAAGATCACCGCGGGGAGAACCCCGTTCGCGGAAAACAATCCAGTCGCCAGCAGGATGGGAATTAGGATTCCGCCGACCGCCGCAACGGCAAGTCGGGCGTAAGCATGATTTCGTTTGTCAGATACCAACACCAAAGCCGACAATTTCTCGGGCGTTGAGTCATCCGACTTCAGATGTTTCAACAATTGCAGTTCCGCCGCCAACTTCACTCCGCTGGCAATCACCAACCCGGCCGCAAGCCAACGCAGCATCCCGCTACCCGACCCGCCGGTGGTGGCAAAGATCAGAATCGAAGTGGCTAACCCCAGCACGACGGCAGTCAAGAAAAACAAACCATGAGTCCGCATCGCGTTCCACAATGGGCGACCGGTCACAACGTATAACATCACGCTGCACTCAACGGCTAACACTCCCGCAATAACGGTCACAATTGCCAACAAGCCCGTTTGAGCCAACACCCAATCCGGCCAGAAATCAAAGACGCTTAACGCGAACAGCCCGGAAGCCGGTGCCGCAAATCCATTGAAGCCGATGATCTCACGGGACAACCATGACGTGCGAAAACCCGACATCGCTCGGTACGCTTTGCTTGGTCGGCCCAAGTGTAATGTCGCAACGATCAAACCCATCACCAGCGAACCGAAACCGACCATGTTTGAAATCGCTAGCGTTCGATCGTCCACCGCGCCGGTCCAACGCAGCAACAACGTGGCTGCGAAGACGCCTAGAGACATCTGAGTCAGTGTCAGCATGAATACGAGTGGAAAGTGAGCGTGCTGAGCTTTTCCAACGTGAAAATCTACCGGTTTCCCGTTTGACACCACCTTTGGGTTTCCAACGTACCGAGTCGTCGGAAGTGTCAGGCGTGAACTGGGAGCCCCCGGCAGCAACGCGGGTGAACCGTTCGTTGAACTGCCAGCTAAACCGTTATCTGAATCTTTTTGCGAATGGGTTGCCTCGGCACGAACCGATTCTACGCTGACCTTGCGAATTTTGATTGCCTCGTGCGGGCACGCTTGAACGCAAGCAGGAGCCTGCCCTTCGCTCAGGCGATCGGTACACATATTGCATTTCCGCACGATCCCTTTCGACTGGCTGTAGCTGGGCACATCGTACGGACAAGTGAACATGCAATATTTGCAGCCAATACACTGATCGTCCAAGTGCTCGACGATTCCGGTGACCGGATCCTTTTCGTACGCTCGCACCGGGCACCCATGCATGCAAGCGGGTTCAACACAGTGATGGCAAGCGGAGGTCACGTGCTGCACGACCGGATTGAAATCATCGCCGCCGGTCAACAGACCAACGTTCCTCCAGACCTCACCTTCCTCCAAGCCGTTGAGACTATGACACGCGGCGACGCACGCCTTACAACCGGAGCACGCATCAAGGTCGATCTCAAACGAATACTGCTCTCCATCCTCCAAGCCGTCCAGCGGAATCAAGTCACGATACTGCGATTCGTTGGCCGGAGTCGTGATAGACAAATGGCGCTGCGAAAACTTCTCCACGGCAGTCAACTGCTGCTGGGATTCAAGTAGACGATCGACAATGTTCTCGGATGTGCCTTCGGGTTGACGGATCACGGAAAGTCTCGGTGGTTTGGATGCTCGCGTCGTTCGTCGGTACTCGGCCCGACTGCGCGCGGCATCATTCGTCCCCAGCCAGAAGCAGAAAAGATGCCATCATTTGATTCTCGCGCGATTTACCTCCCGCTCGATTGGGTGAGCAAGCACCTGACAGCACGTTTTGGGCGACTGGATACCACTAATCTCTTGCGAAAGTTGAGATCAACACCTCAAGACGTCATGGCACTTTTTTTTTACGTCTAGCGCCGCTCTTGGCACGTGCTGAGATTCACTGCAGCTGGCTCCCGTTTCTTGTGCAAACCGTCTCCCAGCTTGGCTTCCAAAGGACTCACCACACTCCCTCGGAAGGGTGACAGCTCACGTATTCGTACGTTAAATATCGAGTCAGAATCGAAACAGCTAGGTTCGGTTCGCTTCCTCTTGCTTCCAGTCAATCACTCGAAAAAGTGACGCAAAGCTGTGCAACGCCCGATGCTGGGAAGCGAGAAACTCAAATTTCTCGAAGTCACAAAACCACAATCCTTCACTTAGGGGGCGAACGCTCCACATTGACATTTGGTACGGCGATTGCTTCGAGGTCGCTTTAAGTTTGAACGATGATCTTGATGAGTTGAACCACCGCTGCAACCAGCAAACTGTCCCTTTTACCGCACCATACCCCCCGAATAAATGAGTTCATGTTGCAATCTAAATTAGCGAAACAAAGACACCTCTTGAATTTAATCCCACCTGTTTGCTCGTTCCTTGCAGCTTTGCTTGTGTTGAGCTTGTCGAGTGCTTTTGGCGTTCTTGCCGACCCCGTGGCCGAGCCGACCACTGAACAGTTGGATGTTGAGAAGGACGAACTCAAGTTTGGTTTCATCAAACTGACTGACTGTGCCCCGATCGTGATCGCCAAAGAGAAAGGCTTTTTTGAAGCGGAAGGCCTACAAGTCGAAGTCATTGCTCAGCCAAACTGGAAACAATTGCTCGACAACGTGATCAACGGTGAACTGGACGGAGCGCATATGCTGTCGGGTCAACCGATCGCGGCGACCATTGGGTTCGGCACCAAGGCTCACATCGTGACTGCTTACACGCTGGACTTGAACGGCAACGGGATCACGGTTTCCAACGACGTTTGGTCTGCCATGGTCGAAAACGATCCTTCCCTTGATACGCCGACGCCCAAGCATCCAATTTCTGCGGCACCGCTGAAGCCCGTGGTTCAAGAAAAGCTGGACAGCGGCAAGAAACTTCAAATGGGCATGGTTTTCCCCGTGTCAACTCACAACTATGAGATCCGTTACTGGCTCGCTTCGTCCGGCATCCATCCCGGCATGTACACCTCCGAGGACATCAAGGGCTTCACCGATGCTCAAGTTGAATTGTCCGTAACGCCTCCGCCCCAAATGCCTTCGGCTTTGGAATCCGGCACGATTTCAGGCTACTGCGTGGGCGAGCCATGGAACCAGCAGGCGGTCTCCAAATCGATTGGCGTGCCGGTCACCACGAACTATGACATCTGGAAAAACAATCCTGAAAAAGTCTTTGGTGTCACCAAAGCGTGGGCGGACGAAAACCCAAACACTCACATTGCCGTCGTCAAAGCGTTGATCCGAGCCGGAAAGTGGTTGGACGAAACGGATGCCTCAGGCACCTTGGTCAACCGCGAGGAAGCCTGTCGCTTACTGGCCAAGCCCAATTACGTGGGTGCCGACTTTGACGTGATCAAGAACTCGATGACTGGCTTCTTTTACTTTCAGAAAAGCGACAAGCGGGCCATGCCCGACTTCAATGTCTTCTTCAAGCATCAATGCTCCTACCCGTGGTACAGCGATGGCGTCTGGTTTCTGACTCAGATGCGTCGCTGGGGTCAGATTACCGAGCCAAAGCCTGCCCAATGGTATGACGAAACTGCCAAGTCCGTTTATCTGCCTGCCGTTTATTTAGATGCGGCCAAACGATTGCTGGACGAAGGACACATCACCGAAGCTGATATTCCTTGGGACACCGACGGCTACCGCCCGCCCACCAGCGACTTCATTGATGGCGTCGAGTACGACGGCAAGAAACCGCTTGAATATCTGACGAAACACGCGATTGGAAACAAGGACTAATTTAGGTTTCCTCCTGACCCGGTGCTTGAGCTTCAGCTCAGGCGCCGGTTTTTTGCGCTACGCACCACCACCAAAGCACCTACCATGTCTGAACAATCTCGTATCGAGAAAATCAAATACGGCCTTCTAAAGACCATCGACGTTTCAGGTTTCAAGGTTTTTGACCCAGTCATCCGACTGGTATTCGGAGAAGAGCCACAGAAACAAGTGAAAGATATCACTCGTTTCATGCTGATGCCAATTCTGTTTGTCGGCTGCTGCCTGCTTCTGTGGAACTTCATTGCCCCTCGACACAAGACGAAGTCAGGAGAAGTCCCTACACCCGCTCAGGTTCTCAACGCCTTGAGGATCAACGACACACTCTACGATCGCGAGAACGAAAAGGAGGCAGATTTCGCTCTGACTGATGCAGGTCGCGAAAAACGGATCGCCGAAGTTGAAGCTCTGGTCAAAGTAAAAGAAGAAGAATCCAAAAAGCTGAAAGAGGACTTGGCGACAATCGAGGCCGAGACGCAAAAGCAAAAAGACAGCGTGCTGGCTCCGCTCAAAGCCAAATATGCGGATCTGAAAGTCGTTCACAAGGAAGCGAAAACCGAACGCGCTGCCGAATCTGAAAAAATGGCCGAGGCCGTTGCTCAGAAAAAATCGACAACCGATGATTTACTGGTGCTACTGAGAAAATCAAACGAAACCAAGGAACTCGAAAAGGAAAAAGAACGCGTCATCAAAGACCAGATTGCTGAGATCAATCGTGACAAGCCTAAGGCATTGCAGCAAGCGAAGATGGCTTCCGATAGTGCCGCCACCGAACTTCAACACTTGAAAAAGCGGCTCGACTATCTGAGCACCGGAAACCGCGACATAAAAGTTGGCAACGCCAAAGAGACAGCGACGACTGCGTTGACCAAACTGGAATCCGCTCAGTCTTCTGCCGAAATTCTGGCTGCTGCCAAAACTGTTGTGAAGAGCGAAGAAAAAGCCAGCAAGATCGCCAAACAGGAATACCCGCGGGCGTCGACGATTTGGTTTCAGATGTGGCGAAGTCTCTTCACCGTTTTCATCGGATTCATGCTGGCAGCCGTTGTGGCAATTCCTGTCGGAATCCTGTGCGGACTCAACCGCGTCGCCATGGCATGCCTGACGCCGATTATTTCGATCTTCAAACCTGTTTCGCCAGTCGTGTGGCTATTGATTTTTCAGATTGTGGTCGGCGCGTTCTTTCCGAATCCTGAAACCCACCCGTTTTTCGTATTCCTGAATAGTTTACCGATTATCGGGCAACTGAATTCTAATCCGGCGTTGATCTTTTCAGCCTGCACCGTTGCGATGTGTGCGTTGTGGCCCGCTCTAGTTAACACGGCGTTGGGTGTTTCATCAGTCGAAAACGATCACATCAACGTGGCAAAAGTCCTGCGACTTGGGCTCTGGTCTCGCCTGACAAAAATCATCATTCCGTCTTCGTTGCCATTGGTATTCGCTGGCTTGCGAATTTCTTTGGGTGTTGGCTGGATGGTTCTAATCGCCGCCGAAGCTTTGTCGTCATCCGAAGGGCTAGGAAAATTTGTCTGGGACGAATACCAGAACGGAGGGTCACTGACTTTCTCGAACATTTTGCTGGCGTGTTTCGTGATCGGAATCATTGGCTTCATCCTTGATCGAATCATGATCGTGCTGCAGCGGACAGTCTCCTTTGATGACGGAGCAGCCTCCGTTTAGCCGTTTAGACAACCTTGCCACCGGCATGCCTTGCATGCTGAAAGATTGATCAACATCGCAACGCGCATCCTTTGTCAGCTACTACCATTCCACCATTCAAGAAGAAACTCAACATGACAACTCCCGCCATGGAAATCGACGCAGTTGATGTCGGCTTCGGACCGCCCGGTCAGCGCACCGAAGTACTCTCCAATATCAACTTGAGCGTTGAAAAGAACGAGTTCGTTGCGATCATCGGATTTTCGGGAAGCGGCAAGTCCACGCTAATGAACCTGCTGGCCGGAATCCAACCTGCCTCTCAAGGCGAAGTTCGAATGAACGGTCAACCGGTCCTTGAACCGGGCCCGGAACGCGGAATTCTGTTTCAAAACTATTCGCTGCTGCCATGGCTCAGCGTCTATGGAAACATCGACCTCGCGGTCAAGCAGGTTTTCCCCGGCAAATCGACGGCTCAAAGAAAAGAGTACATCCAGCGATACATCGATATGGTTTCGCTGTCGGGATCAGAGTGGAAAAAACCGGCTGAGCTTTCCGGGGGCATGAGACAACGCCTTTCGTTGGCTCGAACCTTGGCCATGCAACCGGAAGTCCTGCTGTTGGACGAACCGCTAAGCGCTCTCGATGCTCTGACGCGAGCCAATCTTCAAGATGAAATTATTCGCATTTGGGAAGAGGATCGCCGTACGGTCATCATGATCACCAACGATGTGGATGAAGCCGTTCTGATGGCTGATCGAATCGTGGCACTAACGCCCGGCCCCAAAGCGACGCTCGGCAAGTCGTTCCCGGTAACGCTGGATCGCCCGCGTGATCGCACGACGCTCAACTTCAATTCCGAATTCATCGAATTGCGAAATGAAGTTACCAAATACATGATCGGAATTAACGAGGAAGCCAAGAAGGTTCGTACTTCAGCCGATCTTCCGCTACCGGATCTTATGCCCATCGATTTCAATTCGCACGTTCGAAAACCTCGGCTCGCTGAAGTTCCTCATCCCGTCGCTTCCAGCTCACCCAACCTTTCTGAAACCGAAGATCACAAATTGGTAGGGGTGGCCGATGAGTAAAACCACATCCAACCGATACGTCGAGATCGTCAATCTCACCAAGGCTTACCCGAATCCCTTTGGTCGCGATATTGAAGTCGTTAAGGACTTCAACATGATCTTGAAAAAGGGAGAGATCGTTTCGGTAATCGGTCACTCGGGCTGCGGAAAGTCGACCGTACTAACCATGGTCGCTGGACTGAACCCAATCTCCGCAGGTGAACTGGCGGTTGATGGCAGACAAGTATCTGGCCCGGGGCCCGATCGTTCGGTTGTTTTTCAGTCCCCCTGTCTGCTGCCGTGGATGACCACCCTCGACAACGTCATGCTGGGCGTCAAACAATGCTATCCGCACGGAACTCGCAAAGAACGTCGCCAGATTTGCGAATACTATTTGAATCTGGTTGGTTTGGCCGATTCCATGCATAAGTACCCCGGAGAAATGTCAGGGGGCATGCAACAACGGGTCGGTATCGCTCGTGCGATCGCACTCAAGCCGCAGGTGCTGTTGTTGGACGAGCCTTTCGGGCGACTGGATTCGCTGACTCGAATGGACTTACAGGACACGATCCTTGAGATCCTCGATCGCGAAAAGATCACGACGATGGTCATCACTCACGATGTCGACGAAGCTATCTACATGTCGGATCGAATCTGCATGATGACCAACGGCCCCGAAGCAACCGTCGGCCAGATGCTGGAAGTCCCTTTTACTCGACCCCGCAATCGTTCCGAAGTTCTTGATCACCCTCGGTACTATGATTTCCGGTTCGCATTGATCGCTTTCCTTGAAAAACAAGAACACGCAAAAGACGCACACGTTAAATCCATTCACGAAAAACTTCGCGAAGGCAAAAACGAACCAGTGGCCGCAAGCTAGAAAACACAGAAGTCGCACCGCGTTAGATCGACGAGATTCGTCTCCTAGTCGTTGCTTGCTTCGAGAATCCCAACCATGAACACTATGACCACTGAACCACCGACCATGACCTCGGAATCACTGACGCTGATCAATTACGTTGAAGTCTGGACTTTACCTGAAAACGACGATGGTGCTTCGGCTGAGTTCTTGCAACTGAGCCATGCCTACGCAATCGATCACGATCGGACTCGGGCAGTTTCGACGAGCGGCAAAAACAAACTTGGCGAAGGGGTCGCCGGTAGTGCGTGGAAACAACATGGACCTGTGATCCTGCAAGGCGAAAACAGTGCCGTGCTGCAGCACGTTCGCAGTAATGCTGGCGTTCCGATCACTGCCTTGCTAGCAATTCCTGTTTATCGAGACTATCACCTGATCAACGTGATCGTGTTTGGAGTCACCAACGGGAACGGTGGAATCGAAATCTGGACTCGGGATGAACGAGACGAACTTGCGATCAGCGGCTCCTATTACGAAGGACTGCCTTCGTTCGAGTTCATTAGTCAGTACGTCCGGTTTCCCAAAGGAGCCGGTGTTCCGGGTGCCTGCTGGAAAGACGGTCGCCCCCGAATTGTTCCTCAACCGCACGCGGCCCCCGGTTTCATCCGCTCTTTCGATAAAGATCCGGCACATCTTGCCGAGTGCATTGGTTTACCGATCGGTCGCGAATATGGTTTTGCTGGTTCAATCATTTTGCTACTCTCGGACCAGAGCAAGCCGTTCGCAAGAGACTTCAGTCTTTGGGAATGCGAATCAGCGGCTCCATCTGATTCCGATCTGGCGCCAGCCATCACGTTTTCTAGCTCAAATTCAAAGACTTCCGATTTCGCTCCAGCGTGGTGTCAGCAGGTGTGTGATCAAGTGTCTAGCGAACGGGGCATCGTTTTACTGGGCCCGGAAACGGGCAACTTGCCGGAAGGTTTCCAGTTTGGAATTGTGATTCCATTCTTCGCCAACGAATCGATCAACGATCTAGCCGTGCTGCTCTACTAACGTTCGATTAGGCCGTTTTTGCGGGTTTGATTCGGGTAAACCAGACTAGCCCCGACCTGCTTGGCCGCTTTGGATCCTCCAAATCCTGACTTCGCAGTCAAACCCGGAACGACTGGCCAATCAGCGGGCCGTCTTCTTACGGCAGGTTCCACGCCTCTGCCAAGATACCCAATTTGAGGCAAGCGTCTGACTGCTGTCTCCCGGTTCTCAATATTGATCTGCATTCAGATCCGCATAAACGTTACAGTTAGGTGCCTTTGACCCACCGTGGCTGATCGCAAAACTGGTCCAAATTGCCTATGACACGGTAAAAATAAGGGTTTTTTTCGTGTCCCAAGGTCGGTTTCACGATCGCTATGGGAACTGTCGGCGTAAAGACTTTTGCAGCTAATTGCGTTATTTTTGAAAATGTCCTGACTGATGGTTCATCCCTTTGTTATGACATACCTACAATCTGAACACTATGTCCGCACGCAATGCACCCTGACTAAAAACATAACCGAGAATTTCATAACAACCGGCAAGGTTTGCCAGAAACCCGTAGTACTCAGAATGCTCAATTACAGCTGGATTGGAAACAATATTCGGTTCCACTTCGTTTACAGTTTCTGCGAGTCTTCATACACAAGGTAAGCTTCCGGCAGATCATTCGTGATCAAAACTCTTCTCTATGCGACTGACCCAAACAAGAAATCGTTGAATCGAGCGTTACAATGAGTGTGGCCCCTCAAGAATTGTCTGAAACAACTTCTCAAATGTTTGCGCCTATGGATCACTTACGATCTCAATCCGCCACGCCCACAACAGCGAGCGTCTCCGCGCTCGTTGCGTACACCATTGCGATACCGTCGACAGTTGCATTGGTTGTATCAGCGTATCTGGCTTATGCAACATTCACGATGACCGACGTCGCCGGTTGTGGAGGCGGATCGATCTTCGACTGTGGCCACGTTTTGCACAGCAAGTGGTCCAAAGCCGCCGGGATTCCAGTAAGCGTATTCGCATTTGCCACGCATGCCATTCTGATTAGTGGGCTGTTCGTGACTATCTCGCAAGGGTTTGGAAATATCTCTCGAAAGCTGGCGAATTGTGCCGTTCTGACCGCAGCAGTCGCAGCGTCTGTCGCAGCCTTGTATTTCATCAGCCTGCAAGTATTTGTGCTGAAACATTTGTGTAGCTATTGCATGGCGGCTCATGTGTGTGGCCTGATTGTTGGTTCCATAGCACTTTGGAAAATTCCTGTCTCAACAGGTTTGAAAAAGACACTGGCCGGCGTATCACTGCTTGGTATCGCAGGTCTGGCGACAATCCAAATCGCTTCTGCCGAGCCGCCAAAATACAAGATTGACACCTTTGCTCCGGTTGAAACCGAACAGTCTGACCAAGAAAGTGTCACCTTTGAAAGCCCCGGCGGTGATTCTGACGATCTTTTCTCCGCTCCCAACGAATCTGATGGAGCGGATATCTTCACCGCACCGGTACCAGACGGAGCATCCACTACACCCAAGCAAAACCATTCGTTCCAATTCCCCGCTCGGGAAGAACTGGCGATGCTCAGCATAATTTCCGGGCAAGGCATGGCCTTTACCAGCAACGCTCTGCTGCTGGTCGCACCAACTCAAGACGCGCCAACTCCGGCCGCTCAAAATCAACAATCCGGCAACGGGTCGTCAGCCAAGTCAGGCTCCGATAGCAAACCAAAGCAAGACGCTCAGGCTCCCACGAAAAGTACCCGATTAGTACAGATGAACGGTGGCTCAATCAAACTGAAAGCCGTCGACTGGCCGCTGGTTGGAGACCCTGATGCCAAGCACATCTTTATCGAAATGTTTGACTACACGTGCGAACATTGCCGCGCGACAAATGAGGCGATTGAAGTGGCCAAGAAGAGCCTTGGCAAGGACCTAGCCGTGGTAGTACTCCCCGTTCCCATGAATCTGGCGTGCAATCCGCTGATCAAAACCTCTTTGCCCGCTCATGCCGAATCCTGCGAATTGTCACGGCTCGCGATCGCGGTCTGGCGATTAGACGCCAAGAAGTTTGGTGATTTTCACCACTGGATGTTTGAAGGCAAAACAGCCCCTACCTACAGCCAAGCATTTGCCAAAGCGGCCGAATGGGTCGGTTCTGACGAACTAAACAAAGAGTTGGCCAAAACCATTTGCAGCCAATACGTCGACCGAAACATTGAACTTTACAAACGGGCTGGTGGAGGCCCAATTCCCAAATTGGTCTTTAAGCAGACCACGATCGTGGGCGAGTACACCTCGGGCGACTCGCTGACCGATTTGATCAAACAATACTCGTTAGCGAAATAGTTGG
>CAZLYM010000079.1:0-8156 GCA_964563475.1 uncultured Pirellulaceae bacterium
GTCATCTACGTTTCTACCTGGCGGATCAACCAAGTTCCGAATTTTGTCGTAGGTCCAGAACTGAAGAAAAATCAGAAAGAAAGGCAGAATGAACTGAGTCGCTTGAAACACGCGATTGTCGGTATCAGACAGAGCGCCCCTGAAGAACGCTCTGATGAGCATGATATTGCAGACCAGCAGAAAGATTAGTACCAGCCCGGTCTTGGCAACGTAGAAGCATCCAGAGGGAGTCCGTTTTCTCATGGTTGCTTCGCCAAACTTTGATTTAACAAGACAAACGCATCGGCTGTTTGCTGCTGGCTGATTTCGGTCCGACCCTTTGATCGGTAGCTTTGGGACCGCCTACTTTTTGGCCTTCTTCTTTTTCTTGCTCTTGGAAGCCTTCTTCCGTTTCGCTTTTTGCTTTTTCAGCAGTGCGTTCGATTTATCCTTTTCCATCTTTCGCTTGGCCTTGGCTTCGGCTTCCGGACTGGCATAGGCAACCGATCGAGGCCGTGGCGCACATACCGCGATCAATCCAAGCACCACCAGTGCAGCGACCAGCCCATAGGCAACTTGGTATTGAGCCTGAACGTAGGCAAAGATCAGTAAACTTTCCACGTGTTAATTCTCAAGAGACATACGGGTTCGGAGTAAACTCCATTATACCTGACGACGGAAGCAAGCGGCTACCAGTCAGAATTTTTCTTTCCGGGCTTACAACGGGCCAGCCATTCACTGCAAACCAGCCTTGAGCATCTGAGCTAACTCGCCTGCATCGTCATCCAGCGAAACCGACGCTTGGCTGCCGTCATTGAGCCATTTCACTTGGACTTGGCCGGATTCGAATTCGTCGGCTCCCGCAATAATCACTGCCCGGAAGCCTCGACGATCCGCGTATTTGAATTGCTGATTTAGTTTTTTTGCATCCGGAAAGACCTCGACCTTCAACCCCGCCGCACGCAGCGAACGAGCGATTGAAATGTACTGGTTCAGATAGTCGGAATCGAATTGAACCACCATCACGTCGGCCGGCGTTTTCGTTGTCGGGATCATTTCCAGTGTCTGCATGGCGGCCAGTAGTCGATCAAGCCCCAACGACGCACCAATGCCTGGCAACAATTGCTTCGTGTACAGCTGAGCCAGATTGTCGTACCGCCCTCCCGAACACACGCTGCCAATCGACGGCAAGTCGTCAAGAAACGTTTCGTAAATCGTTCCCGTGTAATAGTCCAGACCTCTCGCGATCGAGACATCAATCTGCAGATTGCGATTTTCAATTCCAACAGCATCTG
This sequence comes from uncultured Pirellulaceae bacterium, assembly GCA_964563475.1. GTDB lineage: Bacteria > Planctomycetota > Planctomycetia > Pirellulales > Pirellulaceae > Mariniblastus. The sequence goes on from CAZLYM010000079.1 coordinate 1,275, forward strand.
CCGCTGCCGATACATCCCGCAGCTGTTGCAAGCCTTCTTCCGCTAATTCGCTCCCCGAACACACCGTGTCCAACTGTGACAATACTGAGTCACGGTCGCCGCTGATTTCGGCCAGTTGCAAAATCTGATCGATTTGTTCATTCGCCGCGCCTGTCACGTTACTCATTTCAGCGTGAACTTTTTCGCGCCCGATCTTGGGCAACTTATCCAACGCACGGAGAACTGACACGCTGTGTTCAGCCAGCCCAGATTTTTCCAACAAGCCATTGAGCACTTTTCGGTTGTTGATACGAATCGAAAAATTGTCGAATCCGATCGCTCGCATCAAGTCAAAGATCACCATCCCGGTTTCAATGTCGCTGGCAACGGAAGTCGTGCCGATGGTGTCGAAATCGCACTGGGCAAACTCGCGATACCGACCGGCCTGAGGCCTTTCACCGCGCCAGACCGTCGCAATGTGATAGCGCTTGAACGGCATCCCTAGGTCATTGGCATGCTGAGCCACAAATCGAGCCAGCGGAACCGTTAGATCAAAACGCATCCCAACGTCTCGACCGCCGTTGTCTTCGAAACGGTACATCTGCCGGTCCGTTTCTTCACTTCCCTTGCCGCACAGAATGTCAGCGTGCTCCAGCGTGGGCGTGTCAATCGGAGCGAATCCGTAAGATCGATAGACCTCCCGGGCGGTTTCCATCAGACGCTCGCGCGGGATCATCGCAGCGGGCAGGAAGTCACGAAAGCCACTCAGGGTTCGCGGTTTAATCAAAGATTCAGACATGCAAGATAATTCCGGTGGTCAAGTCAGGCCCAAAATGGTGCCGTCGACCTGAACAGGCTGGATTGGGCCGCACAAAATCGGCATCAGTCAGTTAAGAACAGGGAGCCCCGGACGGGGCGAACGAAAGTTTTCCGGCGTCGAAAATCGGGCGTTTGTGTACTCGGCGATCTGCTCGGGCGTTTCAAAATACTGGTCATACGTGTAACTGTCGTCATATTCACAGTTGTCGGTCGTGTAGTCGCGACAGATTTGTGGACGCGTTTCATAGATCCCACAACGATGATCGTCTTGAAGATGGCGGCAAACGGTATGCACTAGCAAGTACCAAGTTTCATCCTCAATAAAAACAGTTGCCTGTTCGTGAAGCAGGTACCATCGGATATATTCAAGATCCGCGAAATTTTTGGGGGTGCTGATCGGCAGCGCAAAGTAGCGACAACACTTGGCGGTACAGTGTTCGCACAGATTTCCGCCCTTGGGAAGATCTTCACGTTTGAGTTGTTTTTTTGGCAGTCGGTTCATCAGCAGTTTCAAGAGCCCAACGTGGAACAGAATAAAACTTTGATTCTACCACAGCACGCCGGTTCGTTACATCGTACAATTGTCGCGATTCGCCGCCACTGGCGCTGACACCAACGTCTCATTTCATGGATCCGATCCGTTGATTCCCTACCTGCTGCCATGCCTGTATTTACTAGTACCGCTAGTGGTGTGCGCTCTGGCAATCCATTGGTTTGAACGGATCATTCAACGCCGGCTGTCGACTCGATTCGGCTGGAGTAGCGTCCTCTGGACTGGCTGGCTGGGAACCCCCATTCACGAATCAAGCCATCTGTTGATGTGCCCGGTTTTTCGACACAGAATCGACGAGGTCGCGTTCTTCGAACCTGACAGGAAATCTGGACGCCTCGGCTATGTGAGACATTCCTTTCATCAAGGCAACTGGTTCGAAGAAATGGGAAACCTGTTCATCGGTATCGCGCCACTGATTGGAGGCTCCCTAGTACTACTGGCACTACTGTTTGTTTTCTATCCCGATGCGGCGAACGCGGCGTGGATGGCAACGGCGGTGCCTGAAAATCTTCCGACGATTCCTGTTGATGGTCAAGCCGCAGCGGCGAGTGATGCCCTGTCATCCTCCAATGGTATCTGGGAACAACTGTGGCTTCGAACCACGGGGATGCTTTCCAGTTTGCTCACACTGGCCAATTGGACGGGGCTACGCTGGTGGATCTTTTTGTACTTGGTCCTGTGTGTTGGCAGCCACATGGCTCCCAGCAAAAGCGATTACCAAGGCTCACTCAAAGGGGCGTTGATCACCGCCGGCATCTTCATCGGCCTGATTGCTCTGCTCTACGCAATACAGTTCGATGTAAAAGTCTTTGCTGATCTGGTACTGGCCGTGAGCGCACCGTTGATCAGCATTCTGGCTCTGGCCGTGGCTCTGTGTGGAATCTCCACCTCGCTGATCGTCGCGCTCACCAGCCTGATTCCGATGAAAACGGGTCCACCCGCTTCTCACTCCGACCCCATCAATCGGTAAAGATTCGCAAATCGACACGTCCAGAACAGCGATTACTGCTGAAGAACTGGTCGCTTCAATTCAAGGCAAAACCTTGTTAATTGAAACCCAGCTGCAGTAAGAAACAACACAACCGTTACAACGCGCACCTAGGCTGCATTGACTTTTAAGGTTCGGTTTTCACGGCTTTAACGGGTTAAGCCGGTCGTCACCAAATTGCGACGCAATCAGCTGTCCATGGACTGCCAGTATCCTGTGGCCGATATCGTCTGCTGTGAGAAGTGTCGACGGAACGAAGCTCGCCTGAGCAATGACACTCGCGGTCGGAGACTGCCAACTCGGAAATCAGATTCATCTATTTGAGTATCTTCTTTATGGCAAACAAAACGATTCGCGTAGTCACTCGCGCTTCTGACGGAACGATGCGAACCAAAGACTTTGACAGCTTTGATCCGATCGCCGAACTACACGATCAAATTGGAATCGACGATTGCAGCACGGATCTTTCGCTGCGAGGACTACCGATTTTCAAAGGTCTGGTCGGTCCAATGTCTGAGAGCAAGACGGTAGTTCGATACGAATCACCCGACATTTTCGAGGCGTTAACCAAAGAGTGGAGCAAACAGAAGGTCCGTCGGCGTCGACGCCGCAAAGCAACGGAAACGGAAGCCGAAACGGCAGAGCAAGAAACACCCCGCGTGATTCCGGCACCCAACTTCGCTGCGGATACGAACACTACCACGCCGGGAACGCCGTCCGTTTTTTGAAATCATTACCACCGTAAACCCTAGTCGGTTCTGCCTTCGCGAAGAGCAGATGTAACCCGACGCGTCCCACGACCGGACGTTAAACATCTGGTTTTTCCACCCATGGGGAAACCTCCAAGCCGCACGAACCTTCGACCCCAACATCGCTGGTTCCGTGCGGTTTTTTCATGCACTTTTTCACACCGCCGACAAAGATCGCTTTGAGCAAAGCCGTGTCAAAACGTGCCGGTTTTTTCAATTTTGATTTTTGTGAACCGTTTTTATCCGGCTTTCGTATCACTGGCGGCAGGGATGCAACGAGCAACTCATTTCCGGCTAGGTTTCACCGATCGTTGTGATCGGAAGCCCGGTCGGTATCTTCATGGGTTGTACGGATCACGCGGGCAAAATTCGTTTTGGTTTTTTTGACCGCAGCAAAACCATGATCTATTTTTTACCGGTCTGATTGTTAAAAATTCGCGGGGCGATTCGCCACGCGGTCACAGACTGGTTCCTGATCTGACTGGCTCCCTCTGTACCGCCTCGCTCCAAACTCTTTGTGGCTGTGCTGTCTGGGATTCGGTCCTCCCCATAGGATGGCAGCTTTATGGATATGCAAACACGGATGAGCCGACCCCACTCTCCCAGTTCTTGCCTCAAGACACCTCGACACGCGCTAACTTCTCGACACGCGCTAACTCGCTGGCTCACGATCGTATTAATCTCAGTCGTGACGGCATCGATCTGCTCGATGTCCGCCTCGCAGGCCGCGGCAGATGATGCTCAAACGGTTATTCAAAACGGTAAGAAGCTTGAAAAAGATCGCCTCTGGGGCGATGCCCTCAATCTGTATCAGAAAGGGCTTCGCGAACACCCAAGCAATGCTAAGCTGAAACAGCGCCGTGCAATCGCTCGAATTCATTTCGATCTCGATCGCCGCTATTCCGATACCAGCTTCATCCGAACGATTCAGGAAACCGATAGAAACACCGCCCTGAACGTCTATGCCGAAGTCCTGCTGAAAGTTCAATCGTACTATGTCGATGAACCCGATTGGGCAGAACTGGCCAGCTATGGCCTAACGTCCGTCGAAGTGGGGATGATGGCTCCCGAATTTCGCAAGGTAAACTTGCCCGGCGTCACGTCCGAACAAGTTCGATCTGCGATCCTCAAGGTCCGGAAGCAACTGGAATCGACAACGGTCGAAAGTCGTCACGATGCGTACTTGGTTGCCGCCACGACAGCGCAAACGCTCAACCAGACGTTGAACCTGAGCACACAGAGCACGGTCTACGAATTTGTTTGCGGTGCCATCTCGGCACTTGATCCGTATTCGGCGTTCATGTCCAGCAATCAGTACAGCGAAACCATGTCTCAAATCGAAGGCAACTTCGTCGGCCTAGGAGTTGAACTGCGGACCCACGCGGATCATCTTGAAATCGTGTCCGTGATTCCGGGTGGATCGGCCAGCATTGGCGGGATTGTCGCCGGAGACAAAATCACCTCCGTTGACCGTCAGTCGGTCGCCGAAATCGGAAGCGAACGAGCAGCCGATTTGATGCGAGGCGTTGCGGGCACATTTATTCAGCTGGTCGTCGATCGCAATCAAGCAACGCAAACGGTGAATCTTGAGCGACGTCGCGTGGAGATCCCCAGCGTGGACCAAGTCGGTATTGTCGATGCGGAGTCTGGCGTCGGGTACATTCGCTTGACCAATTTCCAGAAAACAACGGCTCGTGATTTTGACGGAGCCTTGTGGAAGCTGCATCGACAGGGAATGCGTTCCTTGATTGTTGATGTCCGAGGCAATCCGGGCGGCTTGCTTTCTGCTTCGGTTGAAGTGGCCGACCGCTTTGTCGGCAATGGCGTGATCGTTTCAACCAAGGGCCGTAACCCGATGGAAGACTACACACATCGAGCCAACGTTTCGAGCACTTGGCGAGTCCCGCTGGTTGTACTGGTTGATGAGAACTCGGCGAGTGCCAGTGAGATCTTTGCTGCCGCGATTCGCGATCATCACCGAGGCACGATCGTTGGTCACCGCAGCTACGGCAAGGGAAGCGTGCAGGGCATTTTCCCGCTGAACGTATCAGGTGGCGGCGTTCGATTGACCACGGCTCGCTTCTATTCGCCAACCGGAAAAGCGATCAGCGAAGTCGGAGTTAACGCAGACGTGTTGGTCCACCAAACGGCTCATGCCGGAACAGACACGAATGACAGCGAAGATGCTGGGATGCGAGTCGGCATCAAGACCGCTCGCTTGGCCGCTGAAAAACGAGCGACCAAGCAACGTCAAGCCGCCACGGCGACTCAACAGCCATCGTTCGAACGTCCTGCGATCGCGGGCCGTTGATCAACGTCAACGCGACAAATAATTGAAAACACACACCAAGCCGGCATACGCCGGCTTTTTTTGTTGATTCTTCTCGACGACAACACACTGCGCGGCGCAGAGACAGAGCGCTGCCTCACGTGGGGCGATACCAGCCATCCCACGTTGCTCGGTTGCGGGACCGAAGTACTCAACGGCGGGACCCACGCAAATGTTTTGTCTCAGCAATTCCGCTGACGGATCGAATGCAGCGTGGACAAAGAACCGGAAGTCGTTACCATCTGAGTGAAAATGCTCGCCGGTCTCACCTCCACTCCACGACCATGGATGAATTTGCTGCGTTTACCAACCAACTGAACCGCCCAATCGATGCCAAAAACGTTGAATTTCAACGACTGGGGCGGCTCAAACACATCATCAATGCCGCTCAACTGACCCCCGAGCTACTGCAAACGCTGTGTCGCACTGCTGATTCAATCCGGCGACTGGCCAAAACCCGCCGCGGGAATGAAGCACTGAAAAGTTTGCTGGCCGACAAACGAGCGATGCTGTACTTCACCCAGCCATCGACTCGGACCTTCCTGTCATTCATGGCCGCCTGCCAGATTTTGGGCCTGACCTGCAACGAAGTCCGCGACCCAAAAACGTCCTCGGAAGTGAAACGCGAATCGCGGACGGATTCGATTCGCATGTTCAGTAGCTATTTCGACATCATCATCATGCGGTCACAGATCAAGGACTTTGCCGAGTGCTGCGCTTACTTGATGAACCGGCTAGAGGAACAGGAGAAACGATCGGTTCCTGTCATTAACGCCGGCTCGGGTAGCGACGAACATCCGACTCAAGCGCTGCTGGACTATTACACGATCGATCGAAGCTTTGACTTTGACCAACGGATCGAGGATGCCGAATCGCGGCTGCCAGACTTGAAGAAAGAGTATCCAGATCTCGTTCCGGGAGTCGGACACAAAACGTACGCGTTCTGCGGAGACATCGGTCGAGGCCGCACGGTTCGATCGCTGGCTCGCGTATTGGCTCAGTTTCCCGGCGTGAGTTTGTTTTTCGTGTCGGCCGATCACGCGGACTTGAAGCTGGATGAAGAACTTCGGCAAAAGCTGAAACGAATGGGCGTCAACGTTCAGGAGTTTCATTCTCTTGAAGATGACGTCAATGGGCGACCGCTGATCGAGCAAATCGACTGTCTGTACATGACGCGCATTCAACGCGAACACAATTCCAAATCGACCGAAGCGGAGCTGCAGCAACTGGATCTGGAACCCTTCCGGTTGACGCTAGACCGAGTCCAGCGGATGAAAAAATACGCGCCGATCCTGCATCCGTTTCCGCGAGACAGAGTCACCGACGAGATCCCGATCGAAGTCGACAACGACCCTCGCGCGATGTACTTTCGGCAGGCTCGCAACGGCATGTGGATCCGTGCGGCGTTGCTGGTCCACCTGTTCGACGTGGCCGATCGTCTGCACGAAGCCGATGCGGCAACACG
>CAZLYM010000079.1:8256-12489 GCA_964563475.1 uncultured Pirellulaceae bacterium
TGGTCCACCTGTTCGACGTGGCCGATCGTCTGCACGAAGCCGATGCGGCAACACGCTAGGACTTGCGGATCAACAAGCGACTCAATAGACATGCTTGATCATCGGTATTTCGCGAGCGATTTGAAGCTGAATCCGGTGAGTTACTGCTGGGCAAGTCCTTAGAAACTCGTCCAGCGTCTGGGTAAAAGTGGCATCTGTTGGGCTCCAGCGGCCTGCTTGCCAGAATGTCCGGTTAGGTAGTTTTGGCCCGCCTTTCCGACAGTGGCGATTCTGCCGCTTGTTCCTAGCGAATCCCGACTGTTCCGGTTCCAGCGGTTCATCCCCGGATCGCCCGGTACCGATGAAGACTAAACGTGGGTCCGCCAGCCCACCGCATGAAAAGCCCGTACTGGGCGCTTCAGCCGGCTGGAGCCCCAGCTCCCACGGCCAGCGGGAGTATTTTCGACAATCGGGCAGATTTGCTGTGTCCACACGAATTTGCCAAGTGGATTTGCACAACGTGTGAAGTATAATTCAGCAGCCGTTTGATCGCGCGGGACGAGCAATCGTCGCGATTGGCTGTTTTGACGTTTGACGTCCAATTAATTGACAATCATTTGCAAGCCTCTTGGCTTGCTCTGGTGATGGCTCTTTCGAGCGGTCGCTGAAAACCGTTTAATTTGCCGTCCTGTGGATGGCTTTAGTTTGAGGTGCTGATTATGAAGTGGGTAGGCCAAACGCTGACGCTATTGATTCTGATCATGAGCATTTGCTTTTTCGTGATCGCGATCATGGTGGGTGCGACGCACCGTAACTGGAAAAAAGCTGCTACGACGGCGAATCAAATTGCCTCGTCGGCTCAGGCACGTCTGGACGAAGCTAAAACTCAGACGGGCGAGAAGCAAAAGCTACTGGCAGCTGAAAAGTTTTCGCGTGCCATGCAGATTGCTCAGCTGGAATCGCAACTCAAACGAGCCAACGAAGAATACCGAGCCAAAGAAGAACAACTGCGTAAGGAAACCGAACTCGGTCAGCAGTTGATCTCTCAGCTTGAGCAGGCCGAAAAGCGTCTGGCTCAGCAAGACCAAGAAGTTGCCGATCTAAAGCAGGGCAACGATAAATTGGTCGATGAAATCGCCGACAAGTTCGCGATCGTTCAAAACCTGACCAACCAACAGTTCGAATTGAGTAATCGCTTAGAAGCGGTCACGCAATTGAACCAGGATCTAACCGAAAACCTTGCAATCAAAACCCGTGTCATTCATGCCAACGGCCTGACTGACACCGACTTCACCGATGACATCACGCCTCCCATCGATGCGTTTATCGTTAAGGTAAACGACCGAGGCGATGCGGTTGGCATCAGTGCGGGCACCGACGACGGATTGCGTGTCGGGCACGAATTCGACATCTACCGAGGTGATCGCTACGTTGGCAAAGCCAAGATCACTCGGGTTGATCATGACGTCGCTGTTGGACGCACAATCAAGGATTTCATGAAGGACCGCGTACGAGAGGGAGATCATGTCACAAGTAAGTTCTGATTTTGACGAACCGCTGCTTGACGATGCGGATCTGGTCGAAGATGGATTCGGAGACAGCGACTTTGGCGACGGCGGCTTTGACAGTGGCCTAGAAGCCCAAGACTGGGACGACGCCAATGCAGAAGGGGCCATCGCAAAAGCGGCGCCCATTAAGAAACAGGGGTTCAGCATCTTCACGGTGATGTTGATCATGTCGTTCATCTTTTTGACGGCGGCAGCCATTATGATTTTCATGGAATTGGGGCGATTAAAGTAATCGCTCATTCGACTTCGGATTGACTAAGTTATGGCAGAATCAGATTCGTTCTTTGACGACGACCTTATGGACGACAGCTTTGCTGGCGCGCCATCAGAAGATTTGCTGCGCGATTCGGTAGGCTCGTTTGAAAGTCTGGATGACCTAGGAGGTCTCGATTCCGACACTCCCGATGCAGCGATTCCACAATCGGAACTGATTGCCAAGGCTCAGGAAGAAGACGCAATCGAAGCTGAAACTCTGGCTCAAGCGCCAGCAGCAACCGGCGCCGCCGTTGCGACCAAGCCTGCCAAGAAGAAAGGCCGCTTCAGCCTAGATACCAGCGAGCTCACCATCTTCGATGTCGCACTGCTGATCTCGCTGATCTTCGTTTCGCTGGCGACGCTGCTGATGTTCTTTGAACTACGCACGTTCGGCAACTTCCCGTTCGACGGTTTCCCGTGGCGAACCGACAAGTTTTAAGCTGCCCAGTTTTGAACTGCCGGTCTTCGTAAATCTGACGCAAGCGTTCCGTTCATCACTTTCGCACTTCGTGAACGACTTCAGGCCGAGTCACTCGTACGGCCGACGAACCCATCGCGAAAACATCTGACGCGACGACCACCGCTCGAACCTGACAACGACCCGATGCGGATTCCGGAACGTCGATGACTTGCTCGAACGCACCTTGTTGGACTGGCACATTAATCTTCGCCACCGTCCGCTGCTGAGCCTGACGATAAACTTCATCGTACTGACGAAACGCGGCATGGGATGCTTCGTAGTCTCGACGGCGTTTGGGTCGCTTCAGAAATCGGTCGCGTTCGTAAACGAGCTCAATCTGTAATTCCCCATCGCTCGGCGCCACGCCTTTGATCGATAAACCCGAACCCGCCACAATGTTGTCTTGCACATCGATTTGCAATCGTTTGGGGCGATCCAGTTTCAGCAACGGGTCGCCCATCAGATGAATCAGCTTGGTGTGCTCCAGTCGCTCCGACGGAAGCAACTGCGGATACGGACTGAGCGCTTTGCCCATCTCTTCGATCAAACGTCGGTACTGATCGCCATCCGGCTTCGCACCATCAACGCTGGCCATTCGCCGCATCGAAACACGAACCAACTCTCCCAACGTCGGCGCATCGCCTTCAAAGAACTCTCCCATCATCTCCAGCGATAGCCGACTCATCGCGTACGGCATCGTCACTCGCGTCCCGCACAAAACGGCGATCGGTCCACCCGGCTGCATCAGCATCGTTTCCGCCAAACCGTCGTGAACCCCGTCGGTCGCTCCGGTATAACAAGCCAAGCAGATGGCAATCGGACTTCCTTGAGTGCAAGACAAATGCCTCGCACGATTCGTATCAAGAATGGGGTGCGCTTGATCGGGAAGACGCACGTAGTCCAGCCGACATCGATCGCCGTGTCCCACATAAACCCAGAACAAACATCCTTCATTGAATCGCTCGATCGTTGTCTGGCTAAAACGCCTAGGATCGGGGCAGTAGGGGCTCGACCAACTGCCGTAAGTCATCGAAGTCTGATATTCGGCGGGGACCAGATCGGTAATCATCTGCTTCGCTGTTTGCTCGACCACCGTGTCGACAACTCGACCGAGCCCTCCAACGCCCGCGACCAAGTTGATCCGCCGCCGCCACAATGAATCGCCAAGACTACGATTCGCATTCGTTTCATACGCAATGACTCGATCCATGTACTGAGACAATTGAGTTGCCGAGTCCGCCGGAATGCGACCAATCGTCAGCTCGGGCAAGCTATCAAAGTCCAGATCAGCATACGTGTTGTCGGTCGCGATCTCCGGCTCGGAACCAAAGAAAACGTTAACCTGTGACGCAACGAAATCTGTCGCAACGAGCTGCTGGAAATGAGTAAATGGGTCCGCCGAATCACCCACCAACAGTACGTGTTTCAGCGGATGGGTAGCAGCCACAATCTGAATTTGTCGCTTGATCCCCGCCGCGATCGGGGCAGGGGACTCGACTCGAACCTGATATCCTTGTTCCCGACGATACGTGAGCCACTTAGCCAGTGCAGGTTGAAAATCAAAGGGGCAAAGAACCAGCGTATCGATCTTCTCGTCACGAAGATTGTTCGCCGGAGCCGAAACGCGTTGCGCGTCAGCGTGCATGCTGAAAGTCATCAACCACAACAGAACGATCACGGCTTTGATGGAGTAGTGGTTCATAGAGTGGCCGATCATCGAGCGTCCTTGTTGCTTCTTCAAGTCTTTCATCGCAATTTTCGATTCCATTGAGACTGGTCAAACCGTTTACGGCTTCCGACCACTGCCTTGACTGGCAGAACCCTCGCTTGGTCCAGTGATGTCTAGTTCTTTTAAACCACTCCCACCTGAGGACGGACCACTCTCCTTTGTCTCGCTACCAGCTTTGGCCGTGCTCCCTTCTTTGGCCGCACTGCCTTCCTTGGCCTCGCTACCATCCTTCGTCGCACTGC
>CAZLYM010000079.1:12589-16525 GCA_964563475.1 uncultured Pirellulaceae bacterium
CCTTCTTTGGCCGCACTGCCTTCCTTGGCCTCGCTACCATCCTTCGTCGCACTGCCATCTTTGGTCTCGCTACCACCCTTCGCCGCGCTGCCGTCTTTGGCTGCGCTGCCATTTTCAGCGGCTGGATCTCCAGCGCCCGGAGCACCACCGGCTGGCGGGGCACCGTTGGCGGGACCAGCCTGAACGATCGCCGCTTTCGCTGCGGGAACTTGGACCACGAGCATGCTGGACCAGAAAACTGGAGCCTTCGCTGCCGATTCATCAGTTCCGCGAGGCAATCGTAGCTTGGGTTCCGATTCCTTAGTCACAACTTGTTGCTTTGCGAATCGCTTGGCCTCCACAAGTGCTTGACTAGCCGCGAGCGTTTTTCGTTGCTGAAGGTACTCGCGACCTATCTTCAGACTAAGATCGCCTCCCGTGTTCCAGCGGCTGACCAGAATTTCGTCCGTTCCGGCAGCCATCAAACCGCATGTCGTCAGGAACAGATCGCTTCCTTCAAGCTGGTTTTTTAATCCAATCCCCGCGTCGGATTGAAATCCGGGCATCAAGATTGTGTCAGGGCCTTGCCATGGAAAGTTCAACCAAGAATTCAAGGACGGCCGCTCCCCTTTGGCAAACCCGCCGGGAGTCGGCACAAAACTGAGTGCTTCAGAGCGATCGATATTCAGGCCGCCCCACACCAACCATTGCTTCACCAGACCTGAGTAGATTCCAGACTCGACAGGCAACTGCTTCACTTCCGCGATGTCGGGCTGCTGCTTTTTCAGTTCCGCAACCTGCGCTTTGACACGCTCGACACCTCCGCGAACAGACATTTTGCCGGCCAGCACCATTGATTTTGCGTTGACACTCGCCGCAGCCGGAGGACGCTGATTCCTCAAACCTGAGTAAAGCGTGGGAGAGTAGCGAATCGCAACTTGGTCGCCCAGTATCGGCGGATCTTTTTCTTGATCGCCGACGGGAAACAATTCAACCGGCGTGTACCACAACCAGCCGTCGGGAACGATTACCAGTTCTTTCAAACCGGTCCATTGGCTCGTATCCACTCCCGGCCAAATCGCTTTCATCAATTTTCGAGCCGGTTTCTGCCATTTGTTTTCGTCCAGCTTTTCTGGATCCAACGCATTGTCCGCCACCTGCAGCGATTTCATGTACGCATTGACAATCGGCTTGAACTTCCGCCGCGATACCTTGCTCAGATACTGGACGCCCTGATCGCTGACCATCATGGAATGATACGCATCCGACGTGGCGACTCCCACGATTGCTCGCTGACCCGGCCGAATCGATTTGAGCCATTTCTCGGCCCGGCGTTGCGGAGGAAACTCCATCCGCACTGGTTCCCGCAACAGTGCGATTTTTGCCAAGAAGGCTTCCTGCTGAGCCGATATGTCGACCAACTGCGGCAGTAACTTTGACAACTGCTTGTGTTCGTCCGATTTTGGATCAGAAACCAGCGGCAGGGCAGTCAACTTCGCATTGATTTGATCTGCCTTGCGGACCAGATCCTGATAGGGAGAGTGTTTAAGGAAGAAATCACTGCGGCGAGTCAACGTTTCCTTGCTGACGGCGTGCGAAGAAGCGTTGAGCATCCAGCGGAACGACAACAAACGTCCTGCCAGCGGGAGGCTGGCATAGAATCGGTAACGCCGTAACTTTTCCGACACCTCGATCGCACGAGTGTAGTTCTTTCGCGATACGGCAATCTCGAACCAACGCTCCAACGCATTCACTCGAGAAAACAATAGAGCAGACATGGCTTCGAACGGGTCCAGCAACCACTCGTCGTTGGTCGGATCATTGAGCAGGACTTCAAACAGCCGATCCGATTCACGCTCGCCAATGGAACCATTGGCCGAAAGCGTGTTGGTCAGTTCCATCCGAAAACGAGACAACGATCCATTGCCGTCTCGATTCATTGCAGCGTCCAACAGTGAATTTCCAGCCTCAGCATCCCCGTTTAAAAAAGCGGCGGCTGCTGACACGTATTGATACCGACTGGCGATCACGGTTCTGGGAATCGATTCTCGTTTCACCAACTTGGACGCCTCTCCAAGAACACGAGCCGCACCTGCTCCATTGCCAGATTCAACTAAACATTCGGCAAGGCGTACCTGAAGCATGGCGTTCAACCAGTTCAAACGGTTGTTGGGCCAAGTGATCGCATTCCGGAGCGGCGCGAAAACGGAACGTTCCGTTTTCAAGTGAATCATTGTGGCTCGACTGAGCGATTCCTCGATGATGTCGTACTGGTCATAGATTGCGGCAAGGTAACTGGCTTCCAACGCCAGTTTTTCGGCGATGTCGTCGCCTCCCTCGGATAGTGCGATATCGGCCATCGTCAGATAGGCGACCGGAGTAAGCGCGTGATCATACTTTCCTTCGAACAGCACCGATTGCTTCAAACGATTCGTCGCATTGGACCAGTCCTCTAAAGAGGCAGCGGCAATGCCCTTCAAGATTCCGTTGTAGGCGCCAACCACCGTTGACGAGTTGGAGCTGGTTCGTGCCAGACCGTTGACTAGCTCTGTCGTAAAAGGGTCGTACTTGCAGGTGGGACCACGGATGATTCGGCGTCGATGCATCGCCAATGCCGTACACCGCATGATCTCCGTGACATCGACTTGCCGAAACTGAGCCGGGTTAAACACGCCGCCCTCTTCGAATACGCGTATCGCATCAAGCCGGCCAAAGAGCATGGACATCTCGCTGGGCAACCGACCGATACGAACTTTTCGCGACGGTCGGAACCAGGTGATGCGAGCACGATTGATTTGAACATTGTCTTCTTGGACCAGTTGCGGTAACCGAAGACGATCCTGCCACCTCCGCTGGGCGTAGGTTAGGTACAACTTCAATGAACGATCGTACAACTCCAGAGCTTCTACATAATTACCAAGGTGGTAATGGCACTCGCCCATCATCGTCCAGGCACAGACCGAATCCAAAAACCGCTGGTCGCCAAACCTGTAGGCCGTCCTAGCACTGGAAGTGAAGGACCGTAAGGCGGATCGATAGTCCGCTCGATAGAAGTCGTTGAAGCCTTGGTAATAAGTTAGCGACGGCAATCGGCCGCTCACTTGAGCGTCTGCCGAACCAGCCCAGGACAACGTCCCCAGCAGCCCGATCAACATTCCGAAACATCGCAACAGGAACCGCGATCGGCGCGCCCTCGTTGTATATCGAAAATCTAATTGGTGTTCTGATCGATTCATGTCATCGCTGTCTGTTTGAATCAGGGATCTGTCTCTAGGCCAACAACCGTCGGTTTGGGCATTGCCGAACGAGGGTTCGAACATTTTTCACAATAGCAGGACACCCTGATCATGGATGCTTCAATCCAGCACTTCGCCCAAGCGACACAACTTCCCCATTTTTTCGTTCCCTCGCAAGCTACCATGGATTCGGTGTTTCAATGCCTTCAAATGTTAAGAAATAACGACTGAGCCAATTTTTCCGGAATTGAGTCAAAGAATAACCGATGCGGGGACGATACCTGTTTTAACGGTTACCGTGCGGCACGATTTGCTGTGATGGCGTGCCACGAAACCGCAACTGGAGTAAATCATGTCAAAGAAAAATAAAAACCGAACCATTCATATCGCGTTGGGCGTCGCTACGTTGCTTTCGACAGCCGTTACAACGGGATGCCAAGTCAGCGTGGCGGGCCAGACTCTGCCCAGTTCATTCTACTTGCATGACGATGTTCAGTATTTCCCAAAAGGGCCTGAATTCAAGCTTGCTCGCGAAGCAGCCGCTTTAAAAGAGGCTCGAGCTGAAGAAGCAGCCAATCGTCGTTAGACGTTTCACAATCTACATCGCACATCGCAGCAGCCCGTTTTGTTGAATTCTCAGCAGGCGGGTTTTTCTATGCGCTTATGGAAAGTTGAAAGTTAACAGGGGACAGGAATTCAGGCGCCAGACTTCAGGCTTCAG
>CAZLYM010000080.1:0-16383 GCA_964563475.1 uncultured Pirellulaceae bacterium
CGGATTCGGATGTCGATGTAAGAAAGAAAACGGAAGATGGCGACAAATCCGGCGGTCAGCCAGAGTGAAATGATCCAGTAGTAGCTTGCCAGCGTCCAATCGTAGCCCGCCGACAGGTTCAGTACCGAATCGACTTGGATGAACAGGGATTGAAATGTAATCGCCAAAGGAGTGGCGACTAGGCAACTCATTACGAAGCGTCCGAATAATTCTGACGAGGCATGGGAATGTAATGCCTTGGATCGTTTGGCAAAACTGATGGCTGTGGGTTCCTTCGGTCGCCATGGTGTTTTCTCTAGCAGAATCATCTCCGAGACGAAGGGGCGAAATGTGCGGAAAGCTACGCCCACTGCGACGGCCAACGGAATGAGAAAGCCCGCCAGCATGCCGAAGTCAGATGGCTGGTCGATGTCCATCATCCACGCCAAACCAGCCACGGGAAACACCATCCGCAGGAAGCCATGCAGCCAGACAAAGAGTGGCGAAACTTTGAACGATTTGAGTGCCACTTGTTTCCAGTTGGGTGTGCCAACAAACATGGCGTCGCCCAAGTATAGAGTGATCAACGACGTGCCGTACTGCGCTTGGCTGACAACCATCAGCATCATCAGCCAACTGCAGGCCCAGCGACTGGGGTCGCCCAGACCGTAGTGCATCAATGGCCACAATAGCAGATAGTCGAGCAGGATCCACGGCGCCGCACCCAGTACCAACAGGATCAGCAAGGCACGCCAATGGCTGCGTACGATCGTCAACGTAAGATCAAAAAGTTCAGACACGCCGCGCTTTCGGATGGAGATAAAGGTCTGATCAAGTTTCATCTTGGTCTCCCATCAGAAAATCGACATCTTTTTCGCCCGGTTCAGGAAAGCCCAATACCACAAAGTAAAACGTCAGCAGAAAGCTGGTAAACGTTGCGATGGAGCCTTTGACGAACCATGGCATGATGTCTTCCGGCGTCGCGGAAATGAGTCCCTCAATCGAGGCCGCTAGGCAAAACAGAGCGACGGCCGTCATGACAATCGGCAACGCGTCTCGCGCGGCTTTTTGAAGTGAATCAAGACGATTCAAGCCACCGGTCATCATCCAGCCCAGCCCGATCTTCAGTCCGGCACCCGCGGAAAGGACGATCGCCGTCAGTTCAAACGGTCCATGAGCCGTAACAAAATTCTTGAAGTGATCTCCGGCTTCACCGACTTCCGGGCGGAACATGTATCCAAAAATGGTTCCTAAGTGAACCGAGTTGAAGGCGAGTGTGACAAAGCCAGGCAGCACGAATAGCATCCACACGAAGCAGCTTATTCCAATGCCGGCGTTGTGAAAAATGTAGAACCCGAACATTCCCCAGTTTTCGGCTTGGCCGCGCCCGCCGAAGCTGGCGAACATGTCAGCGCTCTGGTCCAGTGTCTCCTGTCCCACGACATCCTGAGCGAAGCCCGGCCAGACCGAATTGTCGTATGCCAGATAGGCGGAAATGAGAAACAGGCCCCAAAACAGAACCGCCACAATATGCACGCAAGGGTCGTGAAAAATTCGTCGTGGCGTATCATGGAAAAGCACGCGGTGCCATTTTCGAAATTGATAACGTTCGGATCGATACAGCTGGTTGTGTGCCTGAGCCACCAATTGGTGAAGATACTCGACCGTTGCTGGCGGCAATCGATTGGATTCGGCCAACGCCAAGTCCGCGCAGGCGGCCCGATAGAGCGCGGCAAATTGAGGCACGATTTCTTTGCGCGATCGATCGGGTTTCTCCTTCATGGTTTCGCACAGCCGTTCGAGTTTTCTCCATTGCGGCTGACGTTTTTTCAAAAATTGAGCGACGTTCATTAGACCTCCTCCGCCGTGATTTCGACTGTTTTTGATGCGATTTTAGGCTGCGTTGGTTCTGTGGCAGCCCGAGGCATGGCTTTGGTAGGTTTCGAATTTTCAAGTTTCG
This sequence comes from uncultured Pirellulaceae bacterium, assembly GCA_964563475.1. Lineage (GTDB taxonomy): Bacteria > Planctomycetota > Planctomycetia > Pirellulales > Pirellulaceae > Mariniblastus. Next base: position 1,940 of record CAZLYM010000080.1, read on the forward strand.
TTTTCGAGGATTCGTCACCCGACGTTTGCTCTACAAAAGTGCGATAGTACAACGCACACACGAACAGGTCGGCATCTGTGTTGGTTGGGATTCCAAACCGTTGCAGTAGAGGCCGAGCGACATGGACAGCTATTTCGTTTGCTCGTTGGGGAGCCAGTTGCCGCCTGCTATCGGCGTATTCTGAGATCGCTTGCGAGAGTTTTGCCGAGACCACGAAAGATGGAGGAATCAGCTCCGCCAGCGAAGCGACTCGTGGATCCGAGAACTCGGCCAACTTGGTCAACCTTCGTGGTTCTTCATGGATCACCATGGTGCCGGCAACCAGATCGCCAATTCGTTGATACCGTTTATTCCAAGTCATCGCGATTAGTCCGATCAAGCAGGTCGGGACCATCATGGTCGCGTCTTCGGGCATCGCGCCCAGCATCGCGGAAACGTTGGCGACGGGAGCCATGTCCAACAAGCGGAAAAAATTTCTCAGCGTCGCTTGGACTCCATCGATCGCATGGCCGTCCGTTGTCATGACTCGTAAGCTGCAGATGCGTTTACCGAAGGTTTGCCCGTTCAAATAGGTTTCGGCGACCGCTCCGTAGAACCAATAGACCAGAAACCAGCCTACCAACGTAAAGAATGCAAGCAGTCCCCATAGCTCATCAGCGATACCGCTGTTCCCGATTAGGTACAAGAATCCCCACCAAACGATGAACGCTACGATCCCGAACCCAACCAGCGAGATCAAAATGTCAGCGACGTAAGCGACAATGCGGCGAAAGGGGCCAGCCAGTTGGTACTCGAACGCGATGTTCTCGGGCGTCATGACGCGGGTTGCCGTATCGAGAGCCGGTTTCGCCACCGGTGGAGTTGGCAAGGACGAGGTGCGTGGACGTTGTCGTGCGGGATTCAGGTTGGCGTTCGCCATCAGATAGATGCCTTCACGGTTGGCATGTCGGGGACGCATACTTGCTAGACTTGATTATGATCCGCAACCAGCTCAAGAGACAGTCCGCATCCCCAGTATATTTTAGGTTTTTACTCCCAATGAATTGGATAAAAAAGGATGAACCGAGGCCCAAGTAGAATCTCTTGGTGCAAAACAGGGCCTCGATTCGAATGTTATGTGCCGGTTTTTGGGTTGGCAATCCCGTGCTGATTACCCAAGCGACGCCACGGTTGCTCGGGGGCCAGAAAAATGCGACACTCAATTTTTGCTCGACAACCTTGGGCAAAGTGCCCAGAATCGGGGACTTGGCGTTGGGTTTTCTTTTCGTTTGACTTTCTTTTCGTTTGACTTTCTTTTGGCACTCCTGATTGATGAAAAAGTGCGCATTAAATCGGCTTGGCATTGACGTTGCGCCGATCGTCGTTGGTACCGGAGGATTTGGTAATCTCTACCAGTCCCACCCGTTTGAGAAGAAAATGGAAGTGCTCAAAGAGTGGCTGGAGCACCTGCCCAAACCGATTGTCATTGACACGGCGGGAAAGTATGGCGCGGGTCTTTCGCTGGAGGTCATTGGTGACGCATTGCGGGCACTGAACGCCAGTCCTGACGACGTGATCGTCAGTAACAAGTTGGCGTGGAAACGAGTACCGCTGACGACGCCCGAAGCGACGTTTGAGCCAGGGGCATGGGTCGATATCGAGCATGATGCGGTTCAGAATATTAGCTACGATGGAATTCTTGAATGCCGGGAGCAGGGCGATCAAATTCTTGGTGAAGGGTTCAATACTCAGATGGGTTCGGTGCACGACCCCGACGAGTACCTTGCTGCCGCCACGTCGCAAGAGGATCGCGGTCGACGTTTTGATGACATTCTGGGCGCCTACAAGGCGCTAGGGGAGCTCAAAGCGGACGGTAAGATTTTGGGAATTGGTGTCGGGGCCAAAGATTGGAAAGTGATTCGCGAAATATGCGAACACGTGGATTTGGATTGGGTGATGTTTGCAAACAGTTTCACGATCCATCGGCATCCCAAAGACTTGCTTGATTTCTTTCAGCAGCTTCAGCAGAAAAACGTTTGGATGATCAATTCCGCTGTCTTTCATGGAGGGTTTCTGCTGGGCGGTGGCTTCTATGATTATGTGGAGATGAAGCCGGAAAATTCCGAGGACGCAAAGAAGTTCGAGTGGCGTGACCAACTGAACGCGATTTGCGAACGATTCTCGATCAAGCCGATTAGCGCGTGCACTCAGTTTGCTTTTTCCCCGCCTGAGATCACCAGTTTTGCGATGGCGACGACAAATCCTAGTCGCGTGGCGTCGAATGTGAGTTTGATTCAGGAGGAGATTCCATCCGATTTCTGGAAAGCTGTCAAAACGGAAGGCCTAATCGACGCAGATTACCCTTATGTCTGATTCAAGTCAGGGCGATTCTTGTTCGCCCGAGGGTCCGATCCCGACCGAGCAATTGCGGCATGGTGAGTTCACACCGCTCCAACGCCCGCGCGAGCTGGTGTTGGTTTGCCCGGATTTCAAAAGTAACGTCAATCTTTCCCGGATCGTGCGACTGGCGGGCTGTTGCGCGGTGGAGAAGATCATCGCCGCTGGCAACGGGAAGATCGATCCAACCATCGCAAGAGATGCGATGAGCCATGTGACGATTGAACGAAGACGCTCTCTACTGCCAGTGTTGAAAAAACTGCGCGATGATGGCTATCGGCTTGTTGGGCTGGAGCAAACCGATCGCTCGACGCTGATTCACGATTACTCGTTCCCACGCCGAACGGCTCTGGTGATCGGGCATGAGCGTCAGGGGATTGCTGACGATCAGTTGTCCATTCTCGACGATGTTGTAGAGCTTCCGATATACGGGCTTCCCTACAGTTTAAATGTGGTAACGGCGACCACGATGGCGGTATACGAATACTGCAAACAGTTCCCGCACGGGTAACGGGCTTTTGTTTGGCCGAGTTAAGCTTTCGCTTGTCCGAGTTATTTTCGGAGTTTGCTTACCATGCCGATGACGTCACTTTTCTCTTCGGCGGTGAAGACAAATTCGGTCATTACCGTAGCGACGGCGACGGCAACGAAAGCCAAAGCGGCGACGGGCAGCGGCAGAATTAGCAGTAGCGGCATGGCAGATACTACCCACATTCCGAAGTCTATCTTGCAGCCTTGGGAATTGTTAAAGAGATAGACGACAATCAAGTTGCTTGCGTTGCCCAGCGTCGTGGCGATGACGGCTCCTTCGAGTCCATAGGGCGGAATCAGCAGCATGTTCAATACGATGTTGGCTCCCAACCCGATTCCCATGGCGATGGCGGCCCAACTTCCTTTCTCAGCTACCCACAAGTAGTTCTGTGCCACGACGGCGAGCCCAAACCAGATGCAGTAGACGAGAGTCAGGGGCAGGACGGCTAGGCCATCGTTGTATTTTCCTTGAAAAATTCCTTCGAACAAAACCGGTGATAGAAAAAGCACGACAATTCCACCGGCGGTGAAAGCCAGAGCGAGCAGTTTGACAGACCAGTTCGATTGCCGGTGAGCATCCTCGCGTTCCCCTTTTTCCCAGGCGGCACTCATGTAAGGCAGCAGTAGGCCACCGATCACGCCTGCGACGCTGACCATCAGCAAAGGCACGACTCGACCACTGTGATATTGCCCCACATAACCTTGTGCCATGTCAGCGGTCGTTTTTGACCAGTGAATCAGCATGTAACGGTCGGAAACCTCGAACAGATTATGGAACAGGTTGGAGACCCACAACCACGCCGCAAACGGCGCGATTTTTTTCCACATGGTTGAGTGGCGAAGATTTTCCGATTCCGTTTCATCAACAATGCAGTTTCGGTATTTATACAGGAACCAGATGGCGGGAATCGCGCCCAGCACGCAACTGATTCCATAGGCTAGCGCCGCCGCGGCCGAACGATTGGTCGAGTAGGCAATCATGAGAGTGCCAAAGACTGCGAATCCAACGCCTGTGATGAATCGCATCGCTGTGACGGCTCGCACCTGACGCAATGACTCAAGGAGACTGGACAGAAAATTCGATGCCGAAACGATGGCCAGAGAAATCGCGAGCGCATACACAATGGTCACGTGGCTGGAATCTCGAAAGATCATCCACGAAACTCGTTCCGGGAAGATGAGCATTGCGGTGACCAATGCCAGTGTGAGTCCTAGCGATACGACGGCGATTCGCTGAATGAACGTTCGCAGTTGGCCTCGATGGCGATAATATTCGGTATATCGACTAAAGCAGCCGGGCAAGCCGAGCACCGCCAAAGGAGCCAGTAGCATCAGGAAGCTCCACAGCATCGACCATTGGCCCAGTTCTTGGTCGGACATGATGCGGCAGAACAGGATTCCGCGAATGAAGCCCACGACTCTTTGCCCAACGGTAAGCAGGACCGCAAACACGACACCGGACGCAATGGAATCCGACAACCGATCCAGCTGATCGGACGCAGAAGTCACGGAAGCTTTTGTGCCGTCCTGAGTCTGCTCGGACATTTTTTCCGGCGGATTCTGCTGAGCCGTTGACATGAGTTAACTTAGGAGAGGGACGAGCGTGGGGAGAGAAGCGGGGCAGCGATTGCAATTTCAAAAACCCTATTTATTGTTGGTTACGGTGGGATATAGTCGCTCACCAATCGTTTTCAGGGACTTGATTCGCGCTGATTCAGATGATGACTGGCCGAAATAGTACGGTTATGTGCCTTATGCCGAATCCAACACACACCCAACGTAGGGGAAACGGCCCTGTTCAAATCAATTTCGCGCGTGATAAAATCTGGGTTCTTCGATGCACACGACCCTTCCTTGCCAACCTGGGGGTGAATGGCGGGTTCAATTACGTGATGGCATAGCGCCTGACCGTGAATCCGACGTGATTGCCCTCATTACAGAAGCCTTATGAATATTGACCTTGCGAACGTTGCGCGGGATTTGAACCTCCCACCAGAAAAGTTAGCTCTGACCGTTGAGCTGCTTGATGAAGGCAACACGATTCCCTTTATCACGCGGTTTCGAAAAGACGAAACGGGTGGCCTTAACGAAAATCAAGTTCTGGCCGTCAAGCAGAAAATCGCTCAGCTGCGAGCCTTGGCAGAACGAAAAACGTTCGTGCTCAAGTCGATCGAGTCCCAAGGGCGACTGACTGATGAGCTGAAATCTCAGATCGAGGGAACTGGCTCTAGCCGAACGCTGGAAGATCTTTACCGTCCGTTTAAGTCTCGCAAGCAAACGCGTTCCGCAACGGCTCGTCAGCAAGGGCTCGAACCTCTGGCCGACGACGTACTTTCAGGTGCATCGGCCTCAGAAGATCTGGGTGAACTGGCGGCCAAGTTTGTACGTGTCGACAAAGGTTTGAGCTCGGTAGATGACGTTTTCAAAGGCGTCACAGATCTGCTGGTCGAGAAGTTTGGCGAAAACCGAGAGCTCCGCAATGAGTTGCGCAAGATCGTCTGGTCGACTGGCCAGTTATGCACGCAGTTGATCGAAGCTCCTGCGAGCGAGGGAGACGGTTCGAAGCTCGAAGGCTCCGATGGAGAATCAACGGACAAGTCCAAGGACGAAACGACAGGCCCGGCGTCTGAGCAAACGCCGGAACAAACGACACCAAATCTTGAAACCGAATCGGCAAAAGTTGAGCAGGCGGCGGAGGGTACTGAACCCGCGCCGGCTTCTTCGGGCGATGGGAGTGCTTCTGAGCAAACCACGGCCTCGTCCGATGCGGAGCAAACTGCGGCCTCGCCCGATGCCGAGCAAACTGCGGACGCTCCGGCGGGGGAAGCCTCGGGCGGCGAGACACCTGCTACTGAGACGCCTGCCAGTGAGACGCCTGCCAGTGAGTCGGGCGATGATGTGGAGGAGGTTGCCAAGTTGTTTGCGGCTGCTTCGGATCTGACTTCGGCGGCTGCCGCCGTTTCGGGCGTTGAAACGCCTGTCAAGAAAAAGAAAAAGAAGAAGAAAAAAAAGAAAAAGAAGGTCGACGACCCGTTCAAGGATTATCAGGACTTCCGTCATACGTTGCGACAGCTGCCGCATTATAAAATGCTCGCCATTAATCGCGGAGAGCGATCGGGCAGATTGAAAGTCCGGATTGACGCGGATGCTGAGCAGTTGAACAAGGCGGCAATCAAAGCGTTGGTCCCCGAGGGGCATGCGTTTTCCGAATTTTTGGGTAAGTGTGCAACGGAGGCCGTTAGTCGTGTGCTGTTGCCCAGTCTCGAACGAGAGGTGCGTCGCGAGCTAACCGAAACTGCCGAAAATCATGCCGTCGACGTGTTTGCCAACAACCTGCGAAGTCTTTTGTTGCAGCCGCCGATTCGAGATTGCCGAATCTTGGCGATTGATCCAGGCTTCAAACGAGGGTGCTCGGTCGCGGTTCTCGATAGCGGTGGCAGCCTGCTTGATTCAGGGCACGTGTTTGTCGTTGGCAACAAAACACGAATCGATGAAAGTAAGCAAAAGATCACGAAGTGGGCGCAGCAACATCAGGTCGACGTCATCGCGATTGGCAATGGCACCGCATGTCGTCACGTCGAGCAAATGGTTTCTGATGTGCTGAGTGAGAACTTGAGCGGCAAATCGAATGTGCGCTATGTGATCGTGAATGAAGCCGGAGCCAGTATTTACTCGACCAGCGAAATCGGTCGGCAAGAATTGCCTGATGCGTCGCCGTCGATTCGCAGCGCGGTGTCGATTGGAAGACGGCTGCAGGATCCTCTGTCTGAACTGGTTAAGATCACCCCAGCCAATATTGGTGTGGGAATGTATCAGCATGATGTGAAGGCTCGGCATTTGTCCGAATCGTTGACTGATGTCGTTCAGTTTTGCGTCAACCGTGTGGGCGTGAACGTGAACTCCGCCAGTCCGGCATTGCTGAAGTACGTTTCCGGGTTGAATGCGTTGACGGCGCAAAGGATTTACGAATACCGAAATGAACATGGTCCCTTCAAATCGCGTCAGCAGTTGAGAGAAGTCAACGGTTTTGGAGACGCGACTTTTCAGCAGGCGGCTGGTTTCCTGAGAATTCACGAGGGAGATGTCGCGCTCGATGTGACGGCCATCCATCCTGAAAGCTATTCGGTTGCCGAGCAGTTGATGCAAAAAGCCGGTGTCACGGCGGAGCAGTTATTTCCCGTGGCCGAGGAAGTCAAAGTTGATTCAGAAGATGCAACCGCAGGTGTTGAAGCAGTGACAGCCGACGCCGAAGCAAGTGCGGCAGCTCCAGAGCAAGCGGCGGCGGATGTCGCAACAGAGGCCCCGCCTGTCGTTGACGAGAAAGCTGACACGGCGTCGCCTCAGCCAGCAGAGGATTCGTTGACTCCTGCAGAGCCAGCCCGTGAAACCGAAGCAGCTGTTGCCGAACCGGCGCCTGCTGCTGATCCCGAAGCCGCTACGACACCAGAGACCGTTGCGGAACCAGCACCTGCTGCTGCCCCCGAGGCGGCTACGGCCAGTGCACCCGAATCCGCGTCTGCGGGCGAGGCCAATGTTTCGGCTCCGGACACACCCCCAAAACCACAGCGATCGACTCGCGCCAGAATTTCGCCCGAAGCTGCGGCCGCACGCCGGGATGCGGTGGCTCAATTGAATCAGCTTGATGTTCCCGCGTTAGCGACCGAGTACTCGACGGGCGAGTTGTTGGTCAAGGACATTGTGCTGGCGTTGAAAAAACCAAACTGGGATCCGCGAGATCGACTTAGTCGACCGGCGTTCCGAACCGGCATCATCAAGGCGGATGACTTGAAGCTTGAGATGCAATTGGATGCTCAAGTTGTCAATGTGGTTGATTTCGGCGTGTTCGTGGATATTGGATTGGGAGAAAGTTGTCTGGTTCACGTCAGCCAGTTGTCTCACAGTTTTGTCCGTGATCCTCACGACCATTATTCGATCGGCCAAGTGTTGCGAGTTTGGGTGACTGAGGTTGATTCTGATCGACGTCGAATCAAACTGACGGCGATTCGCCCCGGAACCAAAAAGCCTCAACGTGGCGGCCGAAAACGATCTGGATCCGGCGAAGAACGCGGGCGAGGATCGCGACCCGATGACAGGAAACGGGGTGGCGGAAAGCGAGACGGCAAACGAGGCGGTGGCTCACGTCAACAACGCGTTCATCGCTCCAGTGGTCCGCGACGAAATGCCAAACCGAAACCGGTTAAGCCGATTACTGACAATATGCTTAAGGGAAAGGAGCCAATGCGTTCTTTCTCCGATCTGGCACAATTTGTTTCGAAGAAACCGAATAAGGACGAATCGAAGGAGTAGCGTGGTATCGGCCTGGCTATTGAGCTGAACAGCTTGGGCTGGGTTTCGGTTGAGAGTTTCCGATCTCAAACCGGCAATCGACTCTTGAGGCGGTTCAATTGATCGTTTTTTTGCGAATGCTTTTTCTCTACGATTTTTAACACAACTATGGACTTTGACAACGAACTTGAAAAAGCGATCCAGCGAGGGCAGCAGCGTAGTCAGTCTCGTAGCGAGGCGGCCAAACAGGAAGCGTTGACGGCAGAAGAAATCCGCACTGCCCACACGGCGTTTCGTTTGCACTTGTCTGAACACATTGAGCAGTGTCTGAAGCGATTGGCCAATCACTTTCCGGGCTTCGATTACGAGACCATTTACGGGAGTCGTGGTTGGGGGGGTGCCGTGTCCAGAAATGATTTACAGCGGGGGCCCGACGGGAAAGCAGGATCGTTTTTCAGTCGAATTGAGTTGACCGTCCGCCCACAAAATGAATTCAATGTGGTTAATATCGCAGGTAAAGGCACGATTCGGGATAAGGAAATGTTCACGTGGAATCATTTTGACGATGTCCTTGATTGTGATCAAAATGAATTCGAGAAACGGATCGATGGTTGGGTACTGCAATACGCAGAGCAATTCGCAGCAAGGTAAGACAGTACTCGTCTAAAATCAGACAACAAACATTTTCAGTCGGTCGCTCGTTTTGTCGCAGGTCCCAGACTCAGCCAGTTTGGTGGAGCATGGGACGAACGAAACGAGAGTTTATTCGTAGAGTGCGTCTATCAATCAAATTTTTTTGCGGCATTGAACGTTCAATTTCATGAATCGTCCTGAAGACATCTCGAAAGTTGTTTCCCCCGAGAGCTCAGGGGAGACGGACGGAAAGCCCACCGATTGGCAGATTCAATCGCGAAAACGGCAGATCTCGCGGCGCCGGGTGATACTGGCATTGTCACTGTCCCTGTTGGGAGGCGTTGTGCTGATCTGGCTGATGCAGAAGCCTCCAGAAGATGCCGTTGAAAGCCATACCGTTCACATTCAACCGGCCGAGGTCGAGCCGGAGAGCGAGGTTGAGTCGACGGCAGCTGGCGAGCCCGTTGTTCCGTCGGTCGATCCGATCAACGGTTCGAGCACAACCGATCCGAAAGAGCCAGCGGCTGATCGCCCGGTCTCGATTGAAGACTTGATCAGTACGTCACTGATTGAAGCGGCCGAGCATCCGCTCGATCCGGTGTTGGCCGTCGCGCAGCTTTCAATGGACGAGATTGATCAGCAAATCGATGATTACTCGTGCGTCATCACCAGTCAAGTTTTTATCGATGGGCGTTTGGACAAAGAGCGTCGCATGCGAGCCAAGATCCGGCACGCTCATGAGAAAGATGGGCAAGCGAATCCTTTTTCTGTGTATCTGGATTTCCTTTCGCCACGCTCGGTGGTAGGTCAGGAAGTGATTTGGGTCGACGGTCAAAATGACGGCAAGCTGGTGGCTCATGCCGCGTCAGGTTTTATCAGACTCAAGCGAATGCATCTGACTCCCGATGGTCCAATGGCGATGCGAGGGAGCAAGTACCCGATCTGGGACATTGGGTTTCGGAATCTGATCGCGAAAATGTACGAGATCGGCTGTTGTGATCGCAACGATGATGATTGCCAAGTCAGTGTCACACCTGGCGTGAAGGTTGAGGGACGGCCTTGTACGTTGATCGAAATCAAGCACGAACAAGAGAAAGAGAGCTTTCAGTTCCACCTTGCCAAAATATACGTGGACAACGAACGAAAAATTCCAATCGGCTACGAAGGGTATGCGTGGCCTCCGGCGACCGGTGGTGAACCGGTCCTGATGGAAAAGTTCTATTATACGGATATGAACTTGAACGTCGGTCTCAAAGATTTAGATTTCGATCCGGACAATCCCGCCTATCGATACCCAAGTTGGTAAGCAGATGAAAATCGATGGGCTTGGGGCGGTGGTTCTGTGCGGGGGCCGAAGTCGACGCATGGGATTCCCTAAACACGAACTCTGGTTCGATGGAAAAACGTTTCTTCAGTCAGTAGTGGAACGCGTCAGTTCGGTTGCTCAACCGGTCGTTGTTGTGGTTGGGCACGGAGAACGTCCGCCAGCAGCTTTGCCAAAAAACGTGCAGTGGCTGAGCGATGAACGTGCTGATCTCGGGCCGCTGGAGGGAATTCGCACCGGGTTGGCCAGTCTGTCAGATCATGTGAGTCATGCGTTTGTCACCAGTTGCGACGCCCCCAACTTGAGTCCTGAGTTAATCAGGAAACTGGTTGATGTGCTTGGCCAGCATGACGCGGTTGTTCCGAGAGACGGTGAACGTATTTACGGAATGACTGCGGTCTATCGAACGGCAGTGCATCAAAAAATTGACGGCATCTATGCTTCAGGCGTCAGTCGCCGTGTTTCGGCTTTGCAAGCGGCGGTCAATGCTTGCGAGGTGGCTGTGGACGATTTGAGGGACGTTGATCCGGATTTGGAATCGTTTACCAACGTCAATACGGCCGACGCTTATTTCGACTTCTTGAAGCGGCACGGAATGACTTGTCCTGACAAGCTTGCAGCACGCTTGTCGAACGGCTGATCCGCAGCGACGAAATGCAGCGGCGGCAATCAATCGCTCAGCAGTCGGTACAAGATGACGTGGGTCGCGATTCGCGAAGCGTCCTGGCGTGTGTAGCCTTCACACTGCGAGAAAGCCGTGTTCTCCATCGCACAACTCAAATCCCACGGTGAGAAAATGACGCGCATTTGACCGTCAATTTCAATCGCTTCCAATTCTGGCGGTCGTTGCTCTCTGCGGAATCCGCCTTTCGCATTTGGGTCGCGTTGTTGAAAAGTAACTTGATCAATCCGTTGGCTATACACTTCATTGGTCCAGATCGGATGATTGGGGTCGATTGGCCTGAGTTGCTGACCGGTGATCAGCTGAATTTCCTTGCGAAACGAATTGGTAAACTGAGGCGAGGAGCAAATTGAATCGGCGAATATGAATCCGCCAGCCTCAAGCCAAGTTTTCAACGCCTCGCGTTCTTCGTCGTTGAATTTGAAACTCGATCGGCCGTGCAGAAATACGAACGCGTGCTCGGTCAGTTGTTCTGCGGTTGGAACGATCAGCTTTCTGTCCGTTTCAACTCGCAAGCCGACTTTGCTGCTGACGTCCAGCAAAATGTTTCTCCATGCGTTGGGAGCGTCATCGGAACCGCCTCCGTGAGCCAGTTTCGGCAACACCAATGATCGTCCGGCCAGCAAGTCGTCGGCCTCCGAGGCAAGTTTGGGCGTCTCTCCTTTTTCGCGAAGCTCCTTGCCGGTGGCATAGGTGACCACGTTCACGCCAATCTGGATGCAGGTCTCGATCCGTTTTTTCAATCGAGGATTCGGATCGATGCCCGGACGATCGAGTGACCAATAGCAACTAAGATTGGCGGGGCAGTAGATCACACTGGTTCGGCAGCACGACTGGATGCCAAGCAACGGTCGTTCTTCGTCTGGGAACATTGGGAAGTACGCGCCCCAAATCGGATGGTCGGGCCGCAAGGGTTCCAGTTGACTGTCAGGAATGATCTCTGCCATCAGCGTTCGGAAAGCCTTGTCGAATCCCGCATCACCACAGCCTTCGCCCTGGCACGCTTCGGCGAACAGAAAGCCCCCGTTTTCCAGATACTCTTTGAGCGATTTCTTTTCTTGATCGGACAGTTGAAGTGCGTCGCGGCCCGACAGAAACAAAACTGGGGCTTCCAGCAGATCGTCCGTGGATGCCGAAGCCGTGCGAACCGTTTGCCAATTCAGCCGCTCGTTCCATTCTTTTTCAAGCCGCCGGGTTAGATAGTGCACGCCTTTTGGATGTTGGTCCCAACGCGTGTCCTTCGACCAAGCCGCCTTGCCGATCGCGATGGGGCGTTTGCCTTTGGACAGAAACAGTAGTGCCAACGCAGTTGCGATATTCTCGAACGATTCTGAATGACCACCACCCTTCCAGTATCCCGATTGTCGATTCTGTTGTCGGAGAAGCTCTTCGGCCCCTTCGCGATACCAATCATGGGCTCCAAAAAACCGCCGCCCCGCAAGTCGTCCGGCTCGTTCCATTCCGTAAAGATAGTAAAGCTGGCTGCCGGTATGGCCCTGCCCTGGGTTGCCTCGTACGCGAAACTTGTTGGCCATCCATTCGATCGCCTGTTCGACTCGATCAAGTTTTTGATTGTTGCCGCAGCAATTGGCTCGATCGCCTTTGAAGTTGTTTGCGTCGGCAGCAAGATTTTCATGGATGATGATCCATGACGAAATCCCGGCACACGTCATGCTGCCCGATGCACCGCCGCTTCCGTTGTAGTTGAATCCACCGTCCGGGGTACTTACGAATTTCCAGTATTTGGCGGCCAGTTGCCAAGTCTTTTGCGGCACCTCAACTCCTAGTTTGGCCGCTTCGTGTAAAGCCAATAGGGCGAACTGACTGTTGGACGCATCGCCTCCGCCGCGAGTTCTGTTGTAGCCCCAGCCACCAATGGATTTGCCATTGGTAATTTGTCGGTCGATCAACCACCGAGTATCGCTGCTAATCTGCCGCATGTAGCGTTTCCCACTGGGGTCGGCTGTTGCGAAGGCCATGATCCGCAGCGAAGCGAAATACGTTGAAAGTTTTTGTGCCGGGACAGCTTCAATCAGCTCCAGAGATTTTTGCACGCTCGGATGATCGGGCGGAACCTCGGCATTCAACAACGCCAGAACACATAATGCGGTAACATCGTCCTGCGTTTGAACTCTGCCATAACTGCCCGAATTGGAAGATTGTCGTAGCAGGAACTGGACGCCGCGTTGAATCGATTCACGAACCTTCTCCGCGGTCAGAGAATTTGGCTTTTTTCGCTGGATCGCGATCGCCGGATCAGGGACCAAACACAGGATGCCGATCATCAATACGGTCCATTTGATCCAACCAGCCAATTTTCGCTCCCTGCTTGAAAAGAGATCACTAATGCGACGGACGGCGTGCATAAAAAGACCAAGGGTGGACGGAATGTCGATGCGGTTTCCAAGGCATCGGTTCGATGCATCGTACGCTGTTATGCCAAACGTGGCAACATTTATGAAACTTGGCAGCATTTTGCACGTGTCGTTGTCCCCCGGCACCATCAAATTTACAATAATGGTCCACGTATCAGGAAGCTTCCACGATTTATCCGGTGAAATGGATATCGCCAAACATCGCCAACCAATCCGGTTGATTTGAGGAAAATGTGACGGGAAAACAAAGAAGTCTGGGTGACGTTTTGCAGGAGTTCAGCCAACACCGCAAGGTGATGGAGCAGGAACTGGCCAAAGTGATCGTGGGGCAGCATGAAGTGATTGAGCAAGTCTTTGCTGCCATTTTTACCCGTGGGCACTGCTTGCTGGAAGGCGTCCCCGGTTTGGCAAAAACTCTGCTTGTCAGCACCTTGGCGAAAATTCTGGACGTGAACTTCAAACGCATTCAGTTTACTCCCGACCTGATGCCGTCTGATATCACCGGTACGGACGTGCTGGACGAAGACGAAAATGGTAAGCGGCAGTTTCGCTTTGTCGAAGGCCCGATCTTTACCAACATTCTGCTGGCTGACGAGATCAACCGGACTCCGCCCAAGACCCAAGCCGCGTTGTTGCAAGCGATGCAGGAGCGCGAGGTCACCGTAGGTCGCCGGACGTTTCAGTTGGAGCCACCGTTCTTTACGATTGCGACCCAGAACCCGATCGAGCAAGAGGGAACGTATCCGCTGCCGGAAGCTCAGTTGGATCGCTTTATGTTCAACATCAAGGTTGGCTACCCGACGGCGGACGAAGAAGAAAAAATCCTGACCGCTGCTTCCAAGGGCGAGAAACAAGAAGTTCGCAAGGTGCTTTCTGCCAAGGCGATTGTGAACCTGCAAAAGCTGGTCGCATCCGTCGCCGTGAGTGACTACATCATCAAGTACGTGGCGACGTTGGTTCGAGCGACTCGTCCAGCCGACCCGATGGCGCCGGAGTTTGTTCGGGAGTTGGTCGATTGGGGAGCGGGGCCACGAGCCGGCCAGTTTTTGATTTCTGGTGGAAAAGCGATGGCGGCGATGGATGGTCGGTTCACGGTGGCGGTAGACGACATCCGCAAGGTTGCCAAAGCGGTTCTTCGTCACCGCATTAGCACGAACTTTCAGGCTCAGGCCGAGGGGCTCAACAGCGAAAAAGTCATCGAACGCCTGTTGGAAGAAATCCCTGAACCCAAGATCGA
>CAZLYM010000081.1:0-5650 GCA_964563475.1 uncultured Pirellulaceae bacterium
TTACATGGGTGCCGGCAAATCACGGGATTCGAATTTTCGCAGGCCGACGACGTAGCAAATCAGTCCGGCGACGAACAGAACCAAGCAGCTTCCCAGCAATGCGGTTCCTTGAATCTGCCCCTCGTTCGAGTACTTAAAGAAGTGCAGCAGACTTAGCGGATCGGTTTGCGTTCGCTGAATGACGGAAGCGGGCGAGTAAAACCCGAAAACGCTCAGTTGCTCGACCCATGCCAGTTTTGCTGACGACATCCCCAAGATTTTCATCCCGGCATTGCTGAAATAAAACGCCGACACAATGCCCAGCGTCCGCCAACGAAAGCGATCAAACGCACTCAGCATGGCGGCAAATCCGGCAAGGAACCAACCCAGAAACCACAGGTTCACGATCCCGGGCAGGAACATCATCGGATCTACTTCGTCGCTCATTTGAACCCGCTCGGTTTGCTCCGGGAGAAAAGTCAGTGGAATTTGGTAGTCGACGATCGGGATATGTATCTCGTGATAGGTTGTTTCTTCGACGCTGCTGGTCCAGATTCCGATCGCCATTGCGAACCAGCAAAGCAGCATCAGGATCGCCAAGCCGACGAGCGTCCAGAACGCATGGTTCAAAAACACTCGGCGGCGACTGACAGGCTGAGCCAATAGCATCTCCATGGTTCCGCGCCCCAGTTCGCCACTGACGACGTCGGAGCCTCGCACCAGCACCCAGCCGCTGATCAGCATGACCAGCATCGGTTCGTCCAACGCCAACGCGGTTCGACCGAGGTAGGAAACCAACCAATCGAAGTCGACTGATGCGAACTTGCGCCAGTCTTTGGGAAGCAGGTCGATGATTTGACGAAACTGAGACGTATCGAGTTCCCCGACCACCCATGTTCGAAACCAGCAGAAACTGACGACGCCAATCGCGCAAGCGATGAACAGCAGCCATGCCTCGGACCAGTACTTGCGATTCAGCGGACCGTTCATGAACGGACTCCCGGTGTTGATTCACGGTCGGCAGTTTCGTCGGTCTGTTGTTGGTCAGAAGCAGGCGTTTGGTCCGAGTGAAATCGATCGTAGACCGCTCTCAGGCCAACCGGTTGAATGTACACGTCGCGTAGCGGAGCTTCGGATAGCCATTTCAAAACATTGGATAACTCGCCGGGCGTTTCGATTTGAACCGAGCTACCGGTTTGCGTAATGGTGACCGAGTCCTTTAGTTGGGATGGAATCTCAGGAAGCACTCCGTCCAGTCGAGCGCGGACTCGGTGTTGTTTTTTCAGATCGGCCATCGATTGTTGAAAGACCAACTTTCCCGATCGCAGAATTGCCACGCGATCGCACACGTCTTCGATCTCGGATAGGACGTGTGAGGAAAACACTACCGTTTTGCCTGCCGATTTTGCTTCGGCGACCATCTCGATGACTCGGCCGCGCACCGTCGGGTCCAAGTTGGCTGTCGGTTCGTCAAGAATTAGCATGGGGGCGTCGTTCGACAACGCGATTGCTAGGGCCAGTTTCTGCCTCATGCCGGTCGACATGAACGCCACCCATCGGTTCAGATCCAGCTCCATCCGCTCGGCGACCGCACGGGCCGCATCGAGCTTCATGTTCGTCCGAAAGCTGGCAAAAAGTTTCAGGACGCCGTGCCCTCTCATCGTTCGGAACAGTCTCGCATCGCCCGGCAGGTAAGAAACTGCCTCGTGGACGGCGACTCGTTGCGAATAGCAATCCAGCCCAGCGACGGTTGCCGAACCCGATGTTGGATTCAGAAAACCCATCAGTAGGCGAATCAAAGTCGATTTGCCCGCTCCATTGGGCCCCAGCAACCCGAAGACCTCGCCTTGCTGGACGCTGACCGAGCAATTATCCAGCGCGGTGAAGCTTCCAAAGCGTTTGGTTAGCGAGTTCGTTTCGACGAAGTTTTGGGGCATGGACATGAATGGGGTTCGTCTAGCGAAGCGGTTCCTTGCCCATTAATCTGCGAAGCATCCCAATTTGTCCGGCGTGCAGCATTTCGTGCTTGCTGGCGAAGAGTAACGACCCCAGCTTGGTCGCGTAAGCAGCATGAGGCTCCGAGGCCGCTTCATCCAGATGGTCGCCGTCAAAGCTGCCAATTTCCTCACGCATCTGTTGATGGACGCGTTCCATGACCTGCCGGATTTCGCTGACCGGAGGATAATCATCACGATTCCGAGTCGGTGCTGTTCCCTTCATGAACCGCTTGCGGAACTTTCCGGTCATCAATTCGGAATCAACGTCGGCTCGGCCTCGCTGCATGAAGAGTGTCAGGCCGTACTGAGCCACCGCCAAGTGTCCGGCTTGCCACGCGATGTGAGTGTCCATTTGCTCCGGGCACCAGTACCAGTCATCGTCGCTCAAATCTTCCAGAGACAGCAAGGTGTAGCTGCGAGCGAATTCGATCTGCCGGACAGCGTCTTGGAGTCGCGGCGAGAGTGAATGGGCGACAGGATAATCGTGATCAAAAATGGCCATGTTGCTGCGATCGATTCAAGGTTTTTCTCAAAAAGAAGTCGGTAGCCAGCGGAAGCGGGTTGATTTCCGAGTGCCGAAGCTGGGTTCAGGAAGCTAGGTTCAGTGAGT
Organism: uncultured Pirellulaceae bacterium; assembly: GCA_964563475.1. Classification (GTDB taxonomy): domain Bacteria; phylum Planctomycetota; class Planctomycetia; order Pirellulales; family Pirellulaceae; genus Mariniblastus. The sequence goes on from CAZLYM010000081.1 coordinate 2,587, forward strand.
GGCTCGCTGGCCCTTAGCCCTCGATTTCAAAAATCGCTTCGATTTCGACCGTGACTCCCAGTGGCAATGTGTTTACACCAACAGCGCTTCGAGTGCCAACTCCGGCATCGTCGCCAAAGACATTTTTCATCAGTTCGCTGCATCCGTTGATGACACCCGGCTGTTGAACGAAGTCGTCTGTGCTGTTCACCATGCCGAAGAGTTTGACGACTCGCTTGACCTTGTCCAAGCCGCCACAGTGAGCCTTCAAGGTCGCCAATAGATTTAGCCCAGCTTGCTGAGCCGCTTCTTTGCCAAAAGCTTCGTCGACGTCACTTCCCACGGTTCCGGTCATCAGAGAACCATCCGATTTGATCGGCAGGTGCCCGGACGTATAAACCAAGTTTCCAACGGTCAGCGCTGGTTTGTACACGGCTACCGCAGAAGGTGCTGCCGGTAGTTCCAAGCCAAGTTCCTGTAAGCGTTGTTCGGCACTCATGAGTCAATCGGTGTCCTGTCGCGAGATATTCGATAGCTGATTTCAATCGGCTCATTATCGGTAACCGCACGTGTCTTGCCAGTGGGGACTCGCACGCGCTTTTGAAAGAACTGCCGTTGGTCAACGTTGTGCACAGCGTTCCTGTTCAATGGCGGCTACTTGCCACGCTTGCTCACGGGCAGTTCATCGACACGCTCGGAAACCTCTTTGATCGCTGCGATGACCTCGGCTTCGCCCGTAACGGGGCGGTTGCAAGTGTGATTCTGGCAAACGTAAAGCGTGACCTGATCGTCGATCGTTTTCTTGCCCGATAACACTTCGTCAATCAATGCAGAACGGTTTTGGGTGTCGTCTTCCGTGCGACAGATAACCGTCACGTTGGGCAAAAAATGTCTACGCAGTTCTGCTAGAGGTTTCTTGACCGATTCTTTTGTGGGACCGATCAGGACCAGTTCATAGTTTTTGTCCAGCATGTTCTCAGCGGCGATCAGCATTTGTCCGGCAGCCATCGGAGCCCGTCGCATCATGCTGGAGCCCGCCGCAATGACTTTGCGAGAGCGTTCAAGCCACTGATCCTGCCCGAGCAGTCGCCCCAGCATCTGCATGCCGGTCGCGGCCAACGCGTTTCCACTGGGAACGCTGTTGTCCTGGAAATCCTTCACCCGAGCGATCAATTGCTCGTGATCGTCTGCGGTAAAGAAAAATGCTCCCGTTTCCTCGTCGACGAAATGCTTGACCATCTGGTTTGCCAATTCCATGGCCAAGTCGATCCAGCGTTCATCGAAATCCGTTTGGTACAACGTGACTAGCGCAACGATCATGCCCGCGTAGTCATCTAGGTAGGCGTCCAGTTTGGCTTGGCCGTTTCGCCAAGTGTGCAGTAGCCGTCCGTCGCTACGCCGTGTTTTTTCGATCACAAACGCGGCCGCCTTCTGTGCCGCGGCGGTATATCGTGGTTCGTCGAACGCCGCTCCCGCACGAGCCATCGCGGTGATCGCCAGCGCGTTCCAATTGACCAGAACTTTATCATCGAGCCCCGGGCGGACTCGCTGGTTGCGGATTTTCAGCAGTTTGTCTTTTGCTTGTTGGAACTTTGTCGCCAGTTCGTTTGCGTCAACTTTTCGCTTCTTCGCAAACGATTCAAGCGACTCGGTCTGGTTGAGGATATTGGCTTCCTCAAAATTTCCGTGCTCAGTCACGTGATAAAAATCACAGAATGTCGCCGCAATCTCTTCGCCGATTGTGGCCTCCAATTCGGCTTTTTGCCAGACGTAGAATTTACCCTCGACGCCTTCGCTGTCGGCGTCCTCGGTGCTGTAGAAGGCTCCCGTTTCGTCGGTCAGGTCATGCAGAATGTAGTCGAGCGTTTCGCGGGCAACGGTTTCGTAGAACTTGTCGCCTGTCGATTGAAACATGTCGACATAGCTGACCGTCAACAGTGAATTGTCGTAGAGCATTTTTTCGAAGTGCGGTACCAGCCAGCGTTCGTCGACGCTGTATCGAGCAAACCCGCCGCCCAAGTGGTCGTAGATTCCACCCCACGCCATTTTTTCCAAGTTCAGTTTAACCATCGAACGCAAAGTCGATTTGGGCGGAGCCTGTAAGGCGGGCCAACGTCGGACCAGTCGCAGCAGAAAGCATAGCTGCATCGCGTGAGGGAATTTTGGTTTGTCTCCAAAGCCACCGTTTTGAAAATCGAAGCCGTTTTCCAGCGACCGTGCGGCCATGACCAATGCCGCATGATCGGGTAGGTCTGGTTTTCCATCCCCGTCCGTGTCGGAACTGAGGTTCAGGAACTCGGTGATCTTTTTGGATTGTTCGACCACTGCGTCCCGCCGGTTTTTAAAAGCGTCCAGTGTGCCGGTCAGCACTTGATCGAACCCCGGCATTCCCATCCGAGACTTCGGCGGCCAGTAGGTGCCTCCAAAAAAGAACTCCTGATCGGGTGTCAGGAAAACGTTTAGCGGCCAGCCACCTTGGCCTCGCATCGCGACGACGGCATTCATATAAATCTGATCGATGTCGGGACGCTCTTCGCGGTCGACCTTGATGCAGATAAAGTTCTCGTTGAGCATCTTTGCGATGGCTTCATCTTCGAAGCTTTCGTGTTCCATCACGTGGCACCAGTGACAGGCCGAGTAACCGATGGACAGGAAGATCGGTTTGTCTTCGTCTTTCGCCTTCTTCAGCGCTTCCGCGTTCCACGGGTACCAATCCACAGGATTGTTTTTGTGTTGAAGTAGGTAAGGGCTGGATTCTTTGGCCAGATGATTTTCGTGTTTGTGTTCGGTTTGCATGAGGACACTGGATGCTGGCGAGTGACAGAATGTGAACGCAAACAACTTACCACGGATCGGCGGCCCGAGTCACCAAGGTGATCGTAGAAGTTAAGGCAAGTGGTAGGGTAAAACCCACCAACAGATCGAGGAAATCTGTCGAGGTTTCAGTATCCTAATTGGACAGCACCGATTTCTCCCGCCATTGGACACGAGTCCCGGTTTTTGTGCTGGAACCTTCTCTCTGCGGGATGAAGTTGCCCGGGGGCAACCGCATCCAAAACGTGATTCGCTGCCGCTTTGCAATCAG
>CAZLYM010000081.1:5750-16065 GCA_964563475.1 uncultured Pirellulaceae bacterium
CGCTTTGCAATCAGTGAACTCAGGAACCGGATATTACCAAGCCAGCGATGATGGCTAGGGCGGCGACGACAAAGCAGTACCAGCTGAACCATTTCAGTTCGGCGGCTTTGACCAGATGAATCATCCACGTGCATGCGAACAAGCCGGTGACGAATGCGGCAACGAAACCAAGCAGCAACGGAAGAGCTTGCTCGCTGGTCATCGCGAATTCATCGTCGAGCAAGTCTTTGGCGATTTTGCCAAAGATCAGCGGCACAACCATCAGGAACGAGAACCGCGCGGCCTTGGATCGGTCGATACCTAGTAGGACGCATGTCGAAATGGTTGCACCGGAACGCGAGATCCCAGGCAGGATCGCAATCGCTTGCGAGATCCCGACGATGATCGCATCCAGAAAGCCAACCGACTTCTCGGTCTTTTTGGCTTGATCGGCCAGTAGCAACAGAACTCCCGTCACCAGTAACATGAATCCAACCAGCACTAGATTCTTGCTGAACAAGGCCTCGATCTGATCCTCGAACACGATGCCGACAAATGCGGCTGGAATCATCGATAGGATGATCTTCAGCGAGAACATCATTTCGTCGTTGTAGCGAAACTGGAACAGGCCGCGAAGGATTTCGATGATCTCCTTGCGAAAGATCACAACCGTGCTCAGCGCTGTGGCGAAGTGAAGGACGACCGTCATCAGCAGAGACTCTTGGCCCACGGCATTATCGCCTAGCAAGAACTTTCCGATCTCTAGGTGGCCGCTGCTACTGACCGGCAAAAATTCTGTTAATCCTTGGATAATGCCAAGGACGATAGCTTCGATGAACTCGTTCATGAGGGTCCGCTAGTTGGTAGTTCGGCTTAAGAAGGCAGGGAAAAGGCAGGACGAATTTCGCAGCTGAACCTGCGGGCACGTTGTTGGGTCTTGATTGTCGCTTCCCGATGAAAGCGTTGGCCCGTATGATAGGGGCTCAATCTTATACCTCGGCGTAGGACCGGTCGGGAAACATGTCGCCCGCACCGTTCGGCTCGAAAAGACCAGTATACTAGACAACCTGACCGTTTTACCCGGCAATATCCGCAACTCAGCAATATCCGAAAGAGCACATGATCGCGTCGGCACCTCGTACGATGTTCGAAAAGATCTGGGATCAGCACGTCGTTCACCAGGAACCCGGGAAGCAGACGATGCTGTACATCGATCTGCACTTGATCCACGAAGTCACCAGCCCACAGGCATTCGAGGGCTTGCGTCTGGCCGGGCGAAAGGTCCGTCGGCCCGAGCGAACGGTTGCCACCGAGGATCACAATGTCCCGACCAGTAACCGGCACCTGCCGATCGCGGATCCGATTTCGCGGCAGCAAATTCAAACGCTGCGAAACAACTGCAAAGAGTTCGGCATCCGACTGTACGATCTGGACAACGTCGAACAAGGCATCGTGCATGTGATCGGGCCTGAGCTAGGATTGACTCAGCCCGGCATGACGATTGTGTGCGGCGATTCTCATACGGCAACGCATGGTGCGTTTGGGTCGTTGGCCGTTGGGATCGGGACCAGCGAAGTGGAGCACGTGCTGGCAACGCAGACATTGTTGCAGACTCGACCGAAGACATTTGAAGCACGTTTCAATGGAACGCTTGCTGCGGGAGTCACTTCCAAGGATCTGATTTTGTATCTGATTGGCGAAATTGGAACGGCAGGCGGAACCGGTTACGTGTTGGAGTACACCGGTTCGGCGATCGAGGCATTGTCGATGGAGCAGCGGATGACGATCTGCAACATGTCCATTGAGGGTGGTGCTCGGGCGGGGATGATTGCTCCGGATCAGAAAACATTCGATTATCTTCGCGGTCGCGAGTTTGCTCCCGATGATTTTGCGGCGTCGGTTGCAAAATGGAAAACGCTCAACAGCGACGAAGGCGCCAAATACGATCGAGTCGAAATTTTTGAGGCGTCGGATATTGCTCCTCAAGTGACGTGGGGAACGAACCCTGGCCAAGTCGCTCGAATTGATTCCAATGTTCCCGACCCCGCATCGATGGAAGATGAATCGGAACGCAAGTCAGCCGAATTGGCGTTGGAGTATATGAAGTTGAGCGCTGGGCAGTCGATCGAGAGCATTGAAATCGATCGCGTGTTTATCGGATCGTGTACCAATAGCCGGATCGAGGATTTGCGAGAAGCGGCGGCGGTCGTGAAAGGTCGGCGGGTTGCTGATTCGGTGCAAGGGATGGTTGTTCCGGGCAGCGGCGTGGTCAAAAAGCAGGCAGAGGAAGAAGGGCTGGACGCGATTTTCCAAGAAGCTGGCTTCGACTGGCGTGACGCGGGTTGCAGCATGTGCCTTGCGATGAATCCTGATAAACTGGAGCCCGGGCAACGATGTGCTTCAACCAGTAATCGTAATTTCGAAGGTCGTCAGGGCCGAGGCGGATTGACTCATCTGGTGTCGCCGGCGATGGCTGCTGCGGCGGCTGTCAAAGGCCATTTTGTTGATATTCGAAACTGGTAAGCAGCAGAGGCCACTATGCGGATCGCTGTTAACTGTACCCTGTAAAGTTTAAACTCTCTCATGCAATCATTTGTCAAACATACCGGCGTCGTTGCGGCCATGGATCGCTCCAACGTCGACACCGACCAAATCATTCCCAAGCAGTTCCTGAAACGGATCGAGCGAACGGGGTTTGGTGAGTTTCTGTTTTTCGATTGGCGCTATCATCCGGACGGAAGTCGTAACGAAGATTTTGAGCTTAACCAACCAAGGTTCAAAGACGCGTCGATCTTGGTCGCACGGGAAAATTTTGGTAACGGTTCCAGTCGCGAGCACGCGGTGTGGGCGTTGGATGATTATGGTTTTCGGTGCGTGATTGCTGAATCGTTTGCTGATATCTTCTACAATAACTGCTCGAAGAACGGTGTGCTGCCGGTGGTTCTTTCCAAGGATGCGGTCAGTCGGATTCATCAGTCCGTTGCGACCGAAGAGGGATGCCAATTAACGGTCGATCTGGAAAATCTGACGGTCAGTGATTCGAGTGGACTGTCCGAACCGTTTGAAATTGATGCTTATCGTCGCCAGTGTTTCCTTGAAGGTTTGGATCACATTGCGTTGACGTTGCAGCATGTTGACAAGATTGATGCCTACGAGCAATCGTTGAAGTCGCTTTAAGTTTTACTCAACCCGAATTGAGATTCTCATGGATGCCCAATACTCAGTTTGCTTTCGCTGGTCAGTCAAATTTGCGGCGCTTCTTTGCGCGTTTGTGTTAATGTTCGGGAACGCGTCGAGCGGACATTCTCAGGAGGGGACTGACTACGAGGTAGTCGCGGAGAATCTACAAAACCCTCGTGGAATAGCGATTCAGCCAGAAACCGGACATGTCTTTGTCGCCGAAAGCGGCGCCCTAAGAGTGGTGCGAATTGTTGACGGAGAGTCCGAAGAGGCCGTGGTCGGGTTCTCAAAGGATTACACCGGCAAGAACCCCATTTACGAGATCGGTCCGCTGTCGCTGCTGTTTCTTGATCGCGATACTTTATTGATCGGTGACGGAGGGCATGAAGCGGGAACGGAACAGATACATGTCGTCAAAGTTCCGGAGCCGGGTGAGCGTCCTGTCCGCGTGAGGCGGGACCCTGAAAAGCGGCTGAGATTGCAGGCCGATGACCAGCACGGTGCCGAGGGGAATTTCTGGGCGATGGCGCAGTTGGACAACTACGTGCTGGCGGTATGCGGTGAGGATGTACGAAACGGTTGGGTCGCGCGGAGCGCGGTCAGAGCGGGGAATCTGACACAGTTGCGGCGGTTTTTCTCCACCGTTCGGTCGGTAAATACGCGAACGCCTCATGGGATGACGACCAGTCCCGAGGGAGAAATCGTGATTGCCCAAGCCGGTGAAACGCAGGATGTCGATGATTCACTCTTGGTGTTTTTTGGACCGGATGGAGATTTTTTGGATAGTTTTAAAACGAGTTTGAATGACATCTATGGCATTGCCTACGGCCCAAACCGAGGCCGTTTGTTTGCGGTTGATTTCTGCAATGCCAGACCCAATGAAGGCGGTTTGTATAAACTGGTGGCGACACGCGAAGGCTGCCGCGCGGTGCGAATGAAGACTTTGTCACGCCCCACTTCGTTGGCGTTTTCCGAAGCGGGCGATTTGTATGTCACAACCGTCGGCCGGTATGTCGAAGGAGCCCAGGTCTCAAACGGAAGATTGCTTCGCTTTACTGGCCTAGATAAACCGGAAAACTAAACTGATGGGTAGGCAACATTTGGTACAGGTCGGGCTGATGGGCGTCGTCGGTTGTTACGACGCGATCGATTTTCGATCGTACGAACGTGATGTTCGTGTTATCTGCCGAACCCGTCGCGGACTTGAGGCGGGGAAAGTGCTGTGCGACGTCGCGGATACCGACATCGATGCGGCCAATTTTTCAAACGAGATGCCTGTCGGTGAACTGTTGCGCCAGTCGGGAAGAGAAGACGATCTGATCCTTGAACGACTTGAGCGTCATCGCGATCGAGCGTTTCACGCCTGCGAATCATTGTTGGCAGAGCGAGGCATCAGCGCGACCCTGGTCGATGTCGAGCACTTGTTCGACGGGGAATCGATCTACTTCTACTTTTTGGGGGAGACGACGCCCGAACTAGAAGCGATAACGGCGCAGCTTGCTCAAACGTACGAACGGAAAGTTCGGTTCAAGAAATTTGCCGAAACCCTCGCCAACGGATGTGGCCCCGATTGCGGCACCGGAGAATCCGGTTGCTCCAGTGGCGGTTGCGGGTCGTGCAGTCTGGCCGGTGGCTGCGGCTCCAAATCCAAAGCCAAGCCCGCTCAACAGGAAGTCTCATAGAGACCCCCTGAATGGGAGGTGTCATCAGCCCCCCGCACAGAAAGTCCCACGTCAGCCCCCCGCACCGAAAGTCTCAGCTCAGGCGTAGCCACTCCGGCAGTCGGCAGACTTTTCCTTCGCGATCGACGGCGGCAACGACTGTTTCTCCATCGGCCAGTAGTTCGTCGTCTAGAAAAAGCTCGTAGCGATGGGTGGCTCGAACGCCTTTGGCTCGTACCACGGTCGTTCTTAATGTTAAAAGATCGTCGTAGTTTGCCCCCTTGTGAAAGTTTACCTTCAGGCTTGCCACGACCAACATGACTCCTTCCTCTTCCAAGCTTCGATAAGTGCGGCCAGACGCACGCAGCATTTCCACTCGGCCCATCTCAAAATAGTTGGCGTAGTTGGAGTGATGGACTCGGCCCTGAGCGTCGGTTTCTTGGTAGCGGACACGGATCTCAATCTGATGGGATTGCGGGATTTGGGGCGATGGATTGACCGCTGACATGGCTTGCTTTACAGTTTTGTAACGGGCTGGGTTGCGATTCCGCTGCTGGATGTTGCTGCTGCGGTTACAGACTTCGCACCGGCGTCGAATGCTTGACTTACGCAAAGTGGCAGGATAAACCCCACCAGCCAGATTCAGGAAATCTGTCGAGGTTTCAATTTCTGAGTGCTGAGTGGTAGGGTTTTAAACTTGCCTGTTGCGTTACGAAAGCATACTGCATCACCTTCACACTGACGAGAACGAAATGAGCCAGGGAGAAGACTACGGAGCTTCCGTCGGTTTCCGAACAATGCGAGGCCGTGATTTCCCGACGATTTGTCAGTTTACCGTCTTTCTAGAGAACCGGGTGGGGGCACTTCAGGCGTTGTTGCGAAAGTTTGGTAACTCGGAAATCCGAATTATCGCCATCAACATCATTGAGTCCACCGAGTGCTGTATCGTTCGATTTGTGCTCAGTCACCCGGAACAAGGACGAGAAGTTCTTGAGCGTGCCGGTTTGGCGATGATCGAAAGTGACCTGATCGCGATCGAACTGCCCAGCGAATCCCGCCAGCCACTGCTGGAGGTCTGCAACGCGCTTTTGCGGGCAGAAGTGAACCTGATTCAAAGCTATCCGCTGATGCGAGGGGCTGACCACGAAGCAACGGTGGCGATTATGGTCGATAATGTTGATCAGGCTCAGTTGATTCTCGAGGAGCAAGGGTTCAAAATGGTGACAGAAAACGAATTGCGAGACGGAATCTGAACCGCCTTGCCGGGAGCCACTACTGCTGGCGTCCGGCGCCGTCATCCTCGACACCCTTCCGCAAGCTTGTTTTCCTATTGATGTCGCCCGTTTGTTTTGAGCCGCCACTATGTCGATCCGCGTTACTTGCCCCAGTTGTCACACTCGGTTCAACGTCAGTGAAAAATTCGCTGGTAAGGAAGGCCCGTGTCCCAAGTGCAAGAAAACCATCCGAGTTCCTGACGCGTCGCAAGAAGTCAAAGTTCACGAACGCGAGGTCGGCCCCAAGGATTCCAAAGGCCGGGCGATTCTCAAGCCGATCGCGCGGCAGGAAACAAAAGTCTCCAGCGTTCAGATGACGATCATCATCGCCGGGATCGTTAGCTTTCTGGTTTTGGCACTGGTCATGCGTCTGATGATTCTGCCCGAAGAGTTTCCTCAATGGTTGCTGATGTTGTCAGCGCTCGTCATCGCTCCGGCGGCTGCCTATGCCGCGTACACGTTTTTGCGAAACCAAGAACTCGGCACCATCCCACGCGACGAACTGATCAAACGGGTCGCCGTTTGCAGCGTCATTTACGCGTTGCTCTGGTTCGCCATGCCGTTGGCGAAGTTCGCGTTCAACGATCAATACGAAATGGGTTCGTGGATGATTGCGTTGGGCGCGATGCTTGGAATCGGTGGAGCGACAGGGATGTTCAGTATGGATTTTGACTATCTGTTTGGATTGCTTCATTACGGTCTGTATCTAGTGATCTGCTTGGTGGGCCGAGTGATCGCGGGGATCGGAATTCTCCCAGGGATCAACAGCGAGCCCTCCGAACCGGTGCGGCAAGTTGCTCCGTCGATCGTACAGTTGGGTGAAATGCTTCAGCCGTTGTTCGCGCTGGTGGATTTCATCTGAGTGTTGAGCTTGGTTCGGAAAGCAACATGGAACAACTTCTCTCAATCCCTGAGATCCGGGCTCTCGATGGGCCAGCCAATCTGATTCGTATCCCCGATCAGATTGACGTGCCGGTAACCGACCGAGTCATGGCGCTTATTGATACGCCCGAGTTTCAGCGGCTGTCACGAATTAGCCAGTTGGGGTTGGTTTCCTGTGTTTACCCGGCGGCCAACCACAACCGCTTTGAACACTCATTGGGCGTTTACCGCAACGCGCTACTGTTTATCCGTCAGTTGGCCAATCGGCCTCGCTTCTGTCAAGCGATTTCCGTTCGTGATGCTCAGCGGCTGATCGTCGCTTCTCTGTTACACGATATTGGTCATTGGCCGTTCTGCCACCCAATCGAAGACATGAAACTGGACGGGCTGTGCAAACATGAAGACGCCGCCAGTCGATACCTTCAGAGCGATGAGATCCGAAAATGCTTGAAGTCCGATTGGGACATCGAACCCGATGAGATTCTGTGCCTGTTGGCAAAAGACCGCAGCAGTATCGAGAACTCGATCCTCAGTTCGATTCTTTCCGGCCCCATCGACGTGGACAAAATGGACTACCTGTACCGGGATAGTCTGCATGCCGGAGTCCCCTACGGTCAGAACTTCGATGCGGCTCGACTGATCCGCAGCCTCTGCTTGAACGAAGCGGGCGACAAACTTGCGATCACTCAGAAAGGGCGAACGGCGGCCGAGCTGATGGTGATTTCTCGGTACACCATGTTCAGCGAAGTGTATTGGCACCACGCGGTCAGGAGTGCGACGTGCATGCTGCAAAGAGCGTTCTACCAATGGTTTCAACAAAACCGCTCGGAGGATAACTTTCAAAATCAATTGACCGAACTGTTCCATTTGAACGAATCGGAAATGATTGCGAGACTTCGATCGGACGGTAGTCCGGCATTGTCGCAAAAATTATTGGACAGCCTGTTTGGACAGAAACGAAGGCTATACAAACGAGTCAGGAATTATAGCTGCCTCGAAAAGCCCGACCTGTATCAGAAACTGGCTCACCGGTCCTACCCTTGGTTGGTGGCGTGCGGAGACCGGCTAAGTAAAGCGATCAGCCAAGAATTGGATGACTCGATTCCTGTCGGTGACATTTTGATCGATGCACCACCGGTCGGCTTGGAGGTCCAATTTGACATCGAGGTTGCCTACGATGGCGAGGAGAAGTGGCGTTCGCTGGGCGAAGTTTCTCCGTTGATTAACACGTTAGCCAGTCGCCAGTTCGATGACCATGTGAAACAGGTGCGAATCTTTGCCGATCCTAGTTTGGGGGACCGAATTCGGTCGCTGGATGTGGATGGGCTTCTCAAAGCGGCAATTTCCGAAGTTGCTTGAAGGTTCGATTGGCAGTTTCGCAAGGCACGATTTTTGGTCAAAATGGTCGATCTGCTTTGCTGTCCTCAGATTTTTTGTTTGCGTCCATGAATTCGACTTTCGTCAATATTGCCGGTTACAAGTTCGTCTCGCTTGTTGACCCGCCAAGCTTGAAAACGCAGTTGCTGCCGCGCTGTCGCGAGTTGAACCTCAAGGGAACGATTCTGCTTTCGACCGAAGGCATCAACCTGTTTCTGGCGGGTGATCGTGAGAGCGTTGATGATTTCCTAGTTGATTTGCGACAACTGGAACCGTTTGCCGACTTCGAAGTCAAAGAGAGTCTGAGTGATCACCAGCCGTTCAATCGGATGCTCGTTCGGCTGAAGAAAGAAATTATTTCGATGGGTGTGCCCACGATCGTGCCCGAGCAACGCACCAGCCCAAAGCTTAAAGCGACCGAGCTAAAGCAATGGCTTGACGAGGGGAAACCCGTCACGCTGTTGGACGTCAGGAATGACTACGAAGTAGAAGTGGGGACATTTGATAATGCGATGCCGATTGGGATCGACCATTTTCGAAAATTCCCAGAAGCCGTGGATCGTCTGCCGGCGGACGTCAAAGAGAAACCCATCGTCATGTTCTGCACCGGCGGCATCCGTTGCGAAAAGGCAGGCCCGTTGATGGAGGAAGCGGGTTTCCAAAACGTGTTTCAGCTTGACGGCGGGATTCTGAAGTATTTTGAAGAGTGCGGTGGGGAGCACTACGATGGTGATTGCTTTGTGTTCGATCAACGAGTCGCCGTGGATCCGAACTTGCAAGAAACCGACACCACGCAATGTTACGCCTGCCAATCGGTGCTGAGCGTGGAAGATCAGCAATCGCCTCTTTATCAACCGCCAGACGCGTGCCCTAATTGTTATTCCACTCCGGATCAAAATCGAGGCGTCCGACTGGAGCAATTGAACGAACAGTTGATCGCCGCGACCACTCCCCTGCCCGGCTCTCAACCGTACGACAACGTTCGACCGATGAATGTTCCGCTTCGGTTTGATCATCAGCCGGTGATTGAATTTCTGTTGGGAATGCACACTCAGCTGGGCCGAGAATTTTGGCAGAAGTCATGCGACGAAGATCGAGTCCGTTACAAGGGGCGACCGCTGTCGGCCGACGAGCCCGTGCGAGCGGGTTGGCGAGTCGAACATTGGGTGCCGCAAACGGTCGAGCCGGATGTTAGCAATCAGTTGCGGTTTCTCCATGAGGACGAATCGATCTTGGTGATCGATAAACCGGCTCCGCTGCCGATGCACCCCAGTGGGCGTTTCAACCGGAACACCTTGGTTAACTTTTTAAAGCTTGCCTATCCGGCTGCTCAATTGCGAACCGTCCATCGTCTCGATGCGAACACGACCGGGGTTTTGGTCTTGGCAAAAAAGCGAGCGGTTGCGGCAAAGCTATCGCCTCAGTTTGTCGAAAACGAAGTCAAAAAAGTTTACCTTGCGAAAATCGAGGGGCATCCGCCGGAAGAAACTTTTGTCTGCGACGCACCGATTTCTGCCAAGGCGGCTTCCATCGCAGGATCTCGAGCGATTGATGATGCTGGCTTGCCGTCGGAGACAAGCTTTACCGTGGTGAAGAAGTTTGCCGACGGAACTTCGTTAGTGGAATGCCGTCCTGTTACCGGGCGGACCAATCAGATTCGGCTGCACCTGAAACACTTAGGGCTTCCGATCGTTGGCGACACGATATACTCGTCCGATCAAAAGCAAACGATTCAGACGCGGTCGGTTGACTCTCCGCCGATGTGTTTACACGCGTGGCGTTTGACGCTTCGTCATCCCGATACTGATGACGCTATGACCTTTGAAGCCCCCGCCCCAGACTGGGCTGATTGCGAATGAGCCGTTTTGGCGCTAGCCACGGTTCTTGGTTTATCAACTACCCGCTGGGCATCTTTTCAATACAGAAAAGACGGAGTAGAAGAACCGCGAATAAACGCCAATG
>CAZLYM010000082.1:0-16031 GCA_964563475.1 uncultured Pirellulaceae bacterium
ATCAGTTTACCAAAAAGAATTCACGTTGCCAAAGAGGCGGTGTCCGCGGCGTGGCAAACCAAAACGCGACAACGGAGCGAACGAATCTGCAAACCAAACGATGCTCCAATGACGAAGCCGCGGCCTTGCGTAAAAACCATGTTGTCGGACACTACTCGCTGCTATCCGGCAACGGTTCTTGGGTGGCCCAATCGAGATCATCGCAATCGACGATGGCGCATTTGAAACACATCTGATAGGGCTCAGCCAATTCGATCATCTCCCAGTCATCGGAATTGTGGACGCCCATGCGCATTGCAGACCGACCGGCGAATTCTCCAATTCGGTCAAAATATCGAACGAAGAAACTGCAGGCGGGCTCCTCGAACTTGCGTGTTATCTCAAACCTATCGCCACGTTCAGCAACGACCTCGCAAGTCTCCTCGACGCTGTGAATCAGGACGTTTCCGCGTGCGAGTAAATCATCACCGTCAAAAAAGGCGAGTTCAGCTCGCAACGCTTTCATGGCTGTGTCCGACAACGGGTTTATGTAAGACAATGTGTCGTAAAATACGAAATCACTAATTCTAAATGATAGCATGCTGGTGCGGCAAACACAAAGTTCATGAACCCGCACGCACGTCGTTCTTCGTATTTTGCACAGCAATCAGAGACACTCTCAAGCCAACAGAGTTTGATAACAACCAAAAAGCAGGATCCTGCAGTCTTGCTATCAAACTCCTGCTTTGCTGGCAAAATGTGCCCGCACACCTGCCATCTTGCTGCCGCCCTGAACCTGAATCGCTGAGCAGCTTCGACTCGGAATGACTAACACCAAGCCGTTACACCGAATGTGACAATCGTTGCCTAACCATCACACAGAGTGTGAGAATCGGTGGCGGGGCATCACACGGAGTGTGATGGCTACACAGCGCAGCCTAGACCATGCGTGCCGCGATCGAATGCAGTACCTAGAGACCCATGGTGCCAAAAGAACTCAGGTGACGACCGATTCGATCCGGTCCTTCAACTGCTGGTCGCCGGACACGACCTGCAAGTCAATCACTAATGCGTAGATGGGCAGATCCTGAAATCGATTGACTCCGATTTTGACCAGATCTTTATGAGTGCACACGAGCGCCTGAGCGTTGGCTTCTCGTGCGGCAGCAGCCAGCGACTCAAGGTCCTCGCGACTATAAACATGGTGGTCCTCAAACTCACGCTCGCCCACCACGTCCATCCCCAGTCGGCCAAGCGTTCCCATGAATCCTGCCGGGTTCCCGATCCCACAGAAGGCGAACACGGGAACCTTCAAACCATCCACCGATGTTTCTTGGCCATCATGTTGTAGCCAGCGGCGAGTGACGGTTTCCGCTTTCACGATCAGCACATCGGGATGAACAGAGCGAATCTTCTTTTCGATGGCCGTGATCGATGGTGGATCGGACAATTGACAGCGAGTCACTACGATCACGTCGGCGCGGGCCAATGACTTGATCGGTTCGCGCAGAAGCCCTCGCGGCAGCAATCGCCCGAATCCGAAAGGCTCGGTGGCGTCAATGAGCACGATGTCTAGGTCGCGATGCGCTTGCCGATGTTGAAATCCATCATCGAGGACCGCAATTTCGGACATCAGTTCCCTCGTTGCGACGTCGATCATTTGAATTCGATCGGGGTCCTGCAAATGAGGCACGTCGGGCAGCCGAATCTCCATTTCGAGTGCTTCGTCGTTGCGGCCTGTGTCGGCGTGCTGGCTTCCTTGATACCCTCGGCTGACGATCACGACTCGTTTACCGATCGATCGCAGGTGCTGAGCCACGAAGATCACCATCGGTGTCTTGCCCGTGCCGCCGGTGGTCAGGTTCCCGACTGAGATGACAGGGATTTCGGCCCGTCGGATTCGCTGTCCTTGGTCTTGATCAAACCTGCGATTCCGAATCGCAATCACACTCCGATAAACGGGTGTTAACGTGCTGAGCAGTCCACGAACCAGCCGAGCGACCAAGTCGTTGCGTTGGCCGGCAATAATTTTCAGCAGTTGCTGTCGATCGAACATCCGCACAGTTTAAGCGCAGACTGACTTTGTTTCCACGACGCCAAGGAATCTGCTTCCTTGATCGCGGCTTCAACCTGTTTGGCCAGTTCCCGAACCGAAGCACCTCTCATCATCGAATAGTGGTCACCCTCGATGCAGGATTCGGCAAAATCGGTTTGCGATTTACTGGCCCAAATCAATGAGCCGGCTTCGTTTTCTCGTTTCGATTCGCTGGGCCACCAGATTCGCAGCGGACAATCAACTTCCGGTGCCTGAAAACCTTCCATCAGTCGACAATGGCTCAAAAACGCGTCCGTAAACTTCAGCAGCATGTCCGACTCCAGCTGATGGCTTGGGACGTAGCCCATCGCAGCTGTTCTCGCGACCACCTCTTTTGGCGAAATCTGCCTACTGCCCAGACAAGCATCAACCAAAATCGCAACGTCACGATCAACGGTGTCGATGGGTTGCTCCGTCAAGACACCAACGCTTTGGAACTTCGTGAACACCTGCTTCATTCGCACACAAAGTTCGTGGCGAGAAGTTTTTGCCCCACTCGTCCAAGCCGGATTGCTATCGATCAACCCGAGAAACGAGACAACGCGAGATAGCTTTTGAAACTCTTGCGCCATCAAGGAAGCGAGGAAACCGCCAAGAGAAAATCCAAGCAGCCGGATGGTACCGGTCGGCTGATGCTCATTGATAAGATGGCAATACGCAGCCGCCATCTCCTCAAGGCTGGCCCGTTCGGTTTTCGCACCGCACAGCAGTCTTGACTGAACCCCCCAGACTGCACATTCAGAACTAAGACGCGTTGCCATTTTCCGATAAATACCGATGTCTCCACCGGACGGATGGATGCAATACAACGGAGTGCAGCCGTTCCGATTCCTTATGGAAACAAGACGCTCCTGATAGGTTTCTGTTTCGAATTCGGCGGGCTTTTGATGGCATTGAGCATAATTGACGTAATTCATTCGAAAACAGCTTTGATTCCAAGTAGCGATGCGAGAGTGTTTCGGTGTATCCGAAGTGGGTACAAACGTTTGTCACGTTTCGGTATAGTTTGCTTACGATCTTTATTACAGGAAATGGGCGGAAACGAGATTTTAATCTCGAATTGGATTTGTGGATAACCCCACAAAAGCCCTTAGTGGCAACTACTCGGATTCCGGTATCAGACGGTCACCATGGTGGGTGAGATATATTCACGCTAGAGCGGGTTAGTGCAGTTTTTGGTCAAGTCAGGAAAAATATCAACGCTGGATGTTGCGGGCGCCACACTTCTGATCTTGGCGATCGCCTTCTGCACCATCGGGCTGTCGAGGCTTCAATCCAACGTCGAGGACGTTGTTCAGTGGCTGCCGGACAATTCGCCCGCGCGTCAGCTGTACGATGATTTCCAAAAGAAATTTGGCTCGGATGACTTCCTAGTCGTCACGTGGCCGGGATGCACAATCGATGACCCCCGATTGGCTCATTTTTGCCAACGACTGACCGACGACAATCCGGACAAGCTGATCCAGTCGGTAACCAACGGCTCCGATCTGATCGACTCGTTGCGCCGCAAGATTGATCTATCGAAGAAGTATACCGTCAAACGTTTCCGCGGCATCTATTTCGGTGCCAAGGACCCACGGCAAACGCTGGCCATTATCGAGCTGACCAAAGCGGGAACGAACAATCGCCGACTCGCGTTGCAGCAAGTAGAATCGGCCATTACCGAAACTGCCGACCTTGAATTGAGCCAAGTCATTTTTGGTGGCTACCCTTATGTCGGCATCTCCGTCGACAAACAGCTGAAGAACTCGTTCATCTTCTACCTGATACCTTCGGTGATCCTAGCTTCGATGATGTCGCTGTATTGCCTGCGAAACATCTCGTTATCGTCGATCGTCTTCTTCGCATCGATGGTTGCGGGAGCTTGCAGCATGGCGATCGTGCCGTTCACGGGTTTCAAATTTGGTGGACTGATGTCAATCATTCCGGCGCTCGTGTACATCCTGACCTTGTCGGGCAGCATTCACTTGATCCACTACAGTTTGGATGTGATTGGCGAGCCGTGGAAACTTATATCGATCGGATGGAAACCGTGCAGCATTTCCGCATTGACCACTGCGATCGGAATGTTGTCATTAGGCCGAAGTGCCTTTCCCGCAATTCGAAATTTCGGGTTCTTCTGTGCGACGGGGGCCGGGTTTGCCTTACTGTTTCAGCTACTGATTGTTCCGTGGCTGTTAAAACGCTTCGGTACCGCCGGACAAAAGAAATTGGCTCAACGGTCGAAGTCAGGTCACCAAAACTGGGATGGCCTCACGCAAAAACTACAAAGCGGCCGGTTCTTATTTGCCTTCGCTGGGATCGGAATCATGTTGCTTTCGGCGGTCGGTCTGTCACGACTGACGGCGCGTGTGCAGGTCGAAAAGCTATTTGCTGAAGATTCGCCAATGATCCAGTCATTGGTGAATTTGGAATCGCGAATGGGCCCGATTGATCAAGTAGAACTTCTGATTTCGTTCGAAGGTGCGGAAGATAAGGACTTTCATGTTCGCTCAAAACTGGTGCATGGGATCAGTCGACATCTGTCATCACTCGAAGAGATCGGAGCCGTTCATTCACTGCACAACTATTTGCCCAGAGAACCAACGGGCACGGGACTCCGAACGGCCTTTCGACGGAAAACACTTCAACAACTACTCGATCAACGTCGAGAAAAATTGGCAGAGTCTCCGTTCTTGGATCTAAGTTCCGGTATGGAAACATGGCGAATCAGTTTGCGTTATCCATTCACCGAAGAAGTCGACGTCGAGCGACTGAAATTACTGGTGCTGGATTCAGCCTCCACCGCAATTGATAAGTTAACGCAAAAAGAAGCGTTCGTCGCGATCGATTCGCAAATCCATCTGAACTTCACCGGAAAGAACTATCTGTTTCACCGCGCGCAGACGACACTGCTGGGAGATTTTTACAGAAACTTCCTGTTGGCGTTTCTGATTATCACGCCCGTGTTGATGCTGGTGCTGCGTTCTGCTGCGATCGGGCTACTGGCGATGATCCCGAACCTGTTTCCAATTGTCGTGCTCTTTGGCATGCTGGGATGGACCAACTGGCCCGTCGATATCGCCATCGCGATGACCGCGTGTGTTGCCTTGGGCATTGCGGTCGACGACACGACTCATTTCTTGATGAGGTTTCGTGAATTTGGAGGCAGCTTCGCCAACATCTCAACACCAGTCCGTCAGACGATGGGACAGTGTGGTCCGGCGATGCTGAAAACCACATCGATCGGCAGCGCGGGTTTGATCGTTTATGGATTCAGCGACATGATGGTCGTCAAGAACTTTTCTTTGGCAATCACGGGCATGTTAGTTCTGGCTCTACTGGCAGATATTTTTATTCTGCCAGCATTGCTGCTTCTATGCGTCAGAAAAACAAAAAATGCTCAGACCGCTGGCAATCGTCCTGACATGGCCGAATCAATCGATAGGAAGAAGGTTCAAACTTGATCGCTTGTTAGGATCAGACTGAGTATCGAGCCTAATCTGTTGGCTTTTTTGGTGATGATTCGCACTCAAGCACGATCATCGGTTACATTGTTGCCGGGGAAATGAGACCTCTAGCTTCCGACTACTTATTGAGTTCCATGAATCATGCCGTTTTTTTATCAAGCCATTGCGTGGACCATTCTTGCCCTCGTTGGATTGGGCTGTAGCGTCAACGTCACGCAGAGCAGCCACGCCCATGAAGAAAATTCGGCAAAGAACCGCTCGGAATCCGACTCTGTGCTCATCAGCGTTGAAGAACTTAAAAAGATTTTAGATTCCGATCATGATGATGTGCGAATAATCGAAGCTTCGACCGACTTGAAGAAGTATCAGAAAGGGCATATTCCTGGCGCGGTTTATGTCCATTGGCTGGACGACATGATCAGTTCTCAACGGCCGGATCTCTACAGCAATCCAACTTCCGAACAGCTTGCGGACCTCATGAGCCAAAAAGGGATCAGCAACCAACATCGAATCATCATTTACGATCGTTTCGCCAGTCGACTTTCGACACGGCTGTATTGGACACTGAAGTGTTATGACCACAAACAGGTTCAAATTCTTAATGGCGGATATCAAATGTGGCAGTCCAAGTACGAGCTGTCGGACAAGACTCCTGACTACCCCGCCACAAAGTTTCTCGCCTCACCGCCTCGGCCTGAACTGTTGGCGGGATTCGATTTCGTAAAGAGTCATTTGAACGATCCAAAAGTTACTTTCATCGATGGGCGACCCAAGGATCAATACACGGGGAAACAGCCCGGCAAGGTTTATCACACTGGAAAGCCCCATGCGAACAAGGGACACATCCCGGCAGCGGCTAACGTGTTTTGGAAAGACAATTTCAATCCGGATGGAACTTTTAAATCCGTTCCCGAATTGAAAAAACTCTATGCGGACGCAGGTGTTCAGCCCGACAAGTGCGTTGTGACCTATTGCAACGAAGGTCTCCATGCGGCTCCACCGTGGTTCGTACTGACGGAACTTTTAAGCCACAAAGACGTTCGGTTGTACGATAACTCGATGGGCGAGTGGGCCAATGCTGACAATCCGGTTGAAACCAAGACCAACAGCGATCAGCAACCCGTGCCGCCTAAGCCATAAAGATACTCCCGGCTGTCATGGATGCGCCGTCTTCTCGGTCACCCGTTGTTCTGTGCCAACACGAAACGCATGACGATGAGTCAAGTCTCCTGAACCCGGTACAATGAATAACAGCGACCAACGATCTCTCAAAGGAGTTGCATTGATCGGGCTGGCGATGATGCTTCTGCTGGGCGTCATCGCAATCATCGGTGACTCATTCGAGCATGGTCAACAAATCGCAAAGCCAACCGTGGCAGTTGTGGCGATGCTGTTGGTTGCCACTGCACTGTCGGTTTGGGCCATCCGCCTAGGACTGCGAATTGCCGATGGGGCAGGGCAGTTGCTCTGGTTGATTCTGTGCGTGGGAATCGGTTTCCGGGCGGTCATGTTGCTAACTCCACCCATTCTGGAAGTCGACTACTACCGCTATCTGTGGGACGGCAAAGTTGTTCAAGCAGGTGTGTCTCCCTATCGGTACTCGCCGCAAGTCGTCATCGACGCAAGCCTGCCGCAATCGCCCGCGGCCGCTGACGATGAAGATCTTGAAACCCTCGTCGGATTGGCCAACGCTCCCAGCAACCATGAGATTCTGTCACGAGTCCACTATCCCAAGCTGACGACCATCTATCCGCCGACAAGCCAGCTGGTGTTCTGGCTGGTGGCGAAAACTGTGCCATCCGAATCGTCGGTCCGGCTGCACGTCCTGATCATCCGAGCCGCTTTCGTGCTCTTTGATGTGGGGACCATCGTGCTGCTGGCCATGATGCTGAGACAACTCGATCGTCATCTGGCGTGGTTGATGGCGTACGCATGGAATCCGTTAGTCATTAAGGAAATCGCCAACAGCGGCCACTTGGATTCCTTGGCCGTATTTTTGATCGTGTTGGCCGCGATGATGTTACTGAACGTTCGCGGCGATCGGTCTCTTTCGAGTGCATTGGCCAGTGGATTCGCGTTGGGATTGGCGGTGGGTGCCAAACTGTTTCCCGTCATTCTGGTGCCAGCGTTTGTCGCGCGTCTGTCGGCCTTCGGCTGGAAAGGTTCGGCCGGTTTCTGCTCCGCATTTTTCATCGTTTGTCTCGCGGTGCTCTATCCGATGTCAGACAACTACTTCGCAAATGTTGATTCCAAATCGGCTCAACGTGATGCAATTCACAATCAAAGTGACGATTCTGAACGAACAAGTCCTCTCGATTCCGATGGACTGAGTGAATTCTTGTCGACTTGGCGGATGAACGATGCGATCTTCAGCGCCGTTTATTTCAATCTGAAGCCGGAAAGTGATACTGCCAGAAACTATTGGTATGTCATCACTCCCAGCGAGCTACGCCAGCAAGTAGCTCAGCTTGAGAATCACCAATTTTTCCGAGCCAACCCAGCTTTTGCACTGACCCGACTGCTTACGCTAGCTGTCTTCGGCGTCTTCTATCTGGTCATGTTGCGTCGATTTCGACGAAGCGACGAACAGGGTTTCCTATGCGGGATTCTAATCCTCCTAGCGTTATTTTTGATGCTCCAGCCGACCATTAACCCGTGGTATTGGGTTTGGGTCGTCCCGTTTACTTGTTTTAGTTCGCGGTGGAGTTGGCCCGCTATCTCGGGAGTGCTGCTGATCTACTACATTCGATTCTGCTTTATAGAATCAAGTCTGGAATTTGAGTGTTGGCAGTGCGTCTACCAAGGCGTCCAGATCTTCGACCATTTCGTGGTCTGGATTGAGCTTATCCTAATCATCGCATTTGTTACAATTGCGGGCAGACTGGACGCGAAACAATCAACCAGCCGTCCCGTCTTGTAACATGACGTTAACAATTTTTAGAGACAAACTCATGAAGAGAGTACTTTCAATCAGTTCTGGTCTGCTCGTATGTTTAGCATTGCTGTCTTTTAGCGCGTGCTCAAGCGGGACCGCAAGACCCGGCACTTCAACCAACGGCAGCGGCACCTCGGCCCCTGCAACTTCATCCCAAGGTAGCGGGACATCGGCAGCCAACAGTTCGGGCTCTGGCACGAGTGTAAGCTCCGGCTCAGGTACCAGCGCCAGCTCAGGATCCGGCGGAAGGTAGTCGGGTTCGGTCGGCAACGGCAAACGAGGCGCGGCAAACAAAGCGCGGCCGCGGTCCGGCGATTGACCAAGAACCGCTCAAGTTCCCGACGAACCGTTTTTATTCGTCGGGGCTGGAGCCGGAACCAAAGCCACCCGATTTTTTCGCTTTGGGCCTTGGCTTGCCGGGATCTGCTTGGCTGTTCAAAGACCAGTCATACTCAATGAACTTGACGGCGACTTGTTTATTGTGAGCGTCAATAATCGCTTTCTTGAGGTTTGCATCAACCGCCAAAGTTTCCAACCATTGAAAGTACCCGCCGCTCGGGAAACGCTCGTCCCAATCACCGCCGTACCAATTCAGAATCTGGCTTAGTCCCAGTTCATTTTTTTCGGCGTCGAAGTTCACGTACGTGGGATTGTTCGCAAACAACCGACTCTGGTCTTCCAACTGATCCAAAACACGAGCACCGACATACGCTTCGGCTCGAATGGCGGGACAGCTTCTGGCAGCACAAACCAGTGCCACGTGAATCCGCGGCTCCTTGAATACCGGGCGTACCATTGTGTGCTCAATGTCATTCAAGCTGACCGTTTGCCCCGCATAGACATGCTCCTTCAAGTCGAAGAACCCGACACCGTCCACGGCAAACCCATCAACGGTATCGTAAATCTTGTGTGAGATGACGCCGTTGATAACAAACGCGTTGTAGGCATTGCAGATCAACGCCAGCTTTTCCTCAGGGGTGCTTAACGCTTCCGGGTTGCAACCACCCAGCTCACGAAGGTACTCGTGAAAGAGATAATCCTTTTTCATTCCATCGTAGTCCACCAACCCGCCCGTCACATACGACTTCAGCAGGTAGTCCCAGATAGCATGATCAACACAACTCGCGTCGAGCACTGGTGTGGGCTTGGTAGTTGGTTTGATATTTTCAAAAGCCTTCCAGCCAACAAAGATCGGAACGGTGAACGAAACGAGCGCGATCCAGAAGTAGCCTCCGAAGTATTTTTTTCCTTTTGACATTCTGTAGCCTGTGTTGATGATTCCAAATTAATGTTTCGTTACTTGCCCTGCAGCTGCACCAGTTTTGGCTCAGGGATATCCCCAAGATGCAAAATTTGCATCGGGCAACGCACAATGCACTCTTTACAGCCGACGCATGTCGTGTCGACCAGCGTGACCGGTTCTCCACGCAAGGCGCGTCCTTTGATATCGATACCCATCTGACAGTATTGGTTGCAGACGTTGCAGTCGATGCACTTCCCTTTTTCGGGCGTGATTTTGAAGTTCGACCAGCGTCCCCAGAAGTTCATCCAAAACGCCAGCGGACACCACATGCGGCACCAGATCCGCTGACCCAGAAACGGATAAAGCCCGATCGCCATGGCACCGGCCAAAAATGTCCCGACCCAAATGTCGTACCAGCCCAGCAAATCAAGCCGAAATTCTTCTTGCCCCGTCACCCACAGTACCGGCCGGAAACCCATCAAGTCAGCAATCGTGGCGATGGTCGCCAAGAGGATAACGACGTAACCGAATTTTTCTAAACTGCGAGGAAAATCTCCCTTGGGGCCTCGATGCCGAAATCCGTTGCCGACCGTTTCCGCTAACGCTCCACAAGAACAGATATAGGAGCAATAGATTTTGCCGTAGCGAATCGTAAACAAAGGCAGGATGATAAACGTCAGCACAACCGCCCAGACGACTCCGATCACTCCAACCATATTCCACCACTCGGGATCCCCCGGCCCCGCGACGGGACTGACCTTAAACGCTGACATATTCAGCGGCCAAGCGTTGAGTGACTTCTTTAGAATCGGCGCGATCGCACTTCGTCCGAATAGCGCGACCATGAACGTGGGAATGCCCCACCACAAAGTCCACTGGCACGCGATGATCGACAGGTTGCGTTTCCAGATGATTTTATTGTTCGACTTGATCGCCCAATAGATGCCGAACACGCCGATCAAGCCAAAATACAACAGGTAATAAACACCCGACAGATTCGAAAAGTAACGTGCTCCGCGACCGGTGTAGGTTTTGTTGTCCGCCGCCGGCGTCAATGAATCATAAGCTTGTTTGACCGAAACGTCGGTGCCAAAATGTGCCAGACTGAGATTCAAATAATAGGGCCCGCTGCCGCTGTCTGCCTCGTTGGAAGTCACCGCGTCAGGCGAGATCATACCGATCACCGTCAAGGCGATGCATGCCGAAACCAACAACCCCATCGCCGGCACACGAAACGGTGGACTGGTGCCGGGCTTGCTCATCAAATACTGGACAATTCTTGCCCCGACCAACAACACCGCAGCGGCGGGAGCAACCATCTGGAAGAGAAACGCCCACGGCTGAGAATTCGGGTTCAGAAATGACAATGCCGTTGGCCACAAGTACTTGCCATCCGCGTCTTCCGGATGCAACACAAAACTCTTGGCACCAAAGTACAAAAAGATTCCGACCAACAAACCAATGATTGACCAGATCACGCGTTTTTTGGTCCAAACGCCATCCAGCTCCATCCCCGTATCCAGCAAGAAATCGATCGGCGGAAGCGTACCGATCAGAACGATCACTTTGTCGTTCTTCATCGTCACCATTTTGCCGTCAACTTCGATGTCGACTTCATCCTTGCGGCTGACTTTCAGATTACTTTTGAGGAGCGGTGTGATTTCCCCTTTGGCAATCGCTTCATCCAGCAATTTTCGGTTTTCTGACTTGGCGCGGAAAAAATCATCGCCTCGGTACGAGAGCGTGACACGGTTGTGGTCCTTGAGCATCAATGCCGCTTCGATGGCCGAGTTACCTCCACCCACGACAATCACATCTTCGTTGTTGTAATCCTCGCGTGTGTGCAGCCGGTAAGTTACTTTCTTGCAGTCGTCGCACCCTTCGATTTTCAGCTTTCTAGGCTGACCCTGTCGGCCGATAGCGACCAACACTTGACGTGATGGAAACTCGCTTCCATCTTTGCACTTCACCACGAAGTCCAGATCGCCCTTCTTGATGATCTGAGCGACTTCGACGCCCTCGCGATACTTGAGCTTCTTCTCGCCGACTGTTTTTTCGACGATGTCCAGAAAGTCATTCCGATCCAAATCACGATCAACGTCAAGCTCGCTGATGTTCTTGATGGTTTGCGGCTCTGCGTAGACCTTCTTGCCCATCGGGAAGGTCCGGACCGTGCTGGCCAACTGAGTACGCTCGATCAGGACGTACTTGAGTCCTCGTTTTTCGCATTCGATGGCCGCCGAAATCCCGGCAGGACCGCCGCCAACGATCACCAGGTCCAAGCCCTCTAGCTTGCTAGAGTTTTCAAACAGCCGCGCCGATTCCATCCGCTCGATGACTTGACGGCCTTGGTTGGCTGCAACCTTAACCAAAGGCAGTCCGGTCACATCACCGACAACAAACATCCCCTTAACACTAGATTCGAACCGCGAATCAACGATCGGGAGAATCTCTTGAGGCGGGACGGTTGCAAAATAGGAGGTCTTCTTTTTGGACGAACTCATGATTAAAGCGTCTGTTCGGGTCAATGAAAAACGGCAAGTTCTATAAGTAGTGGCAAACGACGGCTAACAAGTTGGTCGCAACCAACGTCGTTTGATCACACACAATTCAATCTCCATCGGGTCGGCCTCGGTTTTGTCGTGGGACAGACTTTTAGTCGTTCGTTGGACAACAAAACTTACCTTGGTCGAAAAACTCCCTGCCAAACCTATCAGGATTCCTAGATTTACTCTACGCCAAGTAGCCAAAAGCCAACACCTCCAAGGCCCGAGGCTAGGGCTGAATCTCTGCCTGCGTCTGAATCTCTGCCCGGGTGACTCCCGCCTAACCATCAAGCATCAGCGAACGACCGGTCTTCAGCCAAGATAAACGTTGACTCAAATCGGCGTTCAATGGCAACTGCGCGACGCCCATCAGCCGCCGAATGACTTCCACTCCCGCAAACTGAGCCACCAATCGAGCATTGGCCGATGGTTCGCCATACGACTGACAGACACGGTCAATGGTGGAGCGATCCGATGTGGCACCGCAAAAAATCCAATGAGCCGCCAACACACCAAGATCGAACTCAGCCGGCCCGGCGAAACAGAATTCGGGATCGATGACTCGAAATCCTGCGTCCGTTTTCAACCAAGAGCCCGGATAGTAATCTCCATGCAGCAAACTCTGACCATCGGCCAGATACTGCTCTCCCAACGCACCGATCGCCGCACATAGCTCGTCGTCCTCGCGAATGAAATTTGACTCGCGTTGCAAACCCTCACAAACGGAATCCAAATCGATGGAATCGGTTTGCAGTGGAATCACAAACATATGAGCATGATTCAGGTCCCTCAGTTTGCTGCAACCTACGACCGCGTCGGCCAATGAATCGACCGGAATCTGATGCAAGAGTGCCAGCCAACCAATCGCGCGATCGAAAACCGTATCGATTTCGTTTGGGTCACTGCTAGATGAGTAAAGCGACAAATAATCGCTGGCAGCACCAAGGTCTTCCATCACAATCGTGCGGCGGTCAACATCGAACCCTAATAACGCCGGCAGCGCGGCGGTCACTTCGTCGGCTCCCTTCACACGCTGATAGAAATCAAGTTCGGCGACAATCCGTTCTTCGGGTGCCTCGATCGAAGGATACTTTGCCACCCACGGACGTGACTGCTTGACGATCAATGACTTACCGGCAATATGGACTCGCAACACAACATTCATATTGCCTTCGCCCGCTTTGCTGATGGACGTGACAGTATCCGTATCACCGCACAACTGCATGCCACACAAAATATCCTTGATCACATCGACCGCATCTTCGTCGATCAGTGGATAGTCGCCCGATTCGTGTTCTGTTGGATTGCTCATCACTCCATTTTTGTTCTTTTCAACGGAACGAGCAACCTCGGCACTGCCGCACAAGCCGTGGCTCAGCTACCGCAACGCAGATCCAGATCATCTTGATGCGGGGCTGAACTTCGAATGAAAACGTTAGCTGTCCAACATTTTTCATGTTATGATCGTGCTACTTCCACAAAACCATTTCTAGGACAATCGCATGGCGAAAGTAACGCTTCACAAAGACGATGATCCAGCGATCGCAGCTGCGGCCAAACATGCCAAAGCATCGTTTCGATACTTTTGGCGCGAGCTTTCGTGGGAATACCGCCGAATTGTTCCTGGCTTAGGCTTGGCGGCATTCAAAGTTGCCTTTACTGACGACGATCAGACTGATGCCGAGGTCATGTGGGTCAACGAGGTGAACTTCGATGGATACTCGCTCACCGGCCGTCTACTCAACCAGCCGAACTGGCTCAAATCTGTCAATCAAGGCGATCCCGTAAAGGTTCCTCTCAAAGCAATCACTGATTGGCTGTATACGATGGAAAACGTTGCCTACGGTGGATTTTCAGTCCAGGCGATTCGCAAACAAATGGGAAAGCGAGAACGCAAACAGCATGATGACGCTTGGGGATTAGACTTTGGCAACCCCGACAAAGTGCACCTAGTTCCACCAAGTTTTTACGAAGAAACGGAAATCAAAAAGAAAGGTTTGTTCGGACTCGGAAAGTCGGCCCAGCCTGAGCCATTGCGGGATGACTTTTTGCAAAAGAAAGAACACCCCATGGCCGCGAACATGGCGCCGTCGATCAAGGAGTTTGCCACCAAAAACCCGCAAGCGGTTTCTGATGTTGGCGAAGACGGTTTAAACATGCTTCATCAAATGGCGTTGTGTGGTTCTGCCGTCGGCATAAAAGCGTTGTTGGAATGCGGCGCTGATATCAATTCGAAATCGAAAAAGGGCCACACGGCACTCGATTTCGCGAAGTCGCTTGGTTGGAAACGCGCCTACGTCTTCCTCACCAAACACGGTGGCAAGCACGCCGCAAAATAAACGGCTTCGCTTGGGTATTTAGCCAGCACACGTCAACTTGGCCCTTAAGACACCGTTGGCTGGCAATGTTCGGCACAGAATGACCAGTGTTCGTTGTTGCTGGGAATCGGCGGATTGTTTTCGATAAAGCTGACAACCGATTGTGCATCATCGAAGATCGCGACAAGATCATGATAGGGCTTGTCGGCCGCGAGCTCTTTGAGCAACGGATAGATGGGCTTTTTCTTCGTCCAGTATTCCTCATCCAGAAAAACCATGGGGCTGGAAACGCCGGTGGTTGCGTAGTGGTTTTGCGTGGCATCCTGAAAGACTTCTTGAATCGTTCCCGCACTGCCGGGCGCGAAGATCAAGCCCGCTGTGGCAATCGTGACCAAACCATCTTCTCGCACGCTGTTGGCAAAATACTTGGCAATGTGAGACGCGAAAGGAGTCGGTGGCTCGTGACCGTACAGCCAAGTGGGGATGCCAAGGCTGAAGTGAGATCTGCCTTGCTGAACCGGATACTGCTCCATCACCCGAAACGCCGCCGCCAGCCACTGCTTGTCTTTATAGCTAGGCGCTTCGGCAAGGTGCGCGACGGCTTCGGCCAGTTCTTCGTCGCTTCGATCAACAAACCACGCACCGACGTGAGTGGCCTCCATCGCGCCGGGGCCTCCGCCGCTAACCATCAAATAGCCTCGACGCGTCAATTCGCGCGAGATGGTGGCTGCCTTCAGGTAAGCCGGTTCTGATCGCTTCATCGAATGGCCGCCCATCATGCCGACGATCTTTCCGTGCGCGGCATGCGTTTTCAGGAAGTCTTCAATCGCATCGGTCATCGCCATGTCGTGAAGCCGCCTCGAAAGGGCATCCGAAATGGTCACCGGGTTCGGCCCGCCCGTGTCTCGCCAGTGCTGATAAACTCGAGCGTCAAGAGTCTCGCAGTAGCTGCACGGATGCTCGCTGTTGAAATCCGCAAACAGTGTTTCCGCGTTGTAGAGAACCGGTTGATAAGGGTTAAACGGAAGGCCAGTCAGAGTCGGAAAGATGAGAGCCCCGCGGTTTATTAGCGTGCATTGCGCATCCCCCGGAATGTCACACCCCAGGAAAACGGTATTGTCAATTTTGGCCGACAGAATGTCTTCAGTAACTGAGGAAACATCGACACTCTGAACCACCGTGTCTTTAAGTGACTGATGTTCGTTGATATGTCGGACAAGTTCATCAAGCGTGTGGATTTCTATCATGGTGGCTGAACTCTACTCCATTAACTGAACGTCGCGGAGACGGACCGTCCCTATTCAGCCCAACTTCGCGGGCCCGAGACCATCCGTCAAGGTCGCGGCAACGAGTAATTGGCTGCCACCCGATAGCGCAACAAAAAACGCACTGAGGAGAATCAAAGATCTCCGCAGTGCGTTCTAGTGGACGATATTGGACTTGAACCAACGACCTCCACGATGTCA